>CAYODK010000072.1:0-23446 GCA_964402695.1 uncultured Verrucomicrobiota bacterium
CCGTGGCCCTCTGCTCCGGCTCCAGATACGAAAGGAACGTCGTGTAGAGGACGCGCGCCCACCGGCCCGAGAGGTCGGGCACCTCGCGGCGGTCCCGCGCGTCGCGGAACGCGACGAGCTGGTCGTGAAGGTCGCCCAGCGTCACCCGGAAGGTCTCGGACACCTCGCCGAACTCCCCGCCCTCCAGGCCCGGTTCCAGGCACGATACGAGGCAGCGCACGACCTCGTCGATGTAGACGAACGTGATCTCATGCCCCCGGTGGCTGACCTGCAGCGGGAGGCCGTGCGTCAGGTTGTGGCAGAACGTGCTGACGACGGAGTTGTAGTTCGGATTCGACCACTTGCCGAAGATATTGGGGAACCGGAAGACCCGCACCGGGGCCCCCGTGCGCCGGTGATGATCGAACAGCAGGCCTTCCGCCCGCCGCTTGCTGACCCCGTAGGGATTGTCCTGGGCGGCCTGAGAGGACGAGCTGAACACGACGGGCGCCCGGCGCCCCGAGGCGGCGAGCGCGGCCAGAAGCCGGGCCGTGAGGTCGACGTTGCCGGATTGAAACCCGGCCGGATCGGGGGGCCGGTTCACGCCGGCGAGATGGAAGACGAACTCCGCCGCCTGCGCATGCCGCTCCAGGTCCGCCGGTGCCTGGGCCACGTCAAACTCCAGCACCTCGACATCGGGGCGACGGCGGAGCGCCACGCGCAGGTTCCTTCCCACGAAGCCGTCGGAACCGGTCACCAGGATCTTCATGGCATCGTCCTTTCGGGATCGTCACGCGGACGGCGGGGCCGGCGTCCCTCCCGTTCCCTGCGGCCCCCACCCCGGCGTCACGGCCGCCAGCCATCCAGTTCGTCACGGATGAAGTCCAGCTTCCGGAGCATCGCCTCAAGCTCGCCGTCGGACAAGGCCTGCGTATTGGCGGAGGTGTAGTCCTCCTCGCGCGAGATCTTCTTCTCGCCCTTCTCGAAGAAGACCGTGTAGTTGAGGTCGCGGCTGTCGGCGCCCACGCGGAAGTAGTCCCCCAGGTCCTCCGACCTCACCATCTCCTCGCGGTTCAGCAACGATTCGTGCTTCTTCTCGCCATGCCGCGTCCCGATGACCTTGACCTCGACCTGGCGGCCAAACAGCGTCATCAGCACGCGCGCGAGCTGGCCGATTCTCGCGGCCGGCGCCTTCTGCACGAACGTGTCGCCCGGCGAACCCTTCCGGAAGGCGAACAGGACGAGGTCGACCGCGTCCTCCAGGGACATCATGAAGCGGGTCATCTCGGGATCGGTGATCGTGATGGGATGCCCCGACTTGATCTGCGCGACGAACAGCGGGATGACGGACCCGCGCGAGGCCATGACGTTGCCGTACCGCGTCACGCACACCACGGGCATCCCCTTGCGCCAGGTCCGCGCGAAGGCGACGGCGACCTTCTCCATCAGCGCCTTGGACATGCCCATCGCGTTGATCGGGTAGACGGCCTTGTCCGTGCTGAGCACGATCACGTTCTTCACCGCGTTCCGGGCCGCGGCATTCAGGACGTTGTCCGTCCCCAGGACGTTGGTCCGCACGGCCTCCATGGGATAGAACTCGCAGGAAGGAACCTGTTTCAACGCCGCGGCGCTGAACACGTAGTCGACGCCCCGCATCGCCGCGTCGATGCTGCCGAGGTCCCGCACGTCGCCGATGTAGAACTTCACGCGGTCGGTCTTCAGCTCGTGCCGCATGTCGTCCTGTTTCTTTTCGTCCCGGCTGAACACGCGGATCTCGCCGATGTCGGTCTTCAGGAACCGGCGCAACGCCGCATTGCCGAACGATCCGGTCCCGCCCGTGATCAACAGGGTCTTGCCGCTGAACTCATGCATGCTCGCCACTCCGTTTCTCGATTCGGTTTCAGGTCCTCCGGCGGGGCGGCCCCGCCAGATCATCCAGGAACTCGTACAGTCTTCTCGAATGGACGCGGTAGTCGAATTCGCGCAGGGCCAGCTCCCGGCCCGCGGTCCCGATCCGGGCGGCCAGCGCGGGATCGTCGAGCAGCCGGACGATCCGGTCGCTCCACCCCGCCAGGTCCCCGGGCTCCGCGAGCATCGCCGTCTCGCCGTCCGCCAGATACGCGCCGACCTCCCCCACGCGGGACGAGACCACCGGACGCCCGCTCGCCAGGTACTCGCCGAGCTTCGTCGGGAAGCAGCACTCCCACCGCACGCCGCGCGGAAGCGGCGCCAGCAGCGCCGCCGCCCCGGCGATGGGCGCCGCGAGCTGCTCCTTGGGCACGAAACCGTGCACCGTGAGCCACCCGTCCTCGCCGGATCCGGACCGGGCCATTTCCGCCAGCGCCGCCTTCTGGTCGTATCGGAAACCTCCCATGAGGACCAGCCGGCACTCCGGACGGAGCCTACGGACCCGAACGGCCACGCGGACGAGAAAGGCTAGATGCTCCCAGATCTCGCCGTGCGGACTGCCCGTCCAGAGAAGATACGGTGGCGAGAACGCCGGCCCGGAACCGGCCTGGGCGTCGGTCGCCGCGTCCATGAGAATCGGAACGCGGAGAACGGGGAGACCTCGAGAATCGGCAAGATGAGTGATTCGATCCTCAATGCCCCGACTGATAGCAATCAGACCGGCCACACGGGAGAGCTTCGCACGAGTCGAACAGTTCGTGGCCCAAGTTGTGAACCACTCGCTCACATCCAGCACCATAGGCACACCACTGGCGGCCAGAACCCGCTTATCCCAGCCGTAAAAACCTGCAATGTAGGCAACGACGCGCAGTCCCCCTTCCCGATAACCAGCAAGTAATCGTGAGGCCCAGAACAGACCGAGAAGGTTCTGGCACCAGCGATGGATGCGACGCGGTTCTCGCTGCGTCCGTGCTGGTAGGTACCGGTAGCTGATCCCATTCCACGTACCTACGGCATCCGGATTCGGGAAGGGACTCCCCCCGATGTGAAGCAAGCTGACACTGGCACCTTCACGTATCGCCGCCAGCCCGAGCAGTCGGAGCCGTCCTGTGACCGCCATACCGTTTGGAAACCCCTGTCCGCAGCACACCGCGACGACGTGCAGCCGGCCGGCATCGTCCGCGCTGGACCGGGCGTCACTCACGGAGAGAACGGATCCTCCGGGCCGGATTGCCGGCCCACACCTCGTCCGCCGGCACCTCGCCCGCGATCACCGCGCCCGCCCCGATGACCGCGCGGTCGCAGATCATGGACCCCTTCAGGATCAGGGCGCCGGTGCCGATCAGCACATCGTCGCCGATGCGCACGGGGGCCGAGGCACAGGAAGACTCGTCCGCCCGCCGGTCGCGCCGCGCGTGCCAGTCGAGCGCGTGGAAGTCATGGTCGAAGATGCGGGCATTACCGCCGAGCAGCGTATGGCGCCCGATCACGATCGACGTGCGTGCGGACAGCACCGCCGAGGACAGACCGCTGCCGTCGCCGATCTCGATGCGGCCCTCGCCGATGCAGTGCAGGATGACCGGTCCATTCATGCCCACCGGGTTCGCTGCGGAACGCGACACGAGGCGGACTCCGCTTCCGACCTGGACCGCACCCCTCCTCGCCATGCGCACGACCACCGGCCCGTCGGCGAGGAACCGGGACCCGGGGCGGCATCCATGGACCCGAAGGGCCGCCTTCGTCATGGCCGTCCACCAGGCGGTCGAGAGCAGCCCGACGGCCCGGTTCCCGAGCACGGGCAGATGGAGCGGCACGTCGTAGCGGCGCCAGAAGTCCCGCAGTCGTGCGAACAACTCCGCCGTCCTGCCCCTACCCGGCATAGGCCTCTTCGATCTGTCGCATCGACCGGTCACGGTTGAACTCGCGCTCCACCTTCGCGCATGCGGCCCGGCCCATCGCCGTCGCGGACGCTCGGTCCGAGGCCAGGCGGTCGATCGCCAAAGCCAGCGCGCGGGCATCGCCCGGAGGGACCAGCAGGCCGGTCCTTCCGTCGTCGACGTACTCCCTTGCTTCTCCGCAGTCGGCGGCGATGGAGGGGACGCCCAGGGATCCCGCATCGAGCACCGCCTTGGAGGCGTGTGCCGTGGTGAAGGGGCTGAGAACGACGTGGCACTGGCCCAGGATCGACCGCATGTCGATCGTGCGGGGGAGGCAGCGTACCGAGTCGCGACGTTCCGGCCGCACGACGGCCAGGGCGGAAGACGCTCCCCGGCCCGAAAAGCCGTCCGGCTCATACCCGAGGAAGAGAACGCGGGAGGCGGGCGACGCCACGTGATTCCACGCCGACATGGCGACGGCCGACCCCTTGTACGCAGTCTGTCCGCCGGGGACCAGAACGAGGAACTCTCGGGAGGCAAGTCCGATCTCCGCGCCTAGGTTCCGCTCCTGCCCCCGCGGATCGAACGAAGGCCAGTCGCGCACGATCTCCGTCCGTCCGAACTCCCCGAAGCAGTCCGCCCCTGTTCGCGTGATGGACAGGATCCGGCCGACATGGCGATCGACCAGAAGGTTCTTGATCCGCGACCGCCCCGGATGCCACGGGTACTCCCGCCAGTGCTCGCGATTGTGAAGGAGCACCCGGCCGACGCCGGCCCGGCGGGCTCCGGCGGCGACGGGGAAGAGCGCACTGGTGTTGATGTGCACGACGTCCGGTCGAAGTTTGCGACACCATGCCTCCGCCGCGATCGCCGTACCCCGAACGCCGATCCGCTCCCTCGCCAGGATGTAGGGCAGTCTCGCGGGCCAGTCCCGGCGCGCGAGGTAGGCATCATGGGACGGCATCTGCACGACGAGACGCGGTTCGTGGTGCACGGGGCAGCACAACTCCCGGAGCGCGTCCTCCAGCGGGCCGCGTTCCCGCAGGACGACATGGAGATCGTGGCGGGACCGGTCCAGGGCGCGTACGATCTCGAGAAGGCACCAACTGGCCCCGCCGACGACGGCGGCATGCTGGAAGAAGACGATCCGCATTCTCAACGGCAGCGTGCGAAAGGCCTCAGGTCGGGACGGGCTCCCCCGATGCCACCGGGGCGTCCAGCGGACGATCCCTCCATGCCGCCAGGACCGGTCGTGGGCCCGGTGCCGTCTCCTTCTTCGGGGCCGCCGCGAGGTGCTTCCGGACCAGGCGGAGCACGATCGCATCCACCACGAACAGCGGAACCGAGGCCCGCACGTCGCCCGTGATCAGGTAGAACGATAGCGCCGAAACGCTCGCGGTGATGAGCAGGTACAGGTAGTACCGCCAGATCAAGTCGTTGTAGTCGGGCTTGTTCCTGCGGAGAAACGCCCACCCTTCCCTGCAAACCGATACGAAGAAGAGCGTGCCGACGACAAAACCCGGAAGCCCGAAATCCAGCAGGAGCGACAGCGGGCCGCTATGATAGCCCTTCATTTCGTAGTAGAAGTCGGGCGTTACGTAGAACTCGCGCCGCATCCACGCCAACGGGAGTACGTCCGTAACGATCCCACGTCCAACCAAGAGATACTCCGGAACATGCTTCAAGCACTCACGCCAGATGTCGAGCCGCCAACTGATGGACGCCTGGGCTCTGTCGAAAACCATGTAGTCGACATGAACCCCGGGGAGAAACGACAGGGCTCTCTGGAACGGACCGGGCAAGCTGGGGCCCGCGATAACCGCACCGCCCCACACTGCCAGACCAGCCAACAAGCTGAGCATCACGGTTCCGACCCGATGCGCAGATCGATACCATGCCCACCAAGCCATGATACCGACAGCGAGCACGAAGACAGATCGGAATCCGCTTAGCAACACGAACCCGAATCCCAGGAAGACCAGAACCAGCCTCATGAGCGTCCTAAAGGGCCCACGTGATCGAAGGACCAAGCCGAACATCAGAAGCGCAAGCCCAAATGTCCGTCCCGAAGATATGCGAGTCAACCCCATCTCCCCCACTCGCAGAGCCTCCATTGTGTACTCGGGAAGGAGAGTGAAGTAGTTCAGAAGCGCGCCAGTGGCTCCGCCTGTAATAATGATAGAGGCTTCGACCGTAAGCGGTATTGCACTGGCAATCACTGTCCCCACAATGATCCAAACGATGTTCTTCCGGCTCAGTGTCACGTAAGGCGCAAAGAAATACGCCATGACGCTCGTGATCAGCAGCACATAGCCGAAGCCCCCGTACTTGGTGCCACCGCCGATCCGCATACCAAATCCGCGGACGACCATCAGCAGGATCATGACGCCTAGGAATCCGAGGATCGCCCAGTCGGAGGTCGTCCGCCGCAATCCCTCGCCCCTGACCGTTGCTCGGGCGAAGATCCCCCAGACTGCGAGAAGCATGGTCAGCGCTTGGGCTAAGGTCATAACACCCGGGAGCCCCGGTACGATCAGCGTCAGGACCACGGCGGGCGGCAGCATCGCCACCATCTTGGCCGGCTGCAGCCAGAAGAACATCGCGCCGAGAATGATCGGAATAAGAACCAATCCCGAGACGCCGCTGGTGTTGACGAGCCAGATCACGGCCAACGCCGTGCCCAGCAGCATCAGGGGCACCGTCAGGGCCCGCGTTATGGTTGCTTGGTCCGCCATGTCTTCAACCCTTCATCCACCACATGATCCGCCGTGACTATATCCCATGAAAAGGCCGCGAGTCACTTTCGATGTCCATCGCTGCGGGAAAACGCCAAGAGCGCCTCCATCCACGCATCCATGCTCCTCTCGAACAGGACCCCGGCGTGGTCCGGGAGGGGAGCGCCCAGGATTCCCGCGATGTGGACACTCCACGCCGCATCGAGACACTCCCGAACCTGATCCGGGGCATCGTGGGCGCAGACCCACGCATCGCGGCCGGACGCACGAAGGATCGGCCGCGCATCCGAGTCCTCCGGGAGCAGCGCCAGGACCGGACGCCGGGCCGCGATGTACTCCGGCAGCTTGCTCGGGAAGAACAGTCGGTGACGGGGCGCGGCGACGAGCAGGAGCAGATGACTGATCGCAAGGGCCCGGAGACAGACCTCGTAGTCGGTCTCTCCGCATTCGCAGACGACGGCCCCGAGCCCGAGGGCGTCACGAAGCCCTTGGTGGGGGCCGAGGCCATTTCCATAAAGGTCGACCCGAACACGACCCGCGGCCTCGGGCCGCCGCCGCAGGAACCCGGCGAGGCCCCGAAGGAAGACCTCGGGGGAACGATCCTGGTTGAAATACCCGACGTGAGAGATGATTAACGTCCCCTCGCAACGAAGGACGGCGCCGGCATGCGGGTTCGGATCGCAGGCGTGGGGAATGTAGCGGCTTCGAGAGGGGTCGATCAGCCCCTCGGCAGCGTAGGCCTCCCGGTTCACATCGCTCGTGAAGACGGACCCTTGCGCGCGACGCAGCGCGGATCGCTCCAAGCGGGCCAGCCACCCGACCATGCGCCGATGGGGCAGAAACTCGTACGGCACCTGCCGCCGGAAGGGGGTCACCGATTCCAGGTAATCGAACACCACCCCGCCCTGATCCTCCGGCAGCCGCCGAGCCAGAAGGAGGGACGAAACAGGGTGGATGCTAGCCAGCACGGGGCCGACCGGGGCCTCCTTCCTCAACGCCCTGGCCGCCGCCAGGGTCCACGGAAGCGCATCGTCGGGCCACATCCGGCGCAGGAGGCTTCTCACCACACGGCTCCGTCCCCACCTGCGTCTCCACCGGGCGACCGGATCGAGAATCCGGTCGACCCGTCCATCCGTGCCGAGGCCCGACGGCCCGGCGACCTCGGCGGAGGCTGCGTCACCGGGGCGCGTCAGGACCCGGACCGTGCAGCCCCGCTTCACCAGTTCCCGGGCGAGGAGCGCGGGCCGTCGCGCATTCGCGATCCGTGAGGGCGGATAATGGTAACTGACGAGAGTGAGATTCACGGGGGCGGCGGAGGAGCGGCGTTCGCAGCCGGGGCGCGGGCTGGGGTCAAGTCGCGAAACACACGCCGTACATCGCGCCACAGGTCCCGGCCCGCCGGGGTCAGGGCCAACAGTCCCGCATAGACGGCGCTGGCCACCGTTGCCGCCAGCACAAGTCCGGTCAGGGGGCCTACCGGCGGCAGCAGGCGCCGCAGCGCCGCGACCGTCAACCCCATTCCCGCCGAAATGGCCCAGAAAGGCAGACAGACTGCCCACAGCGACGATGCCTTGGCCGGCGCGACCGAGCCGACCATGTGGAAGAGAACTGGCACCCTGAGCACGGTGACCACGAGTGCATACCCCGCCGCCACGCCGACCAGGCCATACCGGAGGCCCACGCCCATGGCAAGTCCAACACCGACCAAGTGGATCGCGTTCCAGATCAGCAGGGCACGGAAGCGCCCGGCCACCACGAGAGCCCAGCCCAGGTTGTTCGGGATGAACTGGGTCGCGCCTATGATGGCCAACGGAGGGATCACAGCGGCGGCCGCCATCCATTTGGGACCGAGAACAAGAGCGACCATCCAATCGCTGCATGCGATCATCAACGCGACTGCCGGCGCCGTCACCGCGACCATCAGCCGCATGCTCGACAGGATCACGGTCCGGTAGCGATCGGCGTGCCCGCACAACCGGCTGAACATCGGCAGCATGACCGACGAGACCGGGGTCACCAGTTGCTGCGTCGGCAGGGCCACCAACGCGCTCCCGCGACTGTAGACCCCGAGTTCCACCGCGCCCAGGAACCGCCCGACCAGGATGCGGTCAAGACTGGATGAGAGGTAGCTCAGAACATTCATGCCGAGCATGTGGCCCCCGACGTGCAGCAAGTGCCGGGCGCTCGCCAGGCGCCCCGGCCGCGTCGGTCGCCACGGGCAGAAAGCCCAGAGCAGGATGCACGTGGCCACCTCCAGGGACAGAGGGCTCACGACCAGGGCCCAGTACCCGGCGCCGAGAAGCGCCGCGGCAAGGCTGACCGCGAACGATACCGCCGCGGCGCCCGTCTCCGCCAGCCCGATCCGGAAGAACTGCAACCGGCGGCGGAGGATCGCCCCGTGCTGCACCGACAGCCCGCTCGCCACGAAGGCCAGGCTTACCACGGGGAGGGCGGCGAGCATGCGCGGCTCGCTGTAGAAGGAGGCCACCGGGGGCGACATCGCCCCGAGCAACACGGCCAGGGCCACCCCGGCGGCCGTGTTGATCCAGAACGCGTCGTTGACATCCGCGTGCGAGATCCGGGGATTCTGGATGGTCGCCGTGCTGAGCCCCATGTCGCGGAACAACGCCGCGAATCCCGTCGCCGTGGCGATCATGCCCATGAGCCCGTAGTCGGCCGGCGACAGCAGCCGGGCCAGCACGGTCAGGGACAGGAACTGGATCCCGAAGCGCGCCAATGAGAAGGCAAGCACATGCCCCGACGCGCGGACTCCCCTGGCGCCCAGCCCCTCGCCCCGGCCGGGCGGATCGAACGGCGATTCGATCATGAGAGGCCGAGGGCCCTCGTAGCGCGGAATGCATGGACCCGCACGGGCATGTCAGCGGAATTCCACCTCATCGATACAGACCAGCTGGGCGTCAGCCTTCTCGATGGCCACCCAGTAGTGCTGCGAGGGCTTCGCCGGCTCGATATCGATATCAACCCAGTCGGTCTTGTCCTTGAGGTTCCTCGTGGAGCCGATCTCCCGCCCCGGATTGTTCCGGTCGCCGTCGGAGACGACGACCGACCGTGGCGGCTTGTAGCCGGCCTTCGGCATGCCACCCAGGACATGCACGCGGAACCGGGAGGGCTTCACAGGGAAGGTGAACTCGAAGCAGATGACAGCCACCGACTCGTCATCCCATGCCACCGTGCCTTCGAACGCATGCTCCCTGACCTGTCCGTCCAGTAGCTTGCTGCAGGCCCGGTCCGAGTAGTCGTAGGCGGCCTTGGCGAAGTTCCGACTCTTGTAGCGATAGGTCAGTCCCTTGGCGGCCGAAGCCCAGGAAAACTTCTGGCTGGCCGCCGGAAGGCCATCCGCAGGCTTCTCCGCGCCAGGAAATACAGCCCGCCGCTCCTTCAGGACCGCCGCCGCGCCGCCGAGATCGTTCTGCGTCACGTACCGTCGGTACAGTTCGTCGAGGGCCTTCTGGTATTCCTGGTCCAAGCGGGCCTGTTTGGCATCGGCCTCGTGCCGGATGCTAAGCATGGCCGTATCCCGTTGGCGCTTGAGATTCACCAAGTCCGCCGGGTCGTCGGCGGCCGCCCATGTCGTGCGGGCGCCCGCGATCGCCGTCACAAGCCCGATCACCACCGCAACCAAGGCCGGCTTCTCCGCGAAGTCGTGCCGGCGGTCCTGAATCCACCTCTTCATTTTCTCTCCTCCCTGTGCCCCGGAGAATCCCCCGGTGGTGGTCCCATCGCCGGGCGTGTTCCGCCACGCAGCTTCCTCGACGCACGGGCCGCAACCGCGGCCATCCATCCAAGCCCGCGCTGCCCCGCAAGCACCTGACGCACGGCCCACGGCTTCGCGTCTTCGGCGCCTGCCATGTCCTTGATCGCCCACATGGCACCGTAGGGGGTGTCGAATCGCCTCCCCAGGTTGTCCGCCTCGTGGTAAGACCTGGCCGCGAAGGTCCGCCATGACGCGCCGAAATCCTCCGGCTGCCAACCGGACTTGTGCTCCTGCCAGCGCCCCCCGTCCAACCCCCAGGCATCCTTGCCGTCGGGATGATGCTGCGGCATGAAACCCAGCGGAGTGAATACAACCAGCTGGCCGCGGCAGAGGCTCTCCGTCGCTCGAACGAGCGCCAGCGCCTCCTCCTTCTCCAGATGTTCGATAACATCGATCAGGAAGACACTGTCCACGGACCGCTCGGGGAAGATCCTCACCACCTCAGCCCACGAGGCGTTCAGGACGACATACCGCCGATCCGCCTCGTTGCGCACCTTCTCCTGCAGCACCTGCACGTACTGGGCAAATGGCTCGCAGCAGATGTGAACCAGGGGACGAATGTACTTCTGCGGCATGATGCCGCAACCGATGTCGAGAAGCACCTCGGCCGGCCGCAACTCCCGCAGCGCGGCCGGGAACAACTCGTGCTTCGCAAGCCAGATGGTGTTCAGTTCTTCATTCATGGCGCCCTCCGCGTGCCGGCTCCATCCGATCCGCTGCCTCCGCACGGGACTCGCCCCCCGACGCCCTCCCGGGCGAACCAGTCCACATAGGCCGCCAGGAGCCGGGGCAGCTCGGTCAGGGGGGTGAAGCCAAGCTCGGTCACCAGTCGCCGGACGTCCGCGGTGCAGTGGCGCACATCGCCGGGTCGCTCCGGGGCGTGGATGATCCCGACCGCGTGGCCGCAGAGATCGCGAATTGTGCGGGCCAGGTCGAGAACGCGTGTCCGCCGGCCCGTGCCGACGTTGACCGGTCCGCCCGCCGCCTCCCGCTCCAGCGCGGCGGCGTTGGCCCTGGCCACATCCCCCACGTGCACGAAGTCGCGCGTCTGCTCGCCGTCGCCGTAGATCGTCAACGGCTGCCCCGCCAGCGCCCGGGTGGCAAAGATCGGGATGACGTTCCCGTAGGCATCATAGCGCTGGTGCTCGCCGAACACATTGAAGTATCGCAGGCAGACGGCCCGGAGGCCATGGAGATGCATGTACGCGAGGCAGAGCTTCTCCGCGCACAACTTGGTGGCGCCGTACGGACTCAGCGGTTCGCAGGGATGCGCCTCGTCAACCGGCTCGTGCTTCGGTTCGCCGAAGATGCCCGCGGACGACGAGTATACGATCCGGCGGACACCGCAGGCCCGCATCGCCTCCAGAACGTTGATCGTCCCTTGCACGTTGACCGACGCATCGAACCGGGGGTCCTCGATCGAGCGCTTGTTCCCCACGCTGGCGGCCAGGTGGCAGACCCCCTCCTGGCCTTTCATCGCGGCCTCCACGTCGTCCCGGATTCGCACATCGCCCCGGATGAACCGCACGGGGAGGCCCTGGAGGTTGCCCTCATGCCCCGTGGACAGATCGTCCAGAATCGTCACGCCATGTCCGCGGCGCACGAGCTCCGCGGCCACATTGGACCCGATGAACCCCGCCCCGCCGGTCACAAGCACGTTCATGTCACACTCCGCAGGTTCTCAGAACGGAAGGCGGGCACTGATGCACACGGATTCGCACGGATGTGCGGGACGGAAGCGGGGAGTCGGGATTCGGGGTTGGGCCCGTCTTCTTTCGCGTTTCAGCCCTCAGCCCTCGGCCTTCATCGTTTCAAGCGCGTTCCGCGCATGGTCGGCACTGGCGATCAGTTCCGCAGCGAACGTGCCCATGATGTCGTCGTACATCTGCTTCACGACGCCCGGGACATAGTCGTGGACGATCCGATTGCGGACGTCCCGCATCCGGAACCAGAGCTCCACCGACGACACGATGCCAAGTTTCTCCATGCGGTTGAGGAGATCGCGCAAGGTGTCGGACTCCTCCGCAAACTGGAGCATCTCGAGACTTCGGAAGCAACGCAGACTGACCTCGACCGCACGAACGAAACGGTCGCTGAGCGCATCGTATGGTTCCCGGTCATCCGCGGAGTAGTCGCGATGAACATCGTAGGGCGGCAGCTTGTCGACCGATGCGCGCACCAGGGTCAGGACGCAAGCACCTTCTCCATTGCCTGCCGGGCCACTCCAAGTGTGCCGGATGCGTTCATGGCAGAGGTGTGGCAGTCTCCATCGCGCGGGCCACAAAGGGCCGTTCCTCCGGCCGGATATGGTCGGGATCGACGACCAAGACATCGATCTTCTCGTCGCACTCCATCTGGAATCGGACCGTGATGTCCTGCGCAACCCGGTACGGATCGGGGGTCCGGGAGAAGACCAGGACATCGATATCTCCACCCTTCCGTCCGGGGTCAACGCGCGAGCCATAGAGATACGCCTTCCCGTCAACGCCTTGGAGCGCCTTCATCAACGCGGTTCTCTCAAGTTCCAACAAGCGCATGACTGGGAATCCGGTTCGATCTTCGTCCCTTCCAACCGAGGATGTCAACCCGGAGGGCGGGCGGACGGAGAGGAGCGCAGAGCGGAGAGCATAGGGCGGAGAGCGGGACGGAGGTCGGGGGGAACCCGAGGTCCGAGGGCCGAAGTCCGAGGTCGGAGGTCCGAGGGCGGAAGTCGGAGTTCGGAGGGCCGCGCGACACTCGCCACTGGCCACTCGACACTGCCGCGGCATTGGATGTTGGTTGTTGGATGTTCGATGTTGAGTCGGTCTTTCAGGTTTCAAGTTTCATCCGTCATCCTTCATCCCTTGAGTGCGGCATCATGTCGCGCGGGATGTCGGCCAGCAGGGGGAGCGCGGCGTCCTTGGGGGAGACGAGGGGGGCGGCGACGGTCCAGGGGATCGCGAGGTCGGGGTCGTCCCAGCGGATGCCGCCCTCGTCGGACGGATCGTAATAGTCGGAGCACTTGTACATGACGTCCGCACTCTCGCTGAGCACGACGAAGCCGTGGGCGAAGCCGGCGGGGATGAAGAGCTGGCGGTGGTTCGTGTCGCTCAGTTCGTGGACCTCGTGGCGGCCGAAGGTCGGCGAACCGGCGCGGAGGTCGACGACCACGTCGAGGATGGCGCCGTGGAAGACATCCACCAGCTTGGCCTGGGGCCTGCGGACCTGGTAGTGCAGGCCGCGCAGGACGCCGCGGACGGACCGGGAATGGTTGTCCTGCACGAAACGGCACGGGATGCCGGCCGCCTCGTAGTTGCGGAGCTGGAACGTCTCCTCGAAATAGCCCCGAGGATCCGCGAAAACGCGCGGGGTCAGGAGGAGGACGCCGGACAAGGAGGTGGGTGTCGTCTTCATCGCCAGAAAACCCGCAGCCCGTTCGGTTCGTACACCCTCAACGCGGCATCCGCCGTCACCAGGTGGCGTCCCGACCGAATCGCCTGCCAGACCAGCATCCGATCGAAGGGATCCCGGTGCGCCGCGCGGGGCAGGCGGTGGAAGGACGCGGCGTCCGCCGGATCCAGGGCGACCGTCTCGATGTCCATCCTCTCGAGGGCCTCCGGCAGGTCCTCCGGGGCGCACCCGTCCAGCCTGAGCTTGCCGAGTTGCGTCTTCAGGGCAATCTCCCACAGCGAGACGGCACTGGCGGCAACGTCGTTCCCGCGGTCCTTCACGGCCGCAGCGACCGCGGAAGGCAGGCGCGCGGGGTCCAGGGCGACCCACAGCACCGCGTGTGTGTCGAGCAGGAGGTTCATCCGCGAAGGAGATCCTCGTCGGACACCGCCCATTCGCCCGTGAACGCGGCGCGGGCCTCCGCGGCCAGCACCCCGAGGCGCCGACCGCCCCCACGCCGGACCATCCGGGCCGGAACCAGCACGGCCATCGGCTGACGGCGCCGGCCGTAGCAGACCGCCACCGACCCGCCCCGTCGCACGGTCTCCAGCACGGTGGAGAACCGGGACTTGAACTCCCCGACCGTCATCGTCTTCACGGCCCCACGCTCCTCCATTTGTGACAAGTTGTCAAGTTTTGACCCGTTCCCAAGGGTCCGTCCGCGGCCGGGCGGGCCGGCCGGCCCTACCCGGCCGTTCCCCGCGGTTCCTCGGCGAGGCGGAGCAGGTAGCGGCCGTAGTCGTTCTTCGCGAGCGGCTCGGCGAGGCGCCGGAGGTGCTCGCGCGTGATGTAGCCGCGGGAGAAGGCGATCTCCTCCAGACACGCGATCTTGAGCCCCTGCCGGTCCTGGATGGCCTGGACGAAGGTGGCGGCGAGGAGAAGGGAGTCGTGCGTGCCGGTGTCGAGCCAGGCGAAGCCGCGTCCGAGCCGCTCGACGGTCAGGGCGCCCCGGGCCATGTACGCGCGGATGACGTCGGTGATCTCCAGTTCCCCGCGGGGCGAGGGCTGGAGCGACGCCGCGATGTCCGCGACGTCGCCGTCGAAGAAGTACAGGCCCGGGATGGCGTAATTGGACTTGGGACGCGCCGGCTTCTCCTCGATGCCGACCACGCGGCCGTCGGCGTCGAATTCGAAGACGCCGTAGCGCTCGGGATCCTGCACCGGGTAGCCGAACACGATGCCCCCGGTGGTCAGCCGGCCGCACCGGGCGAAGACGTCGGCGAGGCCGTGGCCGTAGAAGATGTTGTCGCCCAGGATCAGCGCGGCCGGGCCGCCGGCGAGGAACTCGCGACCGATGAGGAAGGCCTGCGGCAGGCCCTCGGGGCGGGGCTGGACGGCGTAGCTGAGCCGGAGGCCGAACTGGGAGCCGTCGCCCAGCAGGTCCTCGAAGCGCGGGAGGTCCTGCGGCGTCGAGATGACGAGGATCTCCCGGATGCCGGCGAACATGAGGGCCGAGATCGGGTAGTAGATCATCGGCTTGTCGTACACCGGGAGCATCTGCTTGCTGACGCCGCGCGTGATCGGATACATGCGCGTGCCCGATCCGCCTGCGAGAACGATGCCTTTCATGTCAGAGGCTCTCCTTGGGTTCTGCCAGACTGCGGAAGTTCGGACCCGTTGGAAGGAGGAGTTCCAAGTTCCAAGTTCCAAGTTTCAAGTTTCAAGTTTCAAGCCAACCGCCGTCCCGCTGGCATTCCCGATGCCCCACACCGGCCGGGCGGGCCGCCCGGCCCTGCCTGCCGTCCTCAGGCGATCCACCGGGCGGACGGAGACTGAACGGGACCTCGATGCGTTCCTCGAACTCCTTTTGGGCGCGGGCGGGGTCGGTCGCATCGACGAGATACTGGGCCCAGTCGGCGTACTCGTCCATCGTCAGCCGCGGCTGGGGCGGAAGTACCCGGGGCGCGGGGGATTTCACCCGAAGAACTCCCGGATGGACTGCACGACGTGCGCGGCCTGGGCGTCGGTCAGTTCGGGGTAGACGGGCAGCGCGAGCGTCTCGGCGGCGGCGCGCTCGCTCTCGGGGAAGTCGCCGGCATTGTGGCCGAGGTGGGCGAAGCACTCCTGCAGGTGAAGCGGCACGGGATAGTAGACCTCGCAACCGACCTGGGCCTTCTTCAGGTGCTCGATCAGCGCATCGCGCCGCGGCACGCGGACGACGTACTGGTTGAAGATGTGACGGTCGGTCGTGACGGCCGGGGTGCGGACGAGGCCGTGATCGACGAGGCCGGCCTCGCGGAAGAGGCGGTCGTAGCGGGCGGCGTTGCGACGGCGTCCCTCGGTCCACGCATCGAGATGGCGGAGCTTCACCTGCACGACGGCGGCCTGGAGGGTGTCGAACCGGAAGTTGCCGCCGATGAACCTGTGGATGTACTTCGGCTTCATGCCGTGCATGCGCATGACGGCGAGCTTCTCGGCCCGGACGGGGTCCTGGGTGGTCACCATGCCGCCGTCGCCGAAGCAGCCGAGGTTCTTGGACGGGAAGAAGGAGAAGCAGCCGTAGGCGCCGATCGAGCCGGCACGGCGCCCACCGTGGGCGGATCCGATCGCCTGGGCGGCGTCCTCGATCACGACGAGGGAGTGGCGCGCGGCGATGGCGCAGATCGGATCCATGTCGGCGAGCTGGCCGTAGAGGTGCACCGGCATGATGGCCTTCGTGCGGGGCGTGACGGCGGCCTCGACCCGGGCGGGGTCGATGTTGTAGGTGACCGGGTCGATGTCGACGAAGACCGGACGGGCCCCGACACGGGCGATGGAGCCGGCGGTGGCGAAGAATGTGTACGGCGTCGTGACGACCTCGTCGCCGGGGCCGATCCCCTCGTTCATCAGCGCGATCAGCAGCGCGTCGGTGCCCGACGACACGCCGACCGCATGCGCGGCGCCGCAATAGGCGGCCACGTCGCGCTCGCAGGCGGCGACCTGGGGGCCGTTGATGAAGTACTGCGACTCGATCACCTCGCGGATGACCGGCTCGATCTCGTCGCGGATCGGGGCGTACTGGGCTTTCAGGTCAAGGAGGGGGACGTTCATGGGAGTTTCAAGTTCCAAGTTTCGAGTTTCTTCTCCGGTGTTCAGGCGATTCCTGAACGATCGAATCTACGTCGTTGCGAGGGTTTGAGTTCGGCAACCTGAAACGTGAAACCTGGAACTTGAAACTCCGCCTCCGGGCAGGCTGCCGCCCTTGGTCGAGGGTCCCGCGAGGGCTCCATGACCCGGGCGACGCGTGCAAGAACCGCGGCTCACGTTCGAATCAACTGCAGGACCATCGGGAACAGGCGGTCGGACCGGCTGTGCCAGTTGGCCAGGCGGTCCACCCGCTCCTTCAGGGCCGCCTTCTCCGCCCCCTCGACGCCGTCGAGGAGCCTCCGGATGCCGGCCAGCCGTTCCTCACCGCTCTCGAGGTGGGGAATGACCTCTTCCTTCACGAAACCGCCGACCAACTTCCGCAACTCGCGCTCCGCCGTGAAATGGTCGCGGCGGTCGCCGGGGACATAGACGGTGCGGACGGCCCCAAACGACTTCAGCAGCCGAAGTCCCTGGCTCGTCGCGCCCTTGCTGAGGCCAAGACGCGCCATGAGCGCGTCCATCGGGAGCGGATCGCGGGAGATGAAAAGATAACCGTAAAGCTCACCCACGGAACGGGGAAGCCCGATCAGGGATGCCAGATGAACGAACAATTCCACCACCTCGTGCTCGATCTGACGCACGGTCCCGTCGCCGCTGACCGGTGGCGAGTTCATTCTGTTCACAAAATAGTGAACGAAACGCCGGGGTGTCAACCCGAATCGGCGGAAATCCGTGGTCCTGCGTGCGGCCACCGGGGCCGGCGGTCCTCCCGAACCGGGGCTACCGCAGCGCCTCGATGGCGCGGGCGACCTCCTCCTTGACCCGGAACACGGCGTCGGGATCGGGCAGGAACCGCGTGGAGGTGCGTCCGCCGGAGTTCGGGATCGACACGAGGTCCTGTGCGCGGGCCAGCACGCGGGCGGCCTCACCGGTGTCGCGGCCGGCGCGGGCGGCGGCCCCGATGAGTTCGCGGAGCATGTGGAGGTATTCGTAGTCCTCGCTCCCCTCGCCCGCCTGCTCGCTGCGGATGGAGGGGACGGGCTCGATGCGCCCGAAGGGCCGGCCGGGGTATGCGAGGTAGCCGTCGCCCGCCGGATAGCGGACCCAGGTGGACTTGCCGGGCGAGCCGCTCTGGTGGATGTAGGCGTGCCAGCCGAACTCGTAGGGGTCGTAGGTGAGCCAGTCGATGCCCCAGAACTCGTAGGCCTCGGCGCCGTACTTGAAGCAGTAGTGCGGCAGGAGGCGCTCGATCGCGCAGTAGGGCGTGTCGGTGCACATCTGGCCGTCGGTGGTCCACCAGACGCGCGCGCCGGACGTGCGGAGCTCCGCGAGCTTCCCGACAGGCACGCGGCCGTCGTGGCCGACGCCCCAGACGTCGAGGACGCCGTCCCACTCGGGCTGGTGATGCCACGTGCTGCAGTAGACCGGGATGGCGCGGTCGACCTCGTGGATCATGTCGCAGAGGGCCTTCATCTGGCGGCGGATCGGCTCCTGGCTGTCGTAGGGCTCGTCGGAGATGTAGAGCACGCACTTCCGGTCCCATCCCTTTGCCTTGAGGTGGTCCCAGAAGACCCTCAGACAGGCCTGGTAGGCGCTCTTGAACTCCGGCCGCAGCACGGCGCGGTCGACCCCCTCGTAGGGCGGCTCGCCCTCGTAGGGTCTCTCGCCGAACTTCGGGGGCGGCGGGTGCCCCCAGCCGAAGCCGTAGAACATCCACGGCGTGTACATGTGCGGCATGTGGAGCGTGTCGAAGTAGTAGGCGGCGGCCTCGTCGAACGCGGCGAAATCGGCCTCCACCTTCCCGTCGCGCCACGCCAGCTTCGGCTCGGGCCGCACGGTGTCGGGACAGAGGCGGCGCTCCGCCATGAAACGCCACATCGCGCGACGGACCTCGTCGGCGGTGCCGCCGGGCTGCAGCCAGTGCTTGAGGTTCGGCCGCACATCGTAGATCGCCTTGATGTTCCGTTCGTCGGGCAGCGCGAAGTCCCACACGCGCACCGCGTACGGCGCCTCGGCGACGACGGTCCCGCCGGCCGTGAACCGGACCGCGCCGCGGTACTCGCCCGGCCGGGCGCCGGCCGGCACGCGGAACGTCAGCCACACCGGCTGCGTCGTCTCCGCCTCGAGGTCGAACGCGTCGCGCGGCAGGATCGGGTCGGGCCACCAGCCCGGCCAGCCGTCGGAGGCGCCTTGCCGCGACGGGAACTTGCGGTGCCACGAGGGACTGTCGGACTGGTAGTAGCTCGTCACGTGGTCGACCGGCACATAGCCGACGATGCCGATCTCCGGCGCCGGAAGGCTGCGGCCCCACCGGCCGCGCGGGGCGGGCGCCTCGACACGTACGCCGGCGACCGCCTTCGGGCCGCGAACCGCGATCTGCAGCGGCTCGCGCTCGCCGCGCGCCGCGGAGATCCGCGCGGGCGAGGGCGACGCCGGCGGCGCATCGTCGCGGAAGACCTTGACGATCGCGTTCACGGGCCAGGCCTTTGTCTCCGTTCCGCCCGCGGACGGACGGGTCTGAAGCCCCCCGGTCACGGCCGGCGTGACGCGGCAGGCAACGACGCCGTCGTGCCAGGCCGTGCCGGCGGCGTTCATCGTCAGGTGCAGGTCGAACCGCGCCGCGTCGGCGGGCATCGTGAAGAGGCCCTGCACCAGCGTCCAGTCGCGCGTGCCGGTGATGCCCGGCCCGGCGCCCTGGAACGCCCCGGTCGCGCACATCGCGCCCGTGGCGGTGCGGCAGTGGGCGTGGAGTTGGAGACCGCCGATGGACAGGTCGCGGCACTTGAGCCACGAGGCGAAGAGAAACGTCTGGCCGGGCGAGACGGGGATCGTCTGCCGCCAGCCGTGCCAGCCGCCCGCCGCGGCGGGCGGGACGGACATCCGCGCCGCGCGCGCGCCGAAGAGACCCGGCGCCTCGGCAGCCATGTCGACCCCGCTCGTCCCGCCGCGCGGCTCGGCGCCGGTCCAGGCGTCCGGCACCGCGGGGCCGGATTCGAAACTGGGATTCTTCGCGAGGTTTGCCGCGGAGTTCAGGAGCCGTTCGTACTCCGTCCGCGCCACGCCGGTCACCGCCTCGCGCGTCTCGCCGCCGGGCAGCGCCGGGTTGGCCGCGTACTCGCGGACGGACGGGCCGGCGGTCGACGTTCGCGCGCCCCCGGGTCGGAAGTGGACATGGAACGTGCGGCGCGAACGGGCCTCGATCGTCGCCGGGAACAGCACGATCGTGCCCAGCCGGTTGAACGGGAGCGCACGGCCGCCATCCATCACGAGGATCGCATCGGAATCGGCGCGTCCATGGAGCCGGGCCAGCGGCCCGGCGAGGTCGACCGCCAGAAGGCCGGCGTCGAGCGGGGCGTCGCCGGGATTCGACACGCGCACAGGGAATCGCCAGGTCCACGCGGCGCCGTCCGGACCGGCCGGCCACGGCGCGGCGCCGCCGGTCTCGCGCAGTTCCGGCCTTCGTTCCGGGGCGGAGGCCGAGGCGCGCAGCGCGCCGGCGTCGAGGCACTCGAGCGATGCGTCGTCGAACCACGCGGCGCCGGTTCCGCGCAGGACGGTGCCGAGGTCGGCGCGGTCGGCGTCGGCGGGCGCGGTGAACTCGATCGCCACCTCGCGCCAGTCGAACGTGCCGCCGGGGAGGGTCGCCATAGGGCTGATGGACAGCGGCTTCTTCGCGTTGCCGACGTGGACGTACCAGCCGACGCTCCCCTTCACGCCCTCGGCCCGGACCCACGCGCGGAAGACGTAGCGCGCTCCACCCGTGATGCCGATCCCGTGCTGGCGCGTCGAGATCCAGGTCGGCTCGGCGCCGGGGGCGACGACGGTCTTGAGGCACTTCTCGCCCGAGCGCGGCCGTTCGGTGGACCACGACGCGACGTGGGCCTCATCCTCGCGGTCGTGGGTCCAACCCGCCGGCGCCTCGCCCTCGCCGGACTCGACCCCGCCGTTGCGGAACCCCGCGGCCGCATCGAGGAAGTCCGGCACCGCCCAGGCGGACGGGTTGTCGAAGTAGACATGGAGCGTGGTGGAGGCGTGCGGAGGGCACACGACGGGAACGACCAGGGCGCCGCCCCCGGGGACCGGGCCGCGGCGGACCGCTCCGCCGGCCGCGTCGCGGATGGCCCACAGGAACTCGGTTCCGCCCTCATCGCAGACGCGCACGGCGTCCGCGGCGGCGCCGGCCAGCGCAACCTCGCCGGGAGCGGTTCCGATCCGGAGTTCGACCGGTTCACCCTCGACCGCGCGGTCGCCGGCGTTCGTCACGGTGACGGCGATGCGCTGCCGCCAGTCGCCGCCGTCGCCGATGTAGAGGCCATCGGCCCACGGCGCGGCCGCGGCGGAGATCATCACGCCGGAGAGCGGTCCCAGGAAGGCAGGAGCTTTCATGTGTCACCGATTTCCGCCCGCGGCGGGTCGCGGGCCGGGAGGAACTGTACCGAAAGCGGCCGCGGCGGGCCATCCCCGGCGCGTCGTTCCGCCTCGGATTCGGTTTGACCCGGGGCCCACATTTCGCCAGCATGCACGGGTTTTGCCCGGAAGACCGGGATGGAAGGGTCAAACCGTATGGCGATGCTGATTGGCAAGTTTCACAAGCTGATCCAGTCGAGGCTCCTCTGGGGCGCCTTCCTGGTGATCATCGTCCTCTCGTTCGTCGTGTGGGGCACGCCGTTCCTGTCCATGTCGAAGACGGAGCGCGAGGGCGGCATGGCCGGAACCCTGGACGGCAAGGGCATCACGCGCAGCGAGCTTTGGGACGCCATTGTGCACGTCCGGGCCTCGGTCGCCTTCTCGACCGGCCGCATGCCGCCGATGACCGAGGAGACGGAGACGATCCTCCGCAAGGCGGCGTGGCGTCGCATCGCAACGCTGCGGGAAGCGGAGCGCCTCGGGTTCACGGCCGGCACATCCGAGATCCAGGATGCGATCCGCAGCCAGCCGGTCTTCCAGCAGAACGGACGGTTCAGTCTGGAAGCCTACCGGGCCATGCTCGGCCGGGTTCTCGGGGAATCCGGGCTGGGCGAGAGGTTCTTCGAGGAGCATATCCGCCAGGAGCTGCTGCTGCAGAAGGTGCGCATGCTCGCCGCGCAGGCCGTCCTCGCCCCGCCGGCGGATGTCGAGCGGATCTACTCCGTCCTCGAGGACGAGTTCCAGGTCGAGTACGTCGAGATGAAGCGCGGCCTCGTGGAGTCCGGCGTGACGGTGGCCGACGCCGACCTGAAGGCCTTCTTCGACAAGGACCCCTCGCGCTACGAGATCCCGCCGAAGGTGACGGTCAAGTACGTTCACTTCGCCCGCGCCGCCTTCACGAACGACCTGCCCGCCCCGCCGGTTGAGGACATCGAGGACTACTACGACGACCACCGCGCGCAGTTCACGGTGCGGGTCCCCGCGCCGGCCGCGACCAACGCGGCGGCGGGCGCGACCAACGCGGCGCCCGAGATGGTCGAGAAGCTGCGACCGATCGAGGAGGTCCGGGACCGGATCGTGGCCGCGCTGAACCTCGAGACCGCCATGAACCGGGCGGAGCAGGCCTCGGCCGACTTCGTCAACCGCATCGCCCCCGAGCGCCGTGAAAAGCCCCTTCCCTTCGAGGAGGCCGCGCGCGCCGCGTCCCTCGAGGTCCGGCCGGCCGGCCCCTTCTCCCGCGAATCCCCGGTGGACGGCGTCAAGGCGGGTCCGGAGTTCAACCGCGCGGCCTTCGCCCTCAACAGCACGCCGGAGGAGTACTTCAGCAACCCGGTCCGCGGCGAGGAGGGCTACTACGTCCTGGCCCTCGACGCGAAGCTGCCGGCCCGGATCCCCACCCTGGACGAGGTGAAGACATCCGTGGCGGCGGATGCCCGCGAGGCCGCGATCGAAGCGGCGCTGGACGCGAAGGCCGCGGCGCTGATCGCCGACGTCAAGGGCGGCAAGACGACGCTGGCCGATGCGGCGAAGGCCCTGGGGTTGACGGTCGTCCGTCCGCCCCCGTTCACGGCCACCGGCCAGGCGAAGGACAACCCCCACGCCGAGCGCATGATGCCGGAACTCGCCACCTGCAACGCCGGGGAGTTCACCCCGGTGATCCGGACGTTCGACGACATGCGGCTGGTCGTGCGCGTCGCGGAGCGCACGCCCGCCCCCCGCGGGAAGCTTGCGGACATGCGGCGATCGATCTCGGACCTGATCCTCCGCGAGCGCGAGAACGCCTTCGTGCGCGCCTACGAGGAGGACCTGCTCCGGCGGGGCGGGTTCGTCGACAAGTCGGCGAAGAAGACGGCCGGCGACGACACGGATGGTTGACGCGCCGGTTCAGGCGGGTGCGGCGGGACCCGCCGCGCCGGCATGGCGGTAGGTCACGACGCGCACCTTCTCGAGGGTCACGAGCCCGTCGCCGACCATCGCGTCGAGATCGGGCAGGAAGGCCTCGATCCGCTCGGGGGGAAGGACCATGGCGCACCTCCCGTTCAGCCCGGCCGGACGAGCCACGCGCCCGCCAGGTAGGCGGCGAGGCCGGCGGCCAGGCTTCCGAACGCATTGAGCGCGGCGCGCATCCACTCGGACTGCGCCATCAGCTGTTCGGTCTCGAACACCAGCGAACTGAACGTGGTGAAGGCGCCGAGGAAGCCGACGAGCACGACGGTGCGGAGTTCGGGCGGGATCGCAAGGCGCTGCTGGGCCAGGCTCCAGACGAGCCC
>CAYODK010000073.1:0-23434 GCA_964402695.1 uncultured Verrucomicrobiota bacterium
AGGGCGGGACCGCCGCCGTTCACCGTGCGGCGGACGAGCGTTCCCCCGGCCAGGGCGACGACTGCGATGGCGACGAGGATGAGGACAACGACAACCCCCACCGCGCGGAGCAGGATCTTCTTCATGGGTGCACCGTCATGATTCTCCATCAGCCTACCACGGGCGGTACCGGGTTCAAGGGCCCGCGGGCTTGACGTCACGGAATCCGCGTGCTGACCTAGGCCCATGAAGACGACTCCCGCGATCGCAGCGCTTCTCGCGTCCGTCGCGGCCGCCGTGGCGGATCCGCCCTCCGGCCGGCCGAACATCCTCTGGCTCACGGCCGAGGACATCAGTCCGAACCTCGGTTGCTATGGCGACACCTACGCCGTGACGCCCTCGCTGGACCGGTTCGCGGGGGAGGGCGTCCGGTACTCGAATTGCTTCGGCATCACCGGCGTCTGTGCGCCGAACCGTTCCTGCCTGATCACCGGGGTCTATCCGTGCCGGCTGGGAAGCCACGGGATGAGATCGGCGACCCGGCTGCCGCCGGAGGTGGTCTGCTTCAGCGAACGGCTGCGGCGGGCCGGCTACTACTGCGTCAACAACGCGAAGACGGACTACAACTTCCCGGTTCCGCCGGAGGCCTGGGACCAGTGCGACGGGAAGGCCCACTGGAGGAACCGTCCGGCGGGGCAGCCGTTCTTCGCGGTCTTCAACCACGAGGTCTCGCACGAGAGCCAGATCCGCGCCGCGCCAGCCGCGCGGGAGAAGCGCCGGGCCGCGCTCGCGCCGGGGCAGCGCCGGGACCCGGCGAAGGCGCCGGTGCCGCCGTACCATCCCGACACCCCGGAGGCGCGGGCCGACTGGGCCCAGTATTACGAGAACATCACGACGATGGACGCGCAGGTCGGCGACAAGCTGCGGGAACTGGAGGCGGCGGGGCTGGCGGAGGACACGATCGTCTTCTTCTTCGGCGACAACGGCGCCGGGATGCCGGGCGTGAAGAAGTGGGTCTGGGAGGACGGCCTCCATGTGCCGCTGATCGTCCGGTTTCCCCCGAAATGGAAGCACCTCGCGCCCGGCGCGCCGGGGACGGTGACGGACCGCCTCGTCAGTTTCGTCGACTTCGCCCCGACGGTGCTCAGCCTCGCGGGGGTGGCGATCCCGGCCGCGATGCAGGGCGTCGCGTTCCTCGGTCCGAAGGCGGGGACGCCGCGCGAGGCTGTCTTCGCGCTGCGCGACCGGATGGCCGAGCGGTTCGACTGCGTGCGCGTCGTCCGCGACGGCCGTTTCCAGTACCTCCGCAATTTCATGCCTCACCTGTCGTGGTCGCAGTTCGTCAGCTACACCGAGGAGATGCCGACGATGCAGGCATGGCGCCGGCTGGCCGGGGAGGGGAAGCTGTCCGGCCCCTCCGCGCGCTACTTCGATCCGGTGAAGCCGGCCGAGGAGCTCTACGACTGTGCCGCCGATCCGCGGCAGGTCCGGAACCTGGCGGCCGATCCGGCGCACCGGGCGACGCTCGATCGGATGCGGGCGCGGTGCGAGGCCTGGATGGCCGAGACCGGCGACCTCGGTCTGTTGCCCGAGCGCGAGATGGAGCTTCGCGCGGCGGCCTCGACGCCCTGGGCGATCGCGACGGATCCCGCGAGGAACCCGCTGCCCGAGCTGCTCGAGGCGGCGCGGTTGGCCGGTGCGCGCGACGCGGCCAACGTGCCCGCACTCCGGGCGCTGCTGTCCCGGGACGACCCGGCGCTGCGCTGGTGGGGCGCGGTCGGGCTGGGGCATGTCGGCGCCGGGGCCGCCGCCGCCGCCGCGGATCTCGGGAAGGCGCTGGGCGACGCCTCGTGGGATGTGAGGCTTGCGGCGGCCGACGCGTTGCGAGCGATGGGGCGGCCGGAGGAGGCGATCCCGGCGTTCCGCGAGGCCCTCCGGCATGAGTCGGCCTTCGTCCGGCTCGCGGCGCTCAACGGGATCGACCGGCTGGGGGCCGGCGCCAAACCGCTCGTCGGCGACATCGCCGCGGCGAAGATGACGGCGAAGGGGCAGGTGCCCGGCTACGTCAACCGCATGGTCGAGTACCTGCCCGCGCAGATCCGCGCGCGCTGAGCCGGGCCGGCGGCCAACCATCGGATCACGGATGATGCGGAGGGGGGAGGTGCCACGGGGATCCGGCGTTCGGCCCGCGAGGCCGCGGGCCCTCCCGGACTCCCGTGCGGAAGTGGGAGGGACGGCGGCCCCGCCGTCCGCGCGCCGGCACGGGATCGCGCGGACTTCGCGGATCGCGCGAGGACGGGGCAAGGTGCGGTCTTGTCGCGTGGCGTGCCGGCGGCTATAAGCCTCCGGTCATGCGCGAAGGAAGCGGAAGGCCCTGGATCCCGACGCTGGCCGCGTGCGCCGCCATCCTGGCGGGCAGCGGACTGCTCCTGACGCGCTGCTCCAACAGCCCCTACCGCCCCGGCGAGGCGGAGGGCAAGACCCTCTTCTTCGGGATGAACACGCCGCCGGCCAAGCTCGATCCGGCGACCTCGTATTACCAGCACGAGGGCGAGATCATCGACAACATCTACGAGCCGCCGTACGAGTACCATCACCTCCGGCGCCCCTACCACCTGCAGCCGCTGGCTGCGGAGGAGGTTGCGCTGCCGGCCTACTTCGACGCGGCGGGGAACCGGCTCGCCGGGGACCCGCCGGTGGCCCAGGTGGCGCGGGCGGAGTACGTCATCCGCATCCGCCCCGGGATGCTCTACGCGGATCACCCGTGCTTCGCGACCAACGCGCAGGGCGGGCCGCTCTACACGAACGTCCCGGCCCGCCTCGCGCACGGCGTGAACCGGCCGTGGGACCTGCCCGGGCGCGGCACGCGCGAGATCGTCGCGGAGGACTACGTCCGCGGCATCCGCCGCCTCGCGGACCCGCGGCTGACGTGCCCGATCTTCTCGACGATCCGCCGCGCGGTGCTCGGCGCCGCGGAGTACAACGAGGCGCTCGCGCGGCGGATCGAGGCGGAGCGCGCGCGGCGGAAGGCGGCGGGCGGGGAGACCGACGAGTCGCGGCGGCCGATTCTGATCGATTACCTCGCCGACCCGTGTCCCGGCGTCGAGACGATCGACCGCTACAGCTTCCGGCTCGTCCTTCCGCGCAAGTACCCGCAGATCCGCTACTGGATGGCGATGCACTTCTTCGCCCCGATCCCGCACGAGGCGCTGGCGTTCTACGCGGAGCCCGCCTTCGTCGCCCGCCAGCTCGATCTCAACCGCTGGCCGGTCGGCAGCGGGCCGTTCGTCCTCCGCGAGTACGAGCCGAACCGGCGCGTCGTGCTCGAGCGCAACACGAACTACCGCGGCGGGGCGTACCCGTCCGACGGCGCGCCCGGCGATCGCGAGGCCGGCCTGCTGGAGGACGCGGGTGGACGCATCCCCTTCCTCGACCGCGTCGTGATCACCGTCGAGCGCGAGCACATCCCGCGCTGGAACAAATTCATGCAGGGCTACTACGACTTCGCCTACGTGACGCCCGAGGCCTTCGAGCAGACGGTCAGCCTCAGCAGCACGGGCGACTCGGGCCTCTCCGATGCGATGGTCGAGAAGGGGGTCCGCCTGCACCTCTCGGTCGAGGCCGCCAACTACTGGATCGGCTTCAACATGATGGACGACACGTTCGGCGCCTACTCGCCGGAGAAGGCGAAGCTGCGCCAGGCGATTTCGATCGCGCTCGACTACAACGAGTTCCTCGAGATCTTCTACAACGGCCAGGGCCTCCAGGCGCAGGGGCCCGTGCCGCCGGGCATCTTCGGCTGCGTCGAGGGCGAGGCGGGGGTCAATCCGTTCACGGACGTCTGGGACCCGGTCCGCCACCGCGCGATCCGGCGCCCGATCGACGACGCGCGCCGCCTGATGGCCGAGGCCGGCTTCGCCGACGGCCGCGGGCCGGACGGCCGGCCGCTGGTGCTGCACCTCGACCACGCGCTCGGCGGCGACCCGGCGTTCGTGTCGGTCCTCGACTGGCTTCGCACGCGCCTGCGTCTCCTCGGCATCGAGTTCGGGGAGCGTGGCACGGAGCTGACGCGCTACCGTGAGAAGCTCGAAACCGGGAACTTCCAGTCGTACCGGCAGGGCTGGCTCGCCGACTATCCCGACCCCGAGAACTTCCTCTTCCTGTTCTACGGACCGAACTCGAAGGTGATCTCGAAGGGCGAGAACATTCCGAGCTACCAGAACGCCGAGTACGACCGCCTGTTCGAGCAGGTGGAAGGCATGATGGACGGGCCCGAGCGGAAGGCGGTCATCGACCGCATGGTCGCGATCCTGCGGCGCGACGCCCCGATCGTGTGGGGGTTCCATCCGACATTCCACATCCTCAGCCACGCGTGGCACCACAACGGGAAGCCGCGCGAGATGACGCACAATTTTCTCAAGTACCACCGGGTCGACGGGGCGCAGCGCGCCGCCCGGCAGAGGGAGTGGAACCGGCCCGTCGTGTGGCCGGTGCTGGCGGTGGAGGCCCTGCTGATGCTCGCCGTCCTTCCGCTCGTTCTCCGCCGGCCGCCATCCCCGGGCCGTCCGGACAGGGCACGACGGGGCGTGCCCCTCCAGGGTGCGGGGGATGGAGGGTGCCGCTCCGTCGGCGCCGGCCCGGGGGAGGGCCGCCCGCCATGCTGACCTACGTCCTGCGCCGGATCCTGTACGCGATCCCCATCCTGATCGGGGTCAACCTCGTCACGTTCGCGCTGTTCTTCCTCATCAACACGCCCGACGGCATGGCACGATCGATCCTCGGCGACAAGCGGGTCGACCAGGCGATGATCGACCAGTGGAAGGCGGAGCGCGGCTACCACCTGCCGCGCCTCTGGAACGGCGCCGGGAAGGGCGCGGCCAGGGTTACCGAGACCATCTTCTGGAAGAAATGCATGCCGCTCTTCGCGATGGAGTTCGGCCGGTCCGACCTCGACAACCACGACGTCGGCGAGGCGATCGCGGCGCGCATCGGCCCCTCGCTCAACATCACGCTGCCGATGTTCCTGATCTCGCTGGTCGTCGACGTGTTCCTCGCGATGCTCGTCGCCTTCCACCGCGGCACCTACATCGACCTCGCCGGGCTGGTGCTCTGCGTGCTGCTGATGTCGATCTCGGTCCTCTTCTACATCATCGGCGGCCAGTTCCTCTTCGCGAAGGTCCTCCACCTCTTCCCGATCTCCGGCTACGACTCCGGCTGGGGCGGCCTCAAGTTCGTGCTCATGCCGATCGTCATCGGCTTCCTCGCGAGCCTCGGCGGCAACGTGCGCTACGACCGGACGGTCTTTCTCGAGGAGATCAACAGGGATTATGTCCGCACGGCCCGCGCCAAGGGGCTGCCCGAGCGGACGGTCCTCTTCCGCCACGCCCTGAAGAACGCGATGATCCCGATCCTGACGTCGGTCGTCGTGACGATCCCGTTCCTGATCATGGGAAACCTGCTGCTCGAGAACTTCTTCGCCATCCCCGGGCTCGGCAGCTACGTGATCGACGCCATCCAGAAGCAGGATTTCGCCGTCGTCCGCGCCATGGTCTACCTCGGGTCGGTCCTGTACATCGGCGGGCTGCTCCTGGTGGACATCTCCTACACCCTCGTCGACCCGCGCGTGAGGCTGGGATGAGGGTGAACACCGAACATCGAACCCCGAACATCGAACACCGAGCGCCGAAGGGGCGGACCCGGCAGTCAACAACCAACACCCAATGTGCAACATCCAGGAACTTGAAACTTGAAACCTGGAACTTGAAACTCCTCTTCCCTGACACCTGACACCTCCCCATGCCTTCCTCCCTCCAGGCGCTTTGGACCAGCTGGTACCTTCACGATGTCCTCGTGGCGGCGCTGGTGCTCTGGGGCGCGTGGACCGGGGTCCGCATGCGGCGGTCGGACTACTGGAGGCGCGCCTTCGCCGAGGTCGCCCGGCGGCGGATGGCCGCGGTTTCGTTCTGGATCGTCGCGGGCTATGCCGCGGTGGCCGTTCTGGACAGCGTCGGCTGGCACCCGGTGCTGCGGGACGGGCAGGGGATCGTCCTGCGCGCGACGGACGGCGCGGTCGTCCGCGATGCGCGCGGCCTGACCGCGCTGGACTGGCTGCTGACCCCGATCCGCACCGCGCGGGAGAAGACCTACTCCGCGCCGCTGGCGGACCGCCAGTTCACCACGGAGTTCGTCCGGCACGCCGACGGCACCGTGGCGCGCGAGTACCCGCCGCTTCGCCATCCCGGCCGCCATCTGCTCGGGACCGACAAGGTCGGCGAGGACGTTCTCTACCAGGCGCTCAAGGGCGTCCGCACCGGCATCATCCTCGGCGTCGTCACGACCCTGCTGATCATCCCGTTCGCGATCTTCTTCGGCGTCGTGGCGGGGTACTTCGGCGGCTGGGTCGACGACGTCATCCAGTACGTCTACACGGTGATCGCGTCGATCCCGAGCGTGCTGCTGATCGTCGCGTTCATGATCCTGTTCGGCCGCGGCCTGCCGCAGCTCTGCATCATCATGGGCATCACGTCGTGGACCGGCCTCTGCCGCGTGCTTCGCGGCGAGACGCTCAAGCTCCGCGAGATGGAGTTCGTCCAGTCCGCCGAGGCCATGAGCGTGCCGCGCCGCCGCATCATCGCGCGCCACATCGTTCCGAACGTGATGCACCTGGTCGTCATCACGATGGTGCTCGGGTTCTCGGGGCGCGTGCTGTCCGAGGCCGCGCTGACCTACATCGGGATCGGGGTCGGGGCGGACACCTACTCGTGGGGCCGCATGATCAACGACGCCCGCCTCGAACTCGCACGCGACCCGGTCATCGCGTGGAAGCTGGGCGCGGCGTTCGCGTTCATGCTGGGGCTCGTCCTGCCGGCGAACATCCTGGGCGACGCCGTGCGCGACGCGCTGGATCCGAAGCTGAGGACGCGGTGAAGGGCGGGCGGATGGAAGGATGGATGAGGGGATGGATGGGTGGATGGATGAGGGAAGGGGCGACGCAATGAGCGGGGGCGGGATGTCCTGCCGCTGGGGGATGGCATGACCGTCCGTCCGCCAGCGTCCGCGGCCCTGCTGTCCATCGAGGACCTCCGCGTCGAGTTCGCGACGTCGGCGGGGCCGGCGCGCGCGGTCGACGGCGTCACCTTCGACGTGCGGCCCGGGGAGACCTTCGCGCTCGTCGGCGAGTCGGGCTGCGGGAAGTCCGTGACGGCCCTGGCGGTCCTCGGCCTGCTGCAGAAGCCGGCCGGGCGCATCGCCGGCGGGGCGATCCGCTTCGACGGCCTCGACCTGGCGCACATCTCCGCGGACGAGATGCGCCGCATCCGCGGCAACCGGATCGCGATGATCTTCCAGGAGCCGATGACGGCCCTGAACCCGGTCTTCACCGTCGGGTTCCAGATCGAGGAGGTCCTGCGCCTCCACCAGGGGCTCTCCCGGCGCGACGCGCGGGACCGGGCCGTCGCCCTGCTCGACCGGGTGGGCATCCCGGACGCCGCGCGGCGGGTCGACGAGTACCCGCACCAGCTCTCGGGCGGGATGCGGCAGCGCGTCATGATCGCGATGGCCGTCGGATGCCGCCCCGCGCTGCTGATCGCCGACGAGCCGACGACCGCGCTGGATGTCACCGTCCAGGCCCAGGTGTTCGAACTGATGCGCGAGCTGACCGCGGAGCAGGGGACGGCCGTGCTGCTGATCACGCACGACATGGGCGTCGTCTACGAGAATGCGCACCGGGTCGCCGTGATGTACGCGGGCCGCATCGTCGAGGAGGCGCCGCGCGATGCGCTCTTCGCGCACCCGCGGCATCCCTACACGCAGCTCCTGCTCCGCTCGATGCCCTCGCGGTCGGTCCGCGGACGGCGGCTGGCGACGATCGAGGGCATGGTGCCTCCGGCGACCGAGTTCCCGCCGGGCTGCCGCTTCGCGAACCGGTGCCCGCAGGCGATGGACCGGTGCCGCGCGGCGCAACCGCCGGACATCGATCTCGGCGGCGGATGCCGAGCCGCGTGCTTCCTGCTCGAAGGCGCCGCCCCGGGGACGCCGGCCGCCGACCTGCCCGCCGCGCCCGCGTCGTCGCGCGACGCGGCGTCGGTGCGGCTGGAGATCCGGGATCTGAAGGTCCATTTCCCGATCCGCCGCGGGCTGCTGCAGCGTGTCGTCGGGCGCGTGCACGCGGTGGACGGCGTCTCGATTTCCGTCGCCCGCGGCGAGACGCTGGCGCTGGTGGGCGAGTCGGGTTGCGGCAAGACGACGGCCGGCCGCGCCGTCGTCCGGCTCGCGCCCATCACGTCCGGTTCGGTCCGGTTCCACGGCGCGGAACTGGCCGGCCTGTCCCGAGCGGGGCTCAAGCCGTACCGCCGGCGCATCCAGGTCATCTTCCAGGATCCGCAGTCGAGCCTGAACCCGCGCATGACCGTCGGCGACGCCATCCTCGAAGGCATGGAGGTGCACGGCGTCGGCGCGAGTGCGGCGGACCGCCAGACGCGCCTGGAGGCCCTGCTGGAACGCGTGGGGCTGCGGCCCGAGATGGCGCGGCGCTATCCGCACGAGTTCTCCGGCGGCCAGCGTCAGCGGATCGGTCTGGCCCGCGCGCTGGCGGTCGAGCCGGAGCTGATCGTCTGTGACGAGGCGACCTCGTCGCTCGACGTCAGCGTCCAGGCGCAGGTGCTCAACCTGTTCAAGGACCTGCAGTCCGAGCTGGGGCTGTCCTACCTCTTCATCACGCACGACATGGGCGTCGTGCAGTACCTCGCCGACCGTGTCGCGGTCATGTACCTCGGCCGGATCGTCGAGGAGGGCGAGACCGCCGAGGTGCTCGGCGGCGCGAAGCATCCCTACACCGTGGCGTTGCTGTCGGCCGTGCCGCGGATCGGCGCCGACGGGGCGAAGCGGATCGTCCTCGAGGGCGACGTGCCGTCCCCGATCGCGCCACCGCCGGGCTGCCCGTTCCATCCGCGCTGTCCGCAGGCGATGCCCGTCTGCCGCGAGCGATATCCCGGCGACACCGCGCACAGCCCGACCCACGTCTCGCGGTGCTGGCTGCACGCCGCCCCGGCGGACGCCTGAGCCGGAGCAATGAAGTTGCCCGCGATCCACGGGGCCCCCTGGGCATCGCTCTGGAAGTGGGGAACTCCAAGGAAGACCGAAAAGCATGGGGATGAAGCAGAGAAGTCGGAGGGGGTTTTCCGATGCCGACACAGGGCCGTCCGGAAAGGCGCCCGCCGTTCACGGGCGGCTTGGGCACCTGGTCCGTCCGGCCCGGACGTGCCGCCCCCGAATCCGTTGCACCTACCCCCGCCTCGTCGTCTTGCTCACGTTCATGCCCTCGTTTCATCGGTGTGACTCCTCGGGAGTCAACGATTTCCATCCGCCCCAGACCGCCCCGTCCCTTCGGTGTGATTTGCCCTGAGTCGACTCGGGATGTCCGACCGGGCTGCCCGATGGGCTTGACGGACGCCCGACCCCGCCCCATACTCCACCGGTTTTCGCTTCAGGCGTACCTGTAGCTCAATTGGACAGAGCACCAGACTACGGATCTGGGGGTTGCAGGTTCAACTCCTGCCAGGTACGCCATCTTCCGAAACATGGCGCTTGATGCATCCCGCGGGGTCCGGCAGTCTAGCCGCCATGAGCCAGCTTTGCCCGGCGGGGCCTTTCGGGTGAAAGGCCGGGCAGCCGGGGGGCGGTTCATCCTCGGGGGGTCATGAACAAGCCCGATCTGAGCGTGGTGATCCCGGTCTACCGGAGTGCCGACATCCATCCGGAGTTGTGCCGCGCCCTGCGCGAGGCCCTGGCGCCCTATGCCTTCGAGGTGGTCCTGGTCAATGATTGCAGTCCGGATGAGAGCTGGGCGGCGATCCGGAAGGAGGCGGTGGACGACCGCCGTTTCATCGGCATCAACCTCCGGATCAACGGGGGACAGGACCGGGCCATCATGGCCGGCCTCAATCACGCGAGCGGCGAGCGGGTCGTCATCATGGACGACGACCTGCAGCACCATCCCGCCGACATCCCGCTGCTCCTGAACAAGATGGCCGAGGGGTTCGACGTCTGCTACGCGGACTACCACGTCAAGAGGCAGAGCCGGCTCAAGAACCTCATGAGCTGGGGCGCCGGCAAGGTGGCGGAGCACGTCCTGAACAAGCCCCGCGACATCTACATGTCCCCCTTCAAGATCATCCGTCGTGAAGTGGTGGACCAGATGCGCCTGTATCGGGGCCCCTTTCCCTATATCGACGGGCTGCTGTTCCAGATCACCGGGAGCATCACCCAGGTCAAGGTCGAGCATCACGAGAGGCTGCGCGGCCGGACGACCCACACGTTCTGGAAGCAGGCGGCGCTCTTCCTGACCCTGGCCACCAACTTCTCGGTTCTGCCGCTCCGCCTCACCACCCTCACCGGCGTCCTCTGTTCGGGGATCAGCTTCCTGCTCGGGCTGTACTTCCTTCTCGTGTACTTCGTCCGCGGCATCCCCGTGTACGGATGGACGGCCCTGGCCCTGATCAACCTCTTCATCGGCGGAGTCATCCTGATGTCGCTGGGCATCCTGGGCGAGTACATCGGCCGCATCCTGATCAACGTCAACCAGGTGCCGCAGTACGTGGTGAAGGAGCGCATCAACTACGCCGGGGATGTCCCGGCGTCATGAAGGTGAGCACCACGCCGCTGGTGGAGGCGGGCTACCGGATCCTCGCGGCCGTCACGCCGTACTCCGCGTGGCGGCATTTCACGCAGCTTCAGCGGAATCCGTGGCGTCCCGCCGCCGAGATCGAAGCCCTCCGGTGGACCAAGTTGAGGAACGTGCTCCGGGATGCGTGGGAGCGCTGTCCCTTCTACCGCAGGCTGTGGACGGCGGCGGGGGTCGATGTCCTGTCCTTCACGTCCTTCGAGGATGTCGCCCGCCTGCCCGTGGTCACCAAGCAGGACCTTCTGGCGGCGCACGCCGAGGACGGCTTCGGGCTGAACGGTCGCCCGGATGTCGAGATGACCCACACGTCCGGCACCACCGGTCCGTGCCTTCCCCTGCCGTTCGCGCGGGAGGATCTGCAGGTGAAGTACGCGGCGTATCTCCGCGAGTTCTACGCCACGGACTGGCGGCTCGGCGTTCCGTCCGCGGCGATGCACTACTGCGGCCACCCGGAGTTCGGCGGACGCTACATCGGGCGGCCCGACCGCGACAACTTCGTTCTCACGCGGCACCTGGCATTCCGGTTTGCGCACCGGCGAGTCCTGCTGACCCCGTACGCCCGGCCCGAGTACGGCGACGACCCGGTGTTCGACGAGTGGTACCGCGTGCTTCGACGGCACCGTCCGTTTCTGCTCGAGTCCATGGATTTCAACCTGCTGGCGCTGTACCGCCACATCCGGCGCCGCGGGCTCGCGCCGCTGCGGATCCCGCGGATCATCGTCCTCGCATCCCTGGCGCCCGTCCTGAGGCGGCGGCTGGAGGCGTTCTTCGGCGCCGAGATCTTCAACCGGTTCGGCCCGCACGAGGTCGAGGGGGTGGGGTTCGCGTGCCACGAGCACGACGGCCTTCACATGGCTGTCGACTGCGTGCACACCGAGTTCCTCGACGAGGCCGGCCGCCCGGTCCCCGTCGGCGAACCGGGGTTTGTCACCCTCACCGATCTCGACCTCCGGGCCATGCCGATCGTCCGCTACCGGATCGGCGACATCGGACGGCGGCTGGACCGGGCCTGTGCCTGCGGGCGCACCTTCCCCCTGATGGGCGACATCGAGGGCCGGGCGCGCGACGTGTTCACCGGCGACGGCGGGCGGACGGTCCCGGCGGCCCGCATTGCGGCCGTGCTTCAGGCGGAGCCGGATGTTGATCTTTTCCAGGTGACGCAGCACAATGACGGCCGGGTCCGCGTCCACGTGGCGCCGCTCGTTTCGGGCTCCTTCGCCGGGGTTGCGGCACGGGTCCGCGACGCGCTGCTGGCGATGCTGGGAGCGTCGGCGTACGTCGAGGTCGTGGAGGGCGGACGGCTGGAGATGGAAGTCAACGGCAAGTTCTGCTTTGCCCGCCGCGGGGCGTAGGGGCCCCGGGCGGATGACCGCTTCGCATCGGGAGGGATGCGCGATATGCAGATTTGGATGAGCCGGCCCTCGTTGACGGACGCGGAGTTGGCGGCCGTCCGGCAGGTCTTCGACACCGGCTGGCTGGGCGAGGGCGCCCTGACCGAGCGTTTCGAGAAGAGGATCTGCGAGTACACGGGCGCGCCGTTCGCCGTGGCGCTGAACACGGGTACCTCCGCGCTGCACCTGGCGCTTGTCGAGATGGGCGTCGGCCCGGGCGACGAGGTGATCCTGCCGTCCTTCACGTTTGCCAGCGATCCGATGGCCGTGCACCTGTGCGGGGCGAAGCCTGTCTTCGCCGACATCGACCGTCAGACCCTGAACGTGGACCCGGCGGTGCTCGAGCGGTCGATCTCGCCGCGGACCAAGGTCGTGATGCCGACGGACTACGCGGGGCTTCCCGCCGACGTCCCGGCGATCCGTCGCGTCGTCGGCGATCGCCCGATCCGCATCGTCCGGGACGCCAGCCACTCCTTCGGGAGCCTGATCGGCGATCGGCCGCTGGGCGTGTGGTGCGGGGAGGATGCCACCTGCTTCAGCTTCGACCCGATCAAGAACATCACCTGCGGCGAGGGCGGGGCCGTGCTGGTGAAGGACGGCGGGCAGGCCCGGCGGCTGACGGCCATGCGCCGCCTGGGGTTCGAGGAGAGCGCGTGGGACGGGCTCGCCGGCAACCGGGTGCAGGATCGCCGGGTGACCATGACCGGCTACCGGTATCACATGGGCAACCTGAACGCCGCGATCGGGCTCGCGCAGATGGACCGCATGCAGGTCATGCTGGATCGCAAGCGCAGTCTCGCCGCGCGGTACGACCGGATGCTGGCGGCGATCCCGGGGGTGACCCTGTTCCCGCGCGACTACCGCCAGGTCGCGCCCTTCATGTATCCGATTCTCGTGGCGGCCGCGCATCGCGATCCCCTCGTGACGGCCCTGGTCCGGCAGGGCATCCACGCGGGCCTCCGGTACTTCCCGTGCCATCGTCAGCCGCTGTTCGAGTCGTCCGGCGAGCACCTGCCGGTCACCGAGCGGATCGTGCGGGAGCTGGTCTGCCTGCCGATCTACGCGGATCTCGCCGACGACGCGGCGGACCGGGTGGTTTCGGCCATCGGCGCCTACTTCGCGACGCAGGGCTCCTAGGCCATGACCGGGGTCCTGCGCCGCGTCCGCGCCGATGCCCTTGCGGCCGGGTGCATGCTGCTTCTCTTCTGCGGGATGTCGGCCGTGCTCATGGCGGTCAAGCCCGTGTGGTACGACGAATTCTACACGCTCCACCTTGCCCGGTTCGATACGTGGGCGGAGTTCGTGGACGGGTTGATGCACGGCGGCGATCTGAACCCGCCCCTGCTGTACCTCCTGCCGCACGTCACCCTGCGGCTGCTCGGCGACACCCACGTCGGGCTGCGTCTTCCTTTTGCGGCGGCCTACCTCCTGGCCGCGGCGCTGGTGTACCGGCTTGCCGCCCGCCGGCTGGGCTCCGCGTTCGGGCTCCTGGCGATGACCGTCGTGCTGGTGAAGTTCCGCTACGCTTTCGAAGCCCGGTCGGCGCCCCTGGTGCTGGCCGCTTCGGCCGTCGCGGTTTCAGGATGGCTGGCGTGCGCCGGGGATGGCCGTCGCCGGACAGGGCTCCTCCTTCTGTGGGCCGGCTGCAGCGCCGCGGTCGCCTCGCACTACTACGGCGTCCTGCTGCTGGGGCCCCTCGGCCTGGCCGAGATCGTCCGGAGCTTCCAGCGCAGGCGCATCGACTGGGCGGTCTGGGGATGCCTCGCCGCCGCGTTTCTCCTGCTGGTGTCGTTCCTTCCGATCATCCGGGCGGTGTCTGGCCGGATCGACGCGGGGCACATGGCCGCCGTCGGTTCCTCGTCGCTGATCGGGGGCTATCTCTGGTATGTCGGGGGGGCGGGCGTCGCGGCGGCCGCGGGGGTCGCCGTGGCCGTGCTGCGCTTCCTCTCGGCCCGCCTCCACGGCCGGACGGCCCTGCCGCCCCCCGGCGGGCCGCTGCCCGCGCACGAGTGGGTGCTCTGGGCGGGGTTGGCCCTTCTTCCCGCGCTGGGGTACGCCCTGGCGGTGACCGTCACCCGGGTCTGCTACGCCCGGTACTTCATCTCCGCCCTTCCCGGGCTGGCCTTCCTGGTCGCGTGGCTCTGCCGTCGGGCGCTGTTCGGGCGGGCGGTGTACGGAAGGCTGCTGGCGGGCGTCCTCTTCGCCGCGATCCTGGCCATGCAGGTCAGGGACGTGTCCGCACGCCAGGCGTCCCGAAGACAGGTCGACACCCTCGCCGAGGAACTCCGGCGGGTCGGGGACGACATCCCGATCGTCACGCTCGACTTCCCCAGCTACCCGGTCTACGTCCGTTACATGGACCCCGACGTGGCGCGCCGGATCGTCTGCGTGTTCGATTCGGACCTGCGGCGCAACCCGGACCGGGGCCTGTACGGGCTGGCCCGCCGTGTTCCCTACCGGCTGGCCGTGATGACCGAGCTTGCGACCTGGCCGCACGACCGGCTGTACGTCATCGAACGGCGCCGCATCCTGCCGCGCGAGGACGTGATGAAGTTGTTCGGCGACTGAGCCGGTCAGCCGCCGGACGGGATGGCGAAGGTGCCGACGACCGGGGTGTGATCGGAGGGCTTCTCCTCGAGCCGCGGGGCGAGATCGATGAACGCGTCGCGCGCCAGGCCGGCCAGGGCCGGGCTCGCGAGCAGGTAGTCCAGGCGCCACCCGATGCCGCGCTTGGCGGCGTTGGGTGTGCGGTAGTCGAAGAAGGAGAACTGGCCCGGCTCCGGGTGGAACTTCCGGAAGACGTCGACGAAGCCCCACGCGCGGCAGTCGGCGAACGCCTTGCGGGCGTCGGCGTGGAAGCAGACGTGGTCGGCGTAGTCGTCGGGCGAATGGACATCCTGGGGCTCGGCGGCGACGTTCAGGTCCCCGACCCAGAGCAGCAGGTCGGACGGCTTGAAGGTCGTGTCGAAGTGCCTTCGCAGGCGCGCGAACCACTCCAGTTTGTAGCCGAACATCGGATGGTCGATCTCGCGCCCCTGCGGCACGTAGGTGTTGACGATCGACAGCCGGCCGAACCGCGCCGTCATGAACCGTGTCTCGTCCGCCGGCCCGCCGTCGCGGAAGCCGCAGGCAACCTCGTCCGCCGGGCTGCGTGAAAGCACGGCGACACCGTTGTAGGCCTTCTCGCCGCGGAATGCGGCCCGGTAGCCGAGCGCCTCGATCTCCGCAACGGGGAACTCGGGGTCCTGGACCTTGGTCTCCTGGATGCAGACGACGTCCGGCTTCTGCGCCGCCAGCCAGCGCGCGAGGATCGGCATCCGCGAGCGGATCGAGTTGGCGTTGAAGGTGGCGATCTTCACGGCGCGGCCTCCACGGGCGGGGCGGGGGGCGCGACCGGCGCGACCGGCGCGATGGCGGCCGCCGCCGGCGCGGCGCCCTCGATCCGGCTTTCCAGAACCCTCAGCGTGGTGCGCGTGCCTTCCGGGTGGCGTTCGATGTCCAGATCCTCGACGGTCCAGCGTTCCCCGAACTTCTTGAGGCTCTTCACGGCGAGGCGCCGGACGAGCTTGCGGTCGGCGCCGTAGGCGTCGGCCTGGAGCAGCGCCGCCTCGCGGGTGTCGACCCAGAGGCGGACCCGGCTGTAGCGTGCGCCCGGCGGTGCCGGGAGGTCGACGACGTGGCACTCGCGGCTCTTCTTCATTTCGGTGCCCGCGACCGTTCCGCCGGGCCACCAGAGGAAGTCGAGCCCGAGGTCGGCCCACGCGAAATCGCTGCCGCCTGCCGCGGCGCCCGGGTCGAAATCCGCGACGGCCTGCGGCGGGGTTCCCTGCCGCAGAAGGAGTGCCGGCGGTGCGCCCTCGGGACGGGTGATGTCGAGCTGTCCGACGAAGCCGCCGAACGCATCGGCGATCGCGATGGCCGCGCGCGGCGGCGAGGCCTTCCAGTCGAGGCGCAGGTCGATGTTGAGCGTCCGCAGCACGGTCCCCTCGGCATCGCGGCAGATCAGCTGTCCGCGGACGAGCCAGGGCCGGTCCGGGAACCCCGCCCGCACGCCCGCGAGAACCTCCTGGGCGGAGGGCAGGGGCGCCTCGTCGGGGTCGGTGTTGGAGACCTGCGCCGGTGACGCCGGCGCGAGCGCGAGCAGCAGCGAGGCGGCGCGCGCGACGAGCGGCAGGACGGGGGACCGGTCCGTTCGGGGGGCGTTCATGGGCGGGGGAAGACCCAGCGCAGCGCGGTGTCGATGTCGCGCACACGCTTCACGGCAAGCGTCCGCCGGATGTCGGCGGGCACCTCGCGGAGATCGTCGGCGTTCCTGGTCGGCACGAGCAGCTTCCGGATGCCCGCGCGGGCGGCGGCGAGGACCTTCTCCTTGATGCCGCCGACGGGCATGACACGGCCGCGCAGGGTGATCTCCCCGGTCATGGCGAGGTCCGGCGGCACGGGGCGCCGCGTCAGCAGGGACACCAGGGCGGTGACGATCGCGAGGCCGGCCGAGGGGCCGTCCTTCGGAATCGCCCCGGCGGGCACGTGGATGTGGAGGTCGTTCTTCTCCGTGAAATCCGGCGCCAGGCCGAGCTGTTCGGCGCGCGAGCGGACGAGCGACACGGCGGCCTGGGCCGACTCCTTCATCACGTCCCCGAGCAGGCCGGTCAGGATCAGCCGGCCCTTGCCAGGCATGACCGTCGCCTCGACGAAAAGGATGTCGCCGCCGGTCGGGGTCCAGGCCAGCCCCGTCGCGACGCCCGGCGGTGTGTGGCGCTCGGCGCTTTCGGGCTCGAACCGCCGCGGGCCGAGCCACAGCCGCAGGCGGGCGGCGTCGACCGTGATGCGCTGCGGCCGGCCGCCGGCGACGGAGCGCGCCGCCTTGCGGCAGACCGAGGCGATCTCGCGCTCGAGGTTGCGGACCCCGGCCTCGCGCGTGTAGCCCGCGACGATGCCCTCGAGGACCGGCTCGGGGAAGCGGACCCACGACGGCTTGAGCCCGTGGGCGGCCACCTGCTTGGGCACGAGATGGCGCCGGGCGATATGGAGCTTCTCGCGCAGCGTGTAGCCGGCGATCTCGAGCACCTCCATGCGGTCGCGCAGCGCCGGCGGGATCGTGTCGAGGATGTTCGCCGTGGTGATGAAGAGCACCTGCGACAGGTCGAACGAGACATCGAGGTAGTGGTCCTGGAACGCGTGGTTCTGCTCCGGGTCGAGCACCTCGAGAAGGGCCGAGGACGGGTCGCCCCGGAAGTCCTGGCCGACCTTGTCGATCTCGTCGAGCATGAAGACGGGGTTGCGCGTTCCGGCGCGGCGGAGGCCCTGGAGGATGCGGCCGGGCAGGGCGCCGACGTAGGTGCGGCGATGGCCGCGGATCTCGGCCTCGTCGTGGACGCCGCCGAGCGACATGCGGACGAACTTGCGGCCCAGCGCGTGGGCGATCGACTGGCCGAGCGACGTCTTGCCCACGCCCGGCGGACCGGAGAGGCAGAGGATCGGCCCCTTGAGGTCGTGGCGCAGCTTGAGCACGGCGAGGAACTCGAGGATGCGGTCCTTGATCTTCGCCAGTCCGTAGTGGTCGGCGTCCAGCACGCGCCGGGCCGCGGCCAGGTCCAGCCGGTCCTCCGTGCGGCGGTCCCACGGCATGTCGATCAGCCAGTCGAGGTAGGTGCGGATCACGCCGTACTCGGGCGACACGCTCGGGATCGTCGCCAGACGCCCGAGTTCCTTGTCCGCGACCGCGCGGGCCTCCTCCGGCAGGTGCGCCTCGTCGAGACGCTTGCGGAGGGCCTGCTGGTCGCCGCTCTGCTGGTCGTTGTCGCCCAGTTCCGTCCGGATCTGCTTGAGCTGCTCGCGCAGGAAATACTCGCGCTGGCTCTTCGAGAAGGTCTCGCTGACGCGGCTCTGGATCTCGTTGCCCAGGCGCAGCACCTCGCGCTCGCGGTTGAGGAGGACCGTGATCTTCTCGAGGCGGGCCCGGACGGCGGTCGCCTCCAGCAGGCCCTGCCGCTCGCCCAGCGGCATGTTGAGGTTCGCGGCGATGAGGTCGGACAGCTTGGCCGGGTCGTCGATGTTGAACAGCGCGACCTTCAGCTCCTCGGGCAGCGTCGGCGACATCGTGATGACGTCCTGGAAGCGCTGCGAAGCGTTGCGCGCCAGGGCCTCGATCTCGATGCCGTTGCCGGTGTCGTCCTTCAGGGTCTGGAAGGCGGCCTTCAGGTAGGGTTCCCTGGCGTCCTCGAACGCGCCGAGGCGGCACCGGTGCTGGCCCTGCACGAGGATGCGCAGCGTGTCGTCCGGAAAACGCAGCATCCGGATCAGGCGCGCGATGCACCCGACGGGGTGAAGCTGGCGAGGTTCCACCTTGTCGTCGGGAAGATCGCCCTCGCGCTGCAGCACCGCGATGAAGAGGCGGTCGCCGGCCGAGATGTCCTCCGCGAGCTTCATCGACCGCTGCGTGCTGACGACAAGCGGGGCGACCATCGAGGGGAACAGGACGACGTCGTTCAGCGGCAGCACCGGCAGGACCCGCTGGTGGCGGTCGTCCGCCGGGGCGATCGCTTTCGTCGGCTCCTCGGCGGGACCCGCCTCGATGGCCACCGGCATGCCCGGCGCCCCGCGTCCGTTGTTCTCTCCGTGACTCATTGTGCCGGTACCATACCGTCCCGGGCGGGGGCGTGCCAGCGGGATCGGAGGAACGGGTCAGACGTTCGAACTGCGCCAGTGGAGCTTCTGGCGGAGGACGTCGAAGTAGTTGTAGCCGGGGAGGTGGATGAACCGCACCCCGTGCGGCGAGCTCGCGATCTCCAGCCGGTCGCCCTGGACGATCTGGTGGTGGTCCTGGCCGTCGATCACGAGGATCTGGCGCTTCGAGGACCGCGTCACCTCGATGGAGATGCGCCGGTCGTCCGGGATGACCATGGGCCGGTTGCTCAGCGTGTGGGGGCAGATCGGGTTCAGGAGGATCACGCGCGATTCCGGATGCACGACGGGGCCGCCCGTGGACAGGGAGTGGCCCGTGCTGCCGGTCGGGGTCGACGCGATGAGCCCGTCGCAGACGAACGAACCCACCGGCACGCCGTCGATCGTGATGCCCAGCGTGACGACCCGCGAGGTCTCGCCCCAGCCGATGACGACGTCGTTGAGGGCGCGGTAGCGGCCGGCGGTCGCCCCCCCGTGGTGGAAGACCGCGTCGATCGTGCTGCGGTGCGACAGGGAGTAGCCGCCGCCGACGAGGGCATCCAGGGCGGCCTCGACCCGGTCGTCCGTGACGCTGGTCAGGAAGCCGAGGCTGCCGAGGTTGACGCCGAGCAGCGGGATGTCGCGCCCCTCGAGGAGCCGCGCGGCATGCAGCATCGTGCCGTCGCCACCCATGGCGACCAGCACGTCGATCGCATCGGCGAACCCGGCCTGGGACACCGCCCGTGCGCCGGGCAGCAGCGCGTCGGTCCCGTCGCAGGTGACGAGTTCGAGGTGCAATTGGCGGGCGTGCGCGGCCAGCCGGTGCAGGATCTCCGGGGCCCGGGGCTTCGATCCGTTCGCCGTCACGCCGATCCGCTTCATGGACGCCTCCAGCATGCGAGGAACTCCACGTTCCCCGCGGGGCCGCGCAGGGGCGAGGGCCGGACGCCCCGCCACTCGAGGCCCAGTTCCGCCACACCGAACGTCCGCACCGTCTCCACCACGCGGTTCCGCACCGCCTCGTCGCGCACGACGCCGCCGCGGCCCACGTCCGCCCGTCCGGCCTCGAACTGGGGCTTGATCAGGGTCACGAGGTCGGAGCCGGGCGAAAGAAGCTCTCTAGCAGCCGGGAGGATCTTCGTCAACGAGATGAACGAGACGTCCACGGCCGCGAAGCCGGCCGGCTCGGGCACCCGCAGCGCCTGGAGATGGCGCGCGTTGACGCCCTCCAGGACGACGACGCGGGGATCGGTGCGGAGCTTCCAGTGGAGCTGGCCGCGGCCGACGTCGATCGCGTAGACGCGCGCCGCGCCACGCTGGAGCATGCAGTCGGTGAAGCCGCCCGTCGACGCGCCGATGTCGAGGCAGACGAGCCCGCGGACGGAGATCGGGAAGGCCTCGAAGGCGGCATCGAGCTTCTCGCCGCCGCGGCTGACGAAGCGGGGAGGGGCCTCGACCTCGATGAGGGCTCCGTCCGCGACGGGCTGGGCGGCCTTGGAGGCGGGCACCCCGCCGATCCGCACCTCGCCGGCCAGGATCAGGCGCCGGGCCTTCTCGCGGCTCTCCGCCAGGCCCCGCGCCACCATCTCCTGATCCAGCCGCGTCCCCTTCACGCCCCCAGTGTGCCCGGTCCGGTCCCGAAGATCGAGCCGACTACTCCGCCTCGATCTCGTCGATGGCGGGCATGCGGGCCGTGACGACGGACATCGGGATCACCTTGGATCCGCGCCGGACCTCGAGGTCGATCCGCTCGCCGATCGCCCGGGAGATCAGGGCGCGCTGGAGGTCGTGGGAGGAGTTCAAGGCGATGCCGGCCGCCTTGAGGAGGATGTCCCCGGGCCTCAACCCGGCCTTGGCCGCCGGGGTTCCGCGGTACACCGCGGCGACCTGGATGCCCCGGGGCGTCCCGGGTTCGGGCGCGGCGCGCAACTCGTCCCATTCGATGCCGAGCCACGGCCGTTCGAAGCGCCCGTGCGCGATCAGGGATTCGGCCACGCGCTTCGCGAGATTCACCGGCACCGCGAAGCCGATCCCGATGTTGCCCTGCGAGGCGCCGGAGGTCTGGATCACCGCGTTGATGCCGATCATCCGGCCGTCGAGGTCGACCAGGGGGCCGCCGCTGTTCCCGGGGTTGATCGGGGCGTCGGTCTGGATGAAGTCCTCGAACGGCAGCACGCCCACGCTGCGGCCCTTCTGGCTGACGACGCCCATCGTGACGCTGCTGGCAAGGCTGAAGGGGGAGCCGATCGCGATCACCATCTCCCCGATGCGCACGGCGGCGGAGTCGCCCAGCGCGATCGGCGTGAGTTTCACCTTGCCGGCGTTCTCGACGCGCAGGACGGCCAGGTCGGTGTTGGCGTCCATGCCGACCACCGTGGCCTTCAACTGGGTCTCGTCGTTCATCACGACCGTGATGTCCTGGGCGCCCGCCACCACGTGCCGGCTGGTCAGAATGTGTCCCTTCGCGTCGAGGATCATCCCCGAACCCTGGCCCGCCTGGGTCTCCGGGATCACGAACCGGCGGCCGAAGAATACGTCATAGGCGCGGTAGTAGCGCGTGGCCTCCGTCCGGACCACGACCACCGACGGCATCACCTTCTCCACGGTGTCGGCGATCTCCCGGCTGAGCTGCTTCGCGATCCCCGGCCCCACCGCCGGTGCGGCAGAGGCGGCCAGCAGGACGGAACCCACGAACGCGGACAGGAACAGACGTTTCATGTCATCCTCTTCGGTTGTCCCCGATTAGACCCGCCGCGGCGCCTTCCGTTCAACCCGGAGCGGCGGGAAACCACGGATCGACGTCGGCCCGGTCCGGGCCATCTTGCAGAAGGAACGACCGGCCACCATCCATTCCATCCGTGCCATCCGTGGTCAGCCTTCCGGTGCCGGGCCTTCGGCCGGAGGCTGGAACGGCTCCGCCTCGTCGCGGTCGCCGCGGCGGACGAGCACCTCGATCCGCTTCTCGATCGCATCGAGGCGTTCGTTGCAGAACTTGACGAGCGCCGCGCCCTCCTCGAAGGCCGCAAGCATCTGGTCGAGTCCCTGCTCGCCGGACTCCATCGCTGCGACGATCTCCTCGAGCCGCGCCAGCGCCTGCTCGAAGGTCATCGATTCGTCTTTGGTTCTCTTGGGCATACCATCCCCCCGGGAAGCACGAAATCCAAATCCGGAAATCCGAAACAAGTACGAAGCACGAAATCCCAATCGGCAAACCATCCCGTTTTGAATTTGGGGTTTTCTGTGTCGGGATTTGTTTCGTGCTTCGGGATTAGGATTTCGTGCTTTCCTCCGCGCTTGTCTTCCTTACCTCGGACTCAATCCGTCCGTCCCTGACCTGCGTCGTGATGCGCGCGCCCGGCGCGGCGTGGGCGACGGAGCGGAGGACGGTCCCCTCGGCGTTCCACGTGATGCTGTAGCCGCGGTCGAGGACGGCCAGGGGGCTCAGCGCCCGCAACTGGACGGCGAACCGGGCCGTCTGCTGGCGTGCCTCCGAGGTGCGGCGTGCCGCGGCGCGCCGCAGGCGGTCGGCGTCGGTCGCGGCGAGCCGCGTTCGCGCCCGGGCGCCGGCGCCGAGGAGGCGCTCGCGGATGCGGGACTGGGCGTCGTCGAGGCGCTGCCGGGCGCGGGCCAGTCCGTCGCGCAGGGCGGCCGCGACCTCGCCCGAACGGCCGCGCACACGCTCGCGGGCGCGCGCGACGATCTCCGACGGGTCGCGGAGGACCGGGTGCAGCGCGGCGGCGCGGACGCGGCCGCGCCGCTCCGTGAGGGCGTGGGCGAGGGTGCGGCGGAGACGGTCCGAGAACTCCGCGAGCTGGCCCTCGAACTCCGCCCGCGGCGCGACGGCCAACTCGGCGGCGGCGGACGGCGTGGGCGCCCGCTGATCGGCGACGAAGTCGGCCAGCGTGAAGTCGGTCTCGTGTCCGACCGCCGAGATCACCGGCACCGGGCACCGGGCGATCGCGCGGACGACCGGCTCCTCGTTGAAGGCCCAGAGATCCTCGATGCTTCCGCCGCCGCGGCCGGCGATGACCACGTCGACGCCCGGCACGGCGCCCAGCCGGTCGAGCGCGGCGGCGATCTCCTCCGCGGCGCCCGCGCCCTGGACGCGGCACGGCGCGATCAGGACGCGCATGGTCGGGAAGCGGCGGCGCAGGACCTTCAGGATGTCGCGCAGTGCCGCCCCGGAGGTCGACGTTGCGATGCCCACGCAGCGCGGCAACAGGGGCAGGGGACGCTTGCGCGCCTCGTCGAAAAGGCCTTCCGCAGCCAGCTTCGCCTTCAGCTTCTCCAGCGCCTCGTACAGCGCGCCCCGCCCGGCCTCGCGGGCGGAGCGGACGAGGATCTGGTACTGGCTGCGCGGCTCGTAGGTGCGGATCTCGCCGGTGACCCGCACCTGGGCGCCGTCGGCGATCCTCTGCGCGAAGGCGTTCTGGCCGCCGCGGAACCAGACGGCGTTGAGCTGCGCCTCGGAGTCCTTGAGCGTGAAATAGATGTGTCCCGAGGGCTGGCGGCGGAGATTGGACACCTCGCCCTCGACCGTCACCGGGCCGGGGAAGCCGTCCTCGACGACCTCGCGGATCCGGCGGGCGATCTCGGAGACGCGGTAGACGCGGTCGGGGGACGAGGGGCGAGGGGCGGGGGGCGAGGGAGGAGGGGAACGGGGAGCGGGAGAAACGGAGGGTCCCGCGCCGGGGGTGAGGCCGGCGAAGAGCGGAAGGTC
>CAYODK010000074.1:0-23174 GCA_964402695.1 uncultured Verrucomicrobiota bacterium
GGGTCACCGGGGCGCCCGTCTGCGTCCGGCCCTCCGGACCCCGCGTTCCGGGTTGCGTTCCTTCGGCCGCGGTGCAAGCCTCCCGGAAAGAAAGGTCCGGAATTCCGCCGGCCGGTTCTCTTCCCATGGATGCGATGAACGACTCCGGACAGATCCAGGCGGCCCGCGGGGACGAGGTCTGGCGGCTGTTCGTCGGAATCCGGCTGCCCCCCGAGGTGCGCGCGTCGCTCGTGCGGGCGCAGGACCGCCTGCGGCGGACGGGGGCGCGGGTCTCGTGGGTCAGACCGGAGAACCTGCACCTGACGCTGGTGTTTCTCGGGGACACCTTCGCCGCCCGCGTCCCCGGCCTGGTCGCGGCGCTCGACGGGGCCGCGGCGGCGGTGCGGCCGTTCGACCTGGCCATCGGCGGCCTGGGCTCGTTCGGGGGCCCGCGTTCGCCGCGCGTGATCTGGGCCGGCGCCGACCCGGCGCCCCCCGGCCTGGCCGAGCTCCACACCCGCGCGGCGGAGGCGTTCCGCAGGCTCGGCGTCGCCCTCGAGGCGCGCCCGTTCGCCGCCCACGTGACCCTGGGGCGCGTGCGGTCGTCGCGCGGGACGGATGCGTTGACTTCGGTCCTCCGGTCCCCTATGAATCCTCCGCCCGGTGGGCGGCTGGCCGTGGACCGGGCGGACCTGATGCGAAGCGAATTGGGGCCGGGCGGGCCGGTCTACACCGTCCTGCACGAGTCCCTCCTGAAAGGATGAGGCAACCCATGGCAAAGGCAGCGAAGAGCCCGGCCGAGGAAGCCGGCAAGGGACCGAACAAGGAACTTCCCTCGGCGCTTGCGAACGTCCTGTCGCAGATTCAGAAGGAATACGGCGACGGGGCGATCATGCGCCTCGGAAACGAGGAGACGGCTGTCCAGGTGCCGTGCATCCCGACCGGCGCGCTCACGCTCGACATGGCGCTCGGCATCGGCGGCGTCCCGCGCGGCCGCATCATCGAGGTCTTCGGCCCCGAGTCGTCGGGCAAGACCACCCTCGTTCTTCACATCATCGCCAATGCGCAGAAGAACGGCGGGATGGCGGCGTTCATCGACACCGAACACGCGCTGGATCCCGCCTATGCCAAGCGGATCGGCGTCAACCTCGACAACCTGCTCGTCTCGCAGCCGGACTCGGGCGAGGAGGCGCTGAACATCGCCGACCAGCTCGTCCGCAGCAACTCGCTCGACGTGGTGGTCGTCGACTCCGTCGCCGCGCTCGCGCCGAAGGCGGAGCTCGAAGGACAGATGGGCGACAGCTTCGTCGGCCTGCAGGCCCGCCTGATGTCCCAGGCGATGCGCAAGCTGACCGGCGCCATCAACCGGTCGAAGACCTGCTGCATCTTCACGAACCAGATCCGCGAGAAGATCGGCGTCATGTTCGGCAACCCGGAGACGACGCCCGGCGGCCGCGCGCTGAAGTTCTACGCGTCGGTCCGCCTCGACGTCCGCCGCATCGGCACGATCAAGGATTCCGCCGGCGTCGCGATCGGCAGCCGCGTGAAGGTCAAGGTCGTGAAGAACAAGGTCTCGCCGCCGTTCACCGAGGGAGAGTTCGACATCCTGTACGCCGAGGGCATCTCGTGGACCGGCTCGATCATGGACGCCGCGATCGCCGCGGGGATCGTGGAGAAGCGGGGCTCGTGGCTCTCGTGCGACGGCCAGCAGCTCGGCCAGGGCCGCGAGGCGGCCGCCGCCGAACTGAAGAAGAACCCCGACCTCCAGGCCATGCTGATCGAGAAGGTCAAGGCGAAGCACGGGGGGACCGGCCCGAAGCCCGCCGCGCCGGCCGCGGAATAGTCACCCGCATCGTCCAGGGGTTGGACGCCCGCCGCAGGCGGCTTCCAACCCTTGGACGTTCAAGGCTTCGGCCGCACGGCATCCGCGGCACTTTGCAGGGCGTCGGCCGTGGCGCCGGCCGCCTTCTGGGCGGCATCCTTCGTGGCCTCGGCGGCCTTGGCGGCTGTTTCCTTCGTCGCCTCGACCGCCTTGCCGGCAGCTTCCTTGGTCGCCTCCGCAGCCCGGCTGGCGGCATCCGCCGCCGTGCCCGCGGCTTGCTCGGTCGCCTCGACCGCCTTGGTGACGGCCGTACCGACGGCCTGGCCGACCTTTTCCCCGACCTCATGGGCCTTGCTGTCCGGCTTCGGACCCGGCCCGGCGGGCTTCTGCCCGCAGCCGACCGTCAGAAGGAGCGCGGACGCCATCGCAGCCGTCGCCACGGCCGCAGGAACCACATGGAGGATCTTCATGGTTCGACTCCCGGGGGAACGGCGTTCTCACAAGGCCGTCCTCCGCAGACAAACATCGCCGAAGGCCCGGACAAGTCAACCCCCGTCCCGCCCGGCGCCCCCCGCCGGAACCTCCGACGCAGGGACGTCTTCGGAGATTGGATCGCCCGCGCAACGGGTGTAGGGTGCGGTTCACCATGAGTGACGCGGAAGGAACGAGCCCGGTCGAACGAAACCTGGGGCCCCAGCCGATTGCGATGAAGATGGCGGAGAGAGGCCTGAAGGCGGCCGACCTCGTGGCGGCGACGCCCGGGTGCATCACCTTCAAGATGGTGGCTCGCGCCTGCAAGGGCCGCCGGTTGACCCCCAACACGCAGCAGAAGGTGCTGACCGCGTTCAACCGCGCCGCGGGGACCGCCCTCTCGGCGGCGGACCTGTTCACCTACGAGGCCTGACCGCCCCCCGCCGCGGGACGCAGCCTCCCCGGACGGCCGATCAGCCCCGCAATCTGCGGCGCAGCAGGGCGGCGGCGGCGCAGATCCCGAGGAGGCTCAGCGTCGCGGGCTCGGGGATGACGGTCAGCGTGACATCGTTGGCGTTGTAGTCCACCTGGTACCCTTGAGCGGTCACGTCGGACACGTCGCCGAACGTCCCGGTGCGCGAGCCGGTGAAGGTCAGGACCGTGTAGCTCGACGTGCCGTCGAGCGTGCCCAGCAGGTCGAGGACGCTGCCGGCGCCGAGAGTCAGGTTGCCCGTGATGGCCAGGAGATCCACCGCGGCTCCGGCGTTCTCGACGGCCAGCGAGCCGAGGATCTCGACGTCGTCGGTGAAGGTCATCGTTCCGACGGAGTTCCCCGCGCCCAGCACGCCGCCCGCCTGGATGGTGACCGCGCCGACCGAGCCCGTGCCGCCGAGCGTGCCGCCGCCGTAGACCGTGATCAGCCCGCCGCCGGTGTGCGTGCCGTTGACCCGCAGCACGCCGCCGCTGACGGAGGTCGCTCCGGAATACGTGCTGTCACCCTGCAGCGTCAGCAGTCCGGCGCCCGACTTGACGAGTTCGAGGGCGCCGCCGATGACGCCCGCGTATGTGCCGGTCGAGGCCTGATGGACGATCAGCCTCGACGGCGAGGCCGACGAATTGGTCACGGTCGACTGCGCGCTGGTGGAGATCGTCCGGAGCCCGGCCACCGTCTGGTCGTACCCGTTGAGATCGAACGACGAGGGATCGGCCACCGCGGCCACGTTCATGTCGAGGTGCGTCCCCGCCGGCAGCGTTTCGTCCCGGCCGATGACCAGGACGCCGCGGACGATGCCCGTGCGGCCGGAGTAGGTGTTGTTCGTTCCGCTCACGACGACCCGGCCGGTCCCGCTTTGCGCACTGATGTAGAGGCTGGTGCCGACCCCGTCGACGATGTCGCCCGAGACCACGAGGGTTCCGTCCGGGGCGGCACCGAGCCGCGGCCGCCAGTCGCCGTCATCCAGGTCGCCCAGCGTCAGCGTGCCGGCCCAGGTCGCCGTCGACCCGGCCGCCGCCTGCAGCGCGCCCATGTTGTTGTTCCCGCCGCCGGCGATCGTCAGTCCCTCGCCGGTGACCGTGACGCCATTCGTCAGGACGATCTGCCCGCCCTCGGCAACCGAGGTTCCGGCAGCCGGCGATCCCAGGGCGCTGCCGTGCGACAGGATCAACGTCCCCCCGTTCACCGTCGTCAGACCCGCGTAGCTGCTGGCGCCGGACAGGGTGAACACGGCGGTGCCGCCCTTGATGACCGACCCCGGGCCGTCCAAGGCGCCCGCGAAGTCCCCCGACGTGTTTCCGTTGCCGATCGTGAGAGCCACGGCGGCGCCGGCTTCGTTGGTCAGCGCGATGCCGCTGGCACCGTAGAGCCCGCCGACGGAGAATGCCGTGCCATCGCGAAACGCCACGCCGCCGGCGACGTTGTTCGTGATCGGCCGGTTGTTGGCGGCGGTTTGCGAGGCCAGCACGAGGCGGCCGCCGTCGACGCGAACGCCGACGGTGAGCCCGGCGGTGTTGGTCAGCACGAGATCACCGCCTTGGACCACGAGTCCTCCGAGACCGCCGTTGCCGACGTTCGGCCCCGACAGGATCTGCGTGCCTGCGCCCGTCTTGACCACGATCAGCGTGTTGCTCGGTCCCGCACCCTCTCCGCGGTAGTTCCGCAGGTAGCCGGAGAAGACGAGGTTCGACCCGGCCGCAACGTTGAGCGTCAGCGTGGAGGGACCGGCGTTTGTGAAGATCGCCTCCGTGTCGTTGTTCTCGACAATGCCCCGGCCGAGCGGGTCGGAAAGCCCGCCCAGCGTCTCGTTGAAACCGACCAGCGTGTAGCGCGCGTTCGGCCCGGTTCCGTTGAAGTACATCACGGACGTGTCCGGCATCTGCTCGCTCGCGCCGAGACGCAGGAACACATCGCCCCCGGCCCCGTGACCCAGCGCGAGTTCGCCCGCGATGGCATTGCCGGTCGTGTTGCTGAGGATCAGCACGCCGGCGCCGTTGTTCACCACGGTCAGCCCGCTGTAGGTGTTCGCGCCGGACAGGACCAGCGCGCTCCCCCCGGCCTTCGTGAGGCCGCCGGAGCCGACGATCGCGCCGGCATAGGTCCCTGCGGCGCCCTGGGTCACCGTCAGGCCCCCGTTGTTCGTGATCGTCGTGCCGGCCGCCCCGGCGAGAGAGGCCATGGTGACCGTGGTGCCGCCCAGGTCGACATCGCCGCCCAGGAGACGCAGGGGGTTGGTCGCGGCCCAGGCCGACGCGTTGGCGAGTCGCAGCGTGCCGGCGTTGTTCGTGACGCCGCCGTTGAACGCGTTCGCGCCGGACAGGACCAGCGTCCCCGCGCCATCCTTGGTCAGCCAGCCGTTGCCGGACAACCCCTGCGAGATCGTCAGCGTGTGCGACGCATCGTCCACGTCGATCCCGCCGCGGAAGCCGGCCGCGTTGAGCGTGTAGGCGTCGAGATTCGCCAGAGTCGTCCCCGTGACGCGCAGCGTGCCGCCGGTGACGTTCAGGCCGCCCGCCGTGGGCAGGTTCGCCGTCGACGCCACGGAGAGGATGCCCGCCGAGATCGTCGTTCCGCCCGCGTAACTGTTGTTGCCCGAAAGCGTCAGCGTGCCCGCACCCAGCTTGTGAAGGCCCTGGACGCCCGCCGTGTCCCCGGCCAGATCCACGGAGCCGGAGGAGACGTCGATGCCGAGCAGGCTGCCCGCATTCCACGTCGCGTTGGCCAGCAGCGCGTCGAGCTCGGCGCCGCTCCACTCTCCCGCGCCGCCGGTCCGGACCGCGACCGTCCCCGCGTTGACCACCACCATGCCGGCCGAGTTGTAGCCCGGCAGGGCGGCGGCTTTCGTGGCGGTCAGCACGCCCTGCTCGATCGTCGTGGTGCCGGCGTAGGTGTTGTTGCCCGACATCACCTGCGTGCCGGTGCCGGTCTTCGTCAGCGAGCCCCCGCCCGACAGGTCCCCGGAGTACGCCGCGGACGTGCCGCCCTGGCCCACGATCAGCCCCACCGCCGCGCCGGCGGCGTTCGTCAGGCCGAAGGCCCCCGTGCCGCCAAGCGCACCGATCGTGAACGTCCCGGCCGGCGTGAACGCCAGCCCGCCGGCCGCGTTGATCGTCACCGGGTTCCGGAAGCCCGCCGTCGCCGTCCCCAGTTCCAGCCGGCCGCCGTCGACGACCAGGTTGGCGGTGAAGTTGTTCTGCGTGGTGTTCGTGAGCACCAGCGCCCCGGCGTTGACCGTCAGGCCCGCCACGCCGCCGCCCCCGCCGTTGCCGATGTTGCCGCCGGACAGGATCTGCGTGCCGTCGCCGTTCTTCACGACGGCCAGCCGGTTGCTGGCGCCGCCGGTGAAGTAGTTCCGGAGATAGCCGTTGAAGCTGTAGACCTCGCCCGCGCCGGGGGCGAGGATCAGCGTCGCCGGGCCGAAGCCGTTGGCGGAGTCGCTCTGGTCGGTGTTCTCGACGACCCCGTTGCCGGACCCGGACACGAGGCCCCGGACCGTTTCGGTCCGCCCCAGGAGCATGAACCGGCCGTGGCCGGCGCCGATGAAGTTGACGACCCCTGCGTTCGCGATCTGCTCGTCCGCGCCCAGGCGGAGATAGGCGCTCCCGCTGACGGCCCCGAGGTAGACATCGCCGGGTATCGCCACGCCGCCGGTCGTGTTGCTGAGCACCGTCCCGCCCCAGGCGCCGCTGCCGGAGGAACGGATCACCGTCGCCCCCGAGTAGGTGTTGTTGCCGGTCAGGATCACGTTGCCCGCGCCGGTGTTCGTGATGTTTCCGACGCCGCTGAGAACGCCTCCCATGACCAGCGTGCTGCCCGCCGCGGCGCCGAGCGTTCCGTGCGTCCCGAACTCGACGCTGTTGCCGACGGTCGCAACCCCACCGCCCCAGTTGGTGACCAGGGGCGCGACGGTTCCACGATTGGTGAGAACGAGCGTCCCGCCGGTCAGCGTCGGGCTGCCCGCGCCGATCCGCAGGCCGTTGAGGAAGAACGAGCCCGCCAGATCGTTGTTGGCCGTGTAGGTGGCGGCCTGGCTGAACGTCAGGACGTAATCCGCCGCGCCGCCGGCGGGCGGCGCGACCGGGGCGACCATGTCATTGGTCCAGTTGGCGCCGCTCCAAGCACCGTCGACCCCGTTGGTCCAGAAGAAGTTCGTCTGGGCCTGCGCGGACGCCACCCACGCCGCCAACCCGAAGACCCCGACCGCCCACCCCGCCGACTTCTTCATCGCACGATCCCTCCAGCAGGTACCCATATCTCTAATCCTACTCCATTTGCCGGGACGTGGCCAAGATAAGCTTGACGGATAAATGGCGCTCCGCCGTCCCGGGGGTGCGGCGGCGCACGTCGGACAGGATCCCTTACTCCTGAGGCCGGTCCGGGATCAGTCCTGCAGGCGGCGGCGGAACAACACCGCCACGACGCCCAGGATGCCGATCATGCCGAGCGTTCCCGGCTCGGGAATGACGGTCAGCATCAGGTCCTGCCCGTCGTCGCCGCCGATCGAGAGCGTCCCGGTGTACTCGACCTCGCCGATGGTCGCGATCGTGCCGCTTGTGCCGGCTCCCAACCCGGAGATCGCGGTTGCGTCGATCAGCGTGTAGACGCCCGGCCCGAAACCGACGCCGGGGAGGAACGTGAAGTTGTCGAACCCGATGCCCCCGAGGATGACCGTCTGCGCGAGGATCAGGTCGCTGGCGCTGGTCGTCAGGAGGTCGTACTCCAGCGTGGTTCCTGCGTCCAGCGTGAGATTGGCGACCGTCAGGGTCCCGGCGCTGTTGCCCGGTCTCAGCGAGGCGCCGGCCGCCAGCGTGACGTTCGCCACGGTGCCCGTGCCCACCAGCGCGGCACCGCCCTGCACCGTGATCAGCCCTCCGCCGGTGTAGGTCCCGTTGTACCTCAGCGTGCCCTCCGCGACATCCAGGGCGCCGCCGTAGGCGTTGGCACCCTCGATCGTCAGCGTGCCGGACCCGCTCTTCGTCCACGCCGCGCCGCCGTTGATCTGGCCGACGTTGCGCAGCGTGCCGGAGTCCAACTGCAGCGTGTCGATCGGGCTGGCGCCGCTGCCGATCGCGAAGCCGCCCATGTCGAGGATGGCGTTGTTGGTCATCAACAGCGAGGCGACCGCCCCGGCGCCGCCGCCCTTGAAGAGATTTCCGCCCATCGTGACGGCGCCGCCCCGGAGGTCCATCGTTCCGATCACCGGGTTGCCGCTGGACGACGTGTTCCGCGCAAGCTCCACCGAACCGAGGCTGACCGTGCCGCCGCCAATGTCGAGCCGGCCGGTCACCGCGCCCGTTCCGGACCCGTTGCGGAAGCCGACGATCATGCTCTGAGCGTCCAGCGTGCCCTGGTCGAACAGGATCTCGCCGGCGCCCCAGCCCGTGCTGCCGGCCGCCCGGCCGCCGTTCGTGACGGCGCCGAGATACAGGCTCACCTCGTGCCCGCGGAGGTCGAGAACGCCCGGCACATTGCCGCCGGTGCCGACGACGTTGACGCCGACCGCCATGTTCGCCCGGCCGGTGCCGGCGCGGTTCGAGACCGCCAGGGTGCCCGTGGCGCCGTCGAAGAGCATCCGCGAATCGCTCTTGCCGCCCGCGACGAAGAGGTTGTCGGCGTAGATCCGGGTCTCCCCCGCGCCAAGCGTCAGCGTGTTCGGCCCGACGAACTTGCTGGTGAAGTCGCCGACGCCGACGACGCCCGCAACGATCGTGCTGTTGGTCGCCAGGCGCATCGTGTTCGTCGCATTGCCCGATCCGCCGGCCGTGGAGCCGATGCGGAAGGTGCCGGCGCCAAGATCGGCCGAGAACGTGCCCAGCGCGCTCAGGTCGACGTCGGCGATGTACCCGACGTCGCCGGTGACGCCGCCGACCTGGAACGTGCCGCCCGCGTTCGTGACGGCCCACGTGCCGGCCCCGTCAGCCACGAACTTCGTGATGCTGTTGGCGGCGATCGGCCCGCTCGTGACGCTGCCGAGAACGGCCAGCGTCTGCCCCGCCCCGATATGGAGCCGGTTGATGTCGCCCGCAAGGGCGGACTCGACGCGCATGGGTCCGTTGACCATCTGGCTGACGTTGGAGAGCGAGAGCGCCCCCGCCGCGTCCTGGCTGCCGAGCGTGAGCCAGCCGGAGCCCAGCGCGTTGTCGGCGCCGAGGACGACCCGGCCGTTCAGGATGCGGGTTCCACCGCTGTAGCCGTTGGCGCCCGTCAGGGTCAGGATGCCCAGGCCTCTCTTCTCCAGAATTCCGGTGCCGCCGATCGCCTGGCTCCAGGCGGTGTCATCGGAACGGTTGTAGACGAGAAGGCCGCTGTTCGCCACCGGACCGGAGCTCAACGTGCCCGCCGTGCCGCCGGCGCCGATCACCAGCGTCCCCTGCGCGATGGCGGTGCCGCCGGTGTAGGCGTTGCTGCCCGTCAGCACGAGCGTGCCGGCGCCCTGCTTGGTCAGCGAACCGCTCGCGAGCTCTCCGAGGGTCGCCGTGCCGAGCACGTTGGAGACGATGCCGCCGCCGACCAGCGCGACCGTCACCGTGTCGCCCGGCGCAGAGCCGGAGCCGGAGCCGGTGATGACCAGCCCGGTCACGCTGCCGGTGACGTAGTCGAAGAGGGCGACCGCCGTCGCGCCGAACCCGCTGCCGCCGCTCAGGGAGACATAGGGGGCGCCCACGAACCCGCCGACGTCGCCGGCCCACGGGAGGGCCGTCACGCCGTGGCCGGACGGCGCGAGCAGGTCCTGCCCGATGGTCACGGCGTTGTCGGCCGTGTCGATGACGGCGCCGCCGTCGTGCACGTAGGCCGCGTCGAGGCCCTGCAGGAAGGGCAGCACCGAACTCGTGCTGGCGCCGGCCAGCAGGGTGCCGCCGTCGAAGTTGAGGACGCTGAGGCCGCCCGTGGCGCCCTTCGCGACCTGCCAGGTGCGGAGCGTGCCGGAGTTGAGGTTGATGATGTTCGTCGACATCATGTTCGCCGCGGCGTTCAGGCGGTTCAGGATGAGCACGTTGTTCAGCAGCATGCTGCCGCCCGCGACGTTGAGCTCCGCCCGGCCGCCGCCGGACGGCGTGTTGTTGTAGCCGAGGTAGGCCGGCAGGGCGCTCGTGTAGACGCCGCCGGACGCATAGACCACGCCGATGGCGCCGTTCGTCCCGCCACCGCTGTTGAGCAACATGCCGCTGCCGGTCACCCAGTTCGTGCCGCCGGACTGGTAGTACAGCCCGAGGCCCTGGTTGCCGACCCAGACCCAGTTGGCATTCGTCCGCGTGCCGCCCTGCATCTCGAAATAGCCCGACGAGAACGGGGCGTTCGCGATGCGCAGCTCGCTGGCGCCCGAGTACGTGCCGTCGGTCTGGATGTAGGACCCCACGGACCCGAACTTGTCGGCGATGATCGTCGCGCCGGTCGCGCGGAAGACGCCGCCGGACTGGATCATCACGCCCGGCGCGCCGGCGTTGTTGCCGATGTAGGTCGCGTTGTTCGTCAGGTTGCCTCCGCTGAGGACCATCCTGCCAATGCCGGAGTTGCCGATGACGGTGTTGCCGCCCAGGGTCAGCGAGCCGCCGGACACCAGCACCGTCCCCGTGCTGCCCACCGAGTTGCCGACGTAGAGCTGGTAGTTGCCCCAGAACGTCGCATTGTCCTGGACGATGAAGGTCCCCCGGCTCCCCGTGTCGGTGCCCACGTACAGGGTTGCATTGCTGCGGGTGAAGATGCTGTTTCCGGCCAGGATCAGCGTGCCGTCGTCACCCGCATAGCGACCGATGTAGTCGCTGTTGTTCGCGGGGCTCTGGCTCTGGATCTTCCCGGCGGTCACAAGAAGCGTCCCCTGGCGCACCTGGAGGCCGGGGTTGGCCTGGAGGTTGAGCATGGCCGCGGCGTTGCTGAGGACCAGCGTCCCGGACCCGAGCTTGACGAGACCTCCCTGCCCGCTGCCGAAGACGGTGTTGGTCAGGCCTTCCGCCATGTAGGCCGTATCGGCCCCGACGAGGATCGTGCGCAACCCGCCGGCCATGTCCAGGCGGTTGACGAAGACAAGGTTCGTGTTCGCGCTGGTCGCGTTGAGGACCAGCGTCGTCGGGTCGAATCCGCCCGCCCCCCACGTCACCGGCGCGCCCGCGCCGCCGATGTCGACCGTCAGCGGGTTGTCGACCGCCGAGAAGCCGCTCGTGCTTCCGGCGACGATCTGGAACTGGCCGGCGCCGCCGCCGAGGTTCGACGCGATTCCGTTGGTGGTCTCCCACGCGCCACCGTTGAGGATGAGGTTCGCCGTCGCGGGCAGGCCGCCGCCCCACTCGGCGCGCAGGGCGCCGCCCATCACGTAGGCGTTGCCCGTGAACGTGTTGTTGGCCGACAGCGTCAGCGTGTTGTTGCCCAGCTTGTAGAAGTTCTGGATCGTGCCGATCGCGGTCGGGTACTCGGCGCTGCCGGCCGTCGTGTCGAGGCCGAAGGAATTCCCCGCGCCGAAGCTCCCGGCGAGCACCTGGGCGATGGCCGGGGCGGTGAGCGTCTGCGCCCCGCCGATGCCGAAGGCCATGCCGGCCGAGGCGCCGAGCGTGACGTTCGTCGCGCCGGCCGCGGCGTAGGGCATGTTCAGGAAGCCGGCGTCGACGCGGATCGCGCCGGTGAACGTGTTGGTGCCGGCCAGCGTCAACCAGCCGTTGCCGGTCTTCGTGATCCCTCCGCTGACGTTCGTCGCCAGGGCCGCCCCGCTCACCGTGAAGTTCGTCGGTGCGACCAGCGGGCCGCCGCCGTCGAGCGACACCGTCAGCACATCCGCCGCCTGGTAGCCCGTTCCGGGATTGACCACCCGGAAGTTCGTGATCGAACCCGTCGCGAAGTCCACCTCCGCGATCGCGAGCGCACCCGTGCCGCTCCCGCCGGAGATCGAGACGACCGGCGCGCCGATGTACTGCCCGCCGGCGTTCCCGTCCACGGGGATCGACGCGAGCCCGTACCCGTCCGGCGCCTGCAGGCCGGTCAGGACCTTGAAGTGGGCGTTCGCACCGCTCACATCGACCGTTCCGCCGCCGGCGTGCACGTAGGCCGCCGACAGGCCCGCGATGAAGCTGTTGGTCATCGACGAGTTGGCCGCCGCGACGAGCACGCCGCCGTTGAGGTTGAGCACCGAGTTGCCGTAGGCCTGCGTCGCCTTGACCTGGTTGGCCGTCACCACGCCGCCGAGCAGGTTGAAATAGGAGGTGTTGCCGGCCTGGTTCATCAGGTCGATCGCCTTGCCGGTGCCGCCGTAGGCCCCGTCGAGCGAGCCGCCCATCACGTTGAAGACCGCCGTCCCGCCGAGGTAAGCGCCGCCCTGGAACGGGATGTAGCCACCGGAGGTGCCCGGGGCGTTGAACCGGCCCGCATACAGATTGACGACGCCGCTGCCGGCCCCCGCCACGACCTGGAACTGGCTGTCGGGTGTCACCGCGCCGCCGGTCTGCTCGAAGACGCCGGGGCCGCGGTAGGCCACGATCGTGTCGCCCGTCAGCGTGCCTCCGGAGATCCGGTAGTAGCCCGAGTTGCCCGTCCCGTCGGAGACGCTCAGTCCGTTGTTGTCGCTGGATCCGAACAAGGTGCCGGCCGTCTGGAAAATCGCTCCGGCGGAGAAGGAATGATCGTTCGCCGCCGCGCGCAGCCGGGTCGTGTACAGGTCCGCGTTGATGTTCAAAACGGACCGGCCGCCCGAGAGGGTTCCCATCTGGACCTCGGAGCCGGAATGCACGCGCCCGTTGACGGTGACGGACCCGCCGTTGATGACCAGCGTCCCGGTCAGCCGGTTGCTGCTGCCCGTATCGAACACCAGGCTGCCGCCCGTGACGTACGTCTGCCCGATAACGTTCGTCCCCTTCAACCTCGCGGTGCCGTCGAGGATGAACATGTTGTTGCCGACGGCGACGTCGCCGACGAAGTCGACGGCGCCGGGACCGGCCTTCGTCAACTGCATCCGCTGCGTTCCGTTGCTGGTGATGGCCGAGTTGACCGTGATGGCGGCGGTGGAGTTGTTGATGAAGATCAGCTCGCCCGGCCCGTTGTTGGTCCGCCCCGCGGTCAGGAAGCCCGAGTTGCGCGAGGATCCGATCGCCAGGCCGGCGGCCGACGGCGCCAGCAGGATGCCGCCCTGGGTCCCCAGGCGCAGCGTGTTCCCCGCCCCAACGTCGATCGTCAGGGCCGACGTCGCCTCCGAGGATAGCGTATGGACGGTCGACGTGGCGGCGGCCAGGGGTGCGTTGTCGGACGAGAGGTCGCTGATCCGGAGGTTGGCGTTCGGGTCGTTGGGGACGCTGGCGCCCAAGTAGGTATAGGCCGCGTAGGCGCTCACATTGCCCTCGCCGGCGCCGACCGAGTTGGCCGCCCAGTCCGTCCCGCCGACGGTCGCATAGCCGCCGAGGATGTCGTTGGTATTGATGGCCGTCGTCCGGATCGCGCCGGAGGCCGGCAGCGTGAAGTCGACGACGCCGCCCGCGACGCGGACGATGTTGCTGACCGACAGCGTGACCGATCCGCCCGCCCCGCTGACCGCCTCGATCGCCGACTGGCCGGGGTTGACCGTGAGGCTCCGGAAGACCTGGGCGTTCGCCTCGCCCGCGGCCCCCGTCACGAGCAGCCGGCCGCCCGCATAGCTCGTGTCGCCGAGGATCAGCGGCGACTGGGTCCCGGTGCCGATGATGTTGGCGTCGGGGGCGTCCGCCGCCGAGAAGTCCAATTCCAGCGTGCCGCGGCGGATCCGCGTGTTGCCGTTGTACCGGTTGGTGCCGGTCAGCGTCAGCGTGCTGCCCCAGCCCGACTTGATGAACTCGCCGGTCCCCTCGATGGCGCCGCTGAGGACCGTGTCCGCCGTGTTCGCGACCACCAGGGCCCCGCTGTTGCTGATGCTTCCGGCATTCCCCTGGATGCCGGGCAGCACGCCGTTCTTCATGAAGTAATCGCCGAGCTGCATCGTGCCGGCGCGGATCCACGTGCGCCCGTCGTGCCGGTAGTTGTCGCCCAGCACAAGCAGTGTGCCGCCCCCGACCTTCTCCAGGTTGGCGGCGGTCCCGGCGGTGTTGGTGACGATGCCGCCGATCCGGCCGACGCCCGCCGCGACGCTGACCGTGCGGCTCGCGCCGTTCAGGTCGATCCCGTTGAGGAACACGATATGGCCGTTGCCGGCGCTCGGTCCGTTGAGCAGCAGCGAACCCCAGTTGGCGAGGTCGCCGTCGCCCATCGTGAGCGTCTCGCCCGTGCCGTTCACGTTGACCGACCGCACGGAACTGATCGTCCCGAAGCCGGCCGCTCCGGCGAACTGGACCTTGCCCGCCCCGGTGCCCAGAACGGGGGCCTGGTAGGCGTGGGCGACGTCGAATTCCAGCACGCCGCCGTTGAGGATCAGGGTGTTGTTGGTGGACAGGGCCCACGGGGTCGAGGACAGCCGGAGCGCGCCGTTGAGAACCAGCGTGGTGCCGTCGTAGCGGTTCGACGAAATCAACTGCAGGGTGCCCGCGCCACCCTTGACGAGGCCCGCCGCCGTCCCCGCGCTGTTGGTGATCGGCCGGTTGATCCGGGCGGTGCCCGTGACCGTGTCGATCTGGCGGTCGGCCCCGTTCAGGTCGATCACGTTGTCGAAGATCAGGTACCGCCCGCCCGTGGCGCCGGTCGTGTTGAGGATGAAGATCGAGGGGTCGAAGTACTGCGACCCCCACTGCACGACCGAGCCTCCGGCGCCGATCTGGACCGTCCGGTCGGCGCCGGTGTCGTAGATCGAGAAGCCGGAAATGCCGTAGACCTGGATCTGGTTGCTCGCCGTCCCGAGGCCGCCGGCGCGCTGGAACGTGTTCGTCCCGAGTTCCACGACGCCGCCGTTGAGCGTCATGTTGCTGGACTGCGTGATGAACCGGCTGTCCGTCAGGCGCAGGATGCCGTTCTGGACGATCGTCGGGCCGGTGTAGGTGTTCGTCGCCCCGATCGTCAGGCGCCCCAACCCGGTCTTCACCAGCCCGCCCTCTCCGCCGATGGCGCCGTTGATGGTGAACGTCAGGTTGCTGACGGCCTCAAACGTCGCCATCGCGCCCCGGTCGATCTGGACCTGCCGGGTGGCCGCCAGCGTCACGCCCACCGCCGCCCGCGCCGTACCGCCGGTCCCCGCAAAGGTCAGGTTGACCCCGGCGGCGCCGGGCACGGCGCCGAGGGCCGTGTCGTTGCTGATGTTCAGCGTCCCGCCGTGGATCCAGTTGCCGCCGGTATGGGTGTTGCCGGTGCGCAGCGTCAGCATGTTGTTGCCGAGCTTGACCAGGCCCAGCGCCCCGGCCCCGCTGTCGGCGAAGATCGTGGAGTAGAGCCGGTCGCCGGCCGTCGTGTCGAAGCCCAGCCGGGCGCCGGCGGCGAGGTTGTTGGCGCCCCGCAGCGTCGTGATGTTCGCATCGGTCACCGCGTTCCCGACCGCCAGCGCGGCGCCGTTGGACACCGTCCAGCGGCCGGCCGTGTTCCAGCCGGGCAGCGAGCCGGTGCCCGTGATCGACAGCACGCCGCCCTGCACGACGGTGTTACCCGCGTAGGAGTTGGCGCCGGAGAGGACGAGCGTGCCGGCGCCCATCTTCGTCAGGCCGCCCGCACCGCCGAGGGCCGTTGAGATCGAGAGCCGGAGGGCCGCGTTCTCGATGTCGAGGCCGCCCGTGCCCAGGTTCAGCGTGTAGCCGTCGAGGGTCGTGAAGGTCGTGCCGGTGATCCGCAGGTTGCCGCCATTGAAGGTGACGGACCCGGGGGCCAGATTCTCGGGCGCGCCGACCGCCAGCGTGCCGGCCGAAAGCGTCGTGCCGCCGGTGTAGGTGTTGGTCCCGGCCAGCGTGAGCACGCCGTTGCCCAGCTTGGTCAACCCGCCGCCGACGTTCGCCGCGAGCGAGGCGCCGGAGACCGTGAAGGGCGTCGGCTGGACGAGCGGCCCCCCGCCCTCGACCGTCACGGTCAGCACGTCCGCCGGCTGGTAGCCGACGCCCGGGTTGACCACCAGGAAGTTGGTGATGGTCCCGGTCGAGAAGTCGACCTGCGCGATCGCCAGGGCGCCGGTGCCGCTGCCGCCGGTGATCTTCACGATCGGGGCGCCGATGTACTGCGCGCCCATCGAGGCGTTGGTCGCGATCGAGGCCAGCCCGTGCCCGGTCACGCCGAGGAGCGACTGGCTGACGATCACCCCCGCCGCCTGCACGTCGATGAACGCCCCGCCCGTCTGGACGTAGGCGGCGCTCAGGCCCTGCAGGAACGCGTTGCTCTGTGTCGTCCCCGCCTTGGCCACCAGCGTGCCCCCGTTGAAATTCAGGATGGAGTTGCCGATCGGCTGCGACGCCCAGACCTGGTTGGCCGTCACCGACCCGGCCACCAGGTTGAGGAAGGTCGTGTTCCCGGCATTGTTCATCAGGTTGAGGGTCTTCGTCGAGTTGTTCAGCGCGGCGTCGAGCGAGCCGCCGAGCACGTTGATCACCGCCGTGGCCGGCCCGAGCGAACTGTTGTGCACGGTGAACCCGCTGGCATTGCCCGGCGCGTTGAAGCGGCCGCCGAAGAGGTTCAGCAGCCCGTAGCTGTCGTTTTCCGTGAACCGCAGCTGGTTGCTCGGGTTGACCTCGCCGCCGTACTGCTCGAACACGGCGGCGCCGCGCGAGGCGAAGAGCACGTCGCCGGTGATGACGCCGCCCATCATCTGGTAGTAGCCGAACGTGTTCGCGCCTTCCGCGAGCGTCAGGCCGGCGGAGTTCCCGCCCCAGACCCGGAAGGTGCCGGAGGTCTGGAAGATGGCGCCCACAGCGAACGCATTGTCATTGATGGAGGCCCGGATCCGGTTGAACGTCACGTCGGCATCGAGATGGAGCACCGACCGGCCGCCATGGCTCTGGTTCATCTGCAGCTCGCGGCCGGAACCGTCGACCGAGCCCAGGATGGACACCGACCCGCCCTGGAGGATCAGGTTGCCGTTGAGCTTGTTGTCGCTGCCGTTGAAAGCCAGGCTGCCGCCGTTGACGCGCATCACGCCGAGGGTGCTGGACGCGTTGAGGTTGACGGCGCCGTTGTTGATGTAGTTGTCGCCGCCGAGCGTGACGTTGCCGTTGAAATCGAGGCCGCCCGCGCCCGACTTGGTGATCGTCACCTTCCCGGCCGCGACCGTGTTGCTGATCACCGCCGCGTTGACCACGATCGGGGCGGCCGAGTGGTTGATGAAGACCAGCTCGCCCGTCGGGCTGCTCCCGGTGCCGGCGGCCAGCCGGCCCTGGTTGGCAACGTCGCCGATCGTCAGGGTCCCCGCCCCGGCCGGCGACAGGATGCCGCCGACCGTGCCGAGCTGGAGCTTCTCGGCCGCGCCGATGGCGATCGTGTAACTCCCGCCATCGTTGGTCATGGCCAGTGTGTTGATCTGGACCGTCGCGGCGCCGAGGGTGTCGTTGGCGGTCAGGCGGATGTTCTGCGTGTCGCCATGGGCGATGCCGGTCCCGCCGGCCACCGTGTAGCCGGCGTAGTTCGTGATCTGCCGCAGATTGCCGCCGAGCCCGATGTCCGCGGCCGTCGCCCAGTCGGTCTTCCCGACCGTCACGGCGCCGGTGAGGATGCCGTTGAAGTTCCCGAAGGTCGTGGTCGCGATGGCGCCGTTCGTCGGAAGGGTGAAGTCGACCGTGCCCCCGATGGCGCGGCTGACGTTGCTGACCACGAGCACCGCCACGGCATCCTCGCCGTTCGCGACGCGAACGTACGAATCCCCGATGTTGACCGCGGTGCTGCGGAAGATCTGCAGGTTCGTCACGCCGGCCCCCGACGCGCCCGTCATGAGCAGCGTGCCGCCCGTGTAGTGAAGATCCCCGAGGATCAGCGGCGACATGCTGCCGACACCGACGATGTTCGTCCCGGGCGCGGTCGGCGCGGAGAAATCCAGCTCCAGCGTGCCGCGGCGGACCGCGGTGTTGCCCGTGTAGCGGTTCGTTCCGGCCAGCGTCAGCGTGCCGCCCCAGCCCATCTGGTACAGGCTGCCGCTCCCGTCGATGTTGCCGGAAATCGTTGTGTCCGCCGTGTTCACTACCAGGATCGTGCTCAGGTTGCTGACACTTCCGGCGTTGCCCTGGATGCCGGGGAGGACACCGTTCTTCGTCCAGTAGTCGCCCAGTTGCATGGTGCCCGACCGGATGATCGTCCCACCGTCGTGCCGGTAGTTGTCGCCGAGCACGACCAGCGTGCCGTTCCCGGCCTTGTCGAGGCGCGCCGGAGCGGCGCCCGTGTTGGTCACGACGCCGAGGACCGCGCCGTAGGACGAGTTGACGGAGATCGTCCGCACCTCGCCGTTGAGATCGAGTCCGTTCTCGAGGAGCACGTAGCCGCTGGAATTCGGCCCGTTGAGCAGCAGGGAACCCCACGAGGCCAGCTCGCCCCCGCCCCACTTCAGGGTTTCTCCCGTTCCGTTGACGTTGATGCGGCGAACCCCGTTGTGGGCGCCGAAGCCGGCGTTCCCCGCGAACTGCACCCGGCCGGCGCCCGTGCCGAGGATCGGCGCCTGGTAGGCGTTCGCGCGCGCGAACTCCAGCACGCCGCCGCTGAGCACGACGGTGTTGTTGCTCGACAGCGTGTGCGTGCCCCACAGGCGGAGCGCGCCGTTGAGGACGCGGGTCGTGCCGTCGTAACTGTTCGTCGCGTTCAACTCCAGCGTGCCGGAGCCGGACTTGATCAGTTCGGAGGCGACCCCCGATCCGTTGATCGACCGGTTGACGCGGCCGAAGCCGGTGACCGTCTGGATTTCCCGCGCCGCCCCGTTGAGATCGATCGCGTTGTCGAAGACGAGGACGCGGGCCGTCGTCGCCCCCGTCGTGGCCAGCACGAAAACCGAAGGATTGAAGTACGCCGACCCCCATTGGAGGACCGTGCCGCCCGCCCCGATCGTGACTGTGCGGTCGCCGGCGGGGTCGGTGGCAAACGAAAAACCGGACACGCCGCCGACGATCTGGATCTGGTTGCTGCCCGCGCCGAGGCCGCCGGTGCGGACCATGCTGTTGCTCATGATTTCGATCACGCCGCCGTTGAGCGTCAGACTGCTGGAGGTGTCGATCCAGCGGGGATCGACGAGCCGCAGGATGCCGCCGTTGACGATCGTCGCGCCGGTGTAGGTGTTCGTGGCGCCGAGGATCAACCGGCCGACGCCGCTCTTGGTGAGCCCCACGCCGCTGCCCGAGATCTGGCCGCGGAGGATCAGGTCGGTGCCGACGGCCGCGAGGTTGGTGACGATGAGGTTGCTGAGGAGCTCGATCGGCGAGTTGATGGTGGTCGTCGGACCACGGAGCATCGAGATCGTGGCAAACCCGGCGCCGTTGTCGAGGATCAGCTTGCCGGTCGCGTTGGTCGTGAGGGTGAAGGCGTGCGTGCTGTTGTTGTCGCCGAGCCGGATATGGCCGATGGTCCGCGGACCGTCGATCGTCACGGTGCGGGCAGCCGTGTCGATGTTATTGGTGAACCATGCCGTGTTCCCGGCGCCGTTGGCAACGCCGTTTGTCAGCCAGTTCGCCGCGACGCTCCAGGTTCCGTCGGCGTTGACGTTCCACGCTCCGGACTGCGCGACCACCCGCGGCGCCTGCAGGAACAGTGCGGCAGCAACGAACCATCCCAAGGACCCGAGACCCATGCGCATCTTCATCGTCTTGCCCTCCGGCACCGCATCACAGAATTCATGTGTAAGTCTCTAACATCGAGTCATGTGTAGCAAGGACAAACTTGACAAGAGCGAAGGTGTGCCTACGGGCGGCGCCACCTGCCGTCCACGTCGCGGAACGCGAGGGCCGGGCTGGACACATTCCCCGGGGGAGGCCGGTCACGCGGAGGATGCCCCGGAGCCCTCACGGGGCCGGTGCGCCCCGCGCGCCAGCCGCCTGCCTCCCGCCTTCTACCGCAGCCTGCGGCGCAACAGGGCCGCGAAGGCGCAGACGCCCAGCAGGCCGAGCGTCGCCGGCTCGGGGATGACCGTGAGGACGAGATCCTGGTCGTCCACGTCGATCGAGAGCGTGGCCCCGTACGAACCGATCGTCCCCGCGGTGCCCGCGCCGAGACCGGAGATGGTCGTCGCATCGATCAGCGTGTAGACCCCCGGCCCGAAACCGACCCCGGGGAGGAACGAGAAGTTGTCGAAGTCGATCCCGCCGAGGATCGTCGTGCCCGCCAGGATCAGATCGCTCGAGGTTCCCAGTTCGTAGACCAGGATCGCGGCGCCGTCGAGCGTCAGGTCGCCGACCGTCAGCGTGCCGGCGCTGTTGCCCGGGGCCAGGCCGCCCCCGGCCGCGACGGTCACCGCCCCCACCGAGCCCGTGCCGCCCAGCGTCCCGCCCGAGTACACCGAGATCAACCCGCCGCCGCTGTACGCCCCGTTGACCCGCAGCGCGCCGTTGGAAACCAGCGTGTCGCCCGCGTAGGTGTTGCCGGCGTTCAGAACGAGCGCGCCGGGGCCCGTCTTGATCAGCGGGTTGCCGGCGACGCCCGCCACGATGCTCTCGACGGTCATCGTCGTCCCGGCATCGGTGTCGAATCCTCCGCCGAGCGTGCCGAGCGTCACGCCGCGGTTCGGGCTGATGGACATGCTGGCCGTGTTCTGCAACAGGCCGCCGCGCAGGTTGAGCTGGCCAGCCACGTAGGCGGACGGCGTCGTCCCGAGGTTCGCCTCGGTCGAGACCCGCAGCGTGCCCGCGGCGACCGTCGTCGACCCGGAGTAGGTGTTCAGGCCGCTGAGCGTCCACGTCCCGGCGTTCGTCGCGCCCCCCCCGCTCTTGAAGAGCGTCCGCGCACCGGAGATCACGCCGCTGATCTCGCCGGAGCCGTTGCCGCGGAGCAGCAGGTTGCCGGCGGTCAGGTTGTTCGTGATGTCGCCGCTGATCAGCAGGTGGCCGGAGTCCGAATGGAGGGACGTGTCCACGGCGCCCGTCACCGTGATGCCGCCGCCCCACGTGTTGGCGCCGTCGATGTTCCGCAGCGCGCCGCCGCTGCCCGTACCGATGCCCGTGAGGATCAGGCCCTCGCCCGCGACCGCGATCCCGCCCTGCAGGCCGAGCGTGCCGCCGTTGAGCACCGTCACGCCGCCGGCCGTCGTGCCGAGGGCCGTCGCACTGGCCGCCACCAGGGCGCCGTTGCTGACCGTCACCGACCCGCCGAACGCGTTGTTGCCGTCGAGCGTCAGCACCCCCGCCCCGGTCTTCGCCCACGCCGCCCCGCCGTTGATCTCGGCGACGTTCCGCAGCGTGCCGGACTCGAGCACCAGCGAATCGATCGGGTTGACCCCGTCGCCGATGGAGAATCCGCCCATGTCGAGCGTCGCGTTGTTGGTCATCATGAGCCGCGCGAAGGCCGGTCCCGCACCGCCGACCTTCGCGATGGCGCCGCTCATCGTGATGTCGCCGCCGTACAGGTTGAGGAGGCCGTACGTGGCCGAGCCGCCCGCGACCTCGTTCTGCGCGAGCGAGACGGGGCCGAGACGGACCGTGCCGCCGCCGATGTGGACCTCGCCGGTCATGACGCCGGAGGCCGTGCCGCCGCGCACGCCGACGAGCATGCTGCTGGCGTCGAGCACGCCGGTGTCGAAGTAGATGTAGCCCGCGCTGCTGCCGGTGAGGCTGCTGCGCCGGCCGCCGTTCGTGACCGTCCCGAGGTACAGGCTGACCTCGTGCCCGCGCAGGTCGACCAGGCCGACCGTGTTCCCGCCCGTTCCGGCCCAGTTGACGCCGACGGACAGGTCGGTCCTCCCGGTCCCCGCCAGATTGGACACGGTCAGCGTGCCGGTGGCGGTCTCGAACGTGAGCTCCATGCGGTGCTTGCCGCCGCCGACAAGGAGGGTGTCCGCGAAGATCGCCGTCTCCCCGCCGCCCAGGCGCATGGCCGTGATCCCGGTCGTCTGCTGGACCGTGTCGCCGATGCCGACCTTGGCCGCGAGGATCGTGCTGTTGGTGGCCAGCCAGGCGATGTTGGTCGTGGTCCCGTTCGCGAAGTTCGTCGGACCGATGCGGAATTCGCCCGTGCCGAGGTCCGCGATGAACGTCCCCAGGTTCCGCATGTCGACGATCGCGGCGCCGTTGGTCTGCACGCCGTTCTGGAAGAACCCGTAGGCGTTCGTGATCGCCAGGGCCCCGGCGCCATCGACGACGAGACGGGTGAGGTTGTCGACATTGACGCCGTTGGTGACGTTGCCCAGCACGACCAGCGACCGGCCCTCGCCGATGTGGATCGCGTCATCCGCGTTGGTCGACGCCCTCGACCACAGGGTGCCGGTCAGCGTCTGGCTCACGTTCGAGAGCGAAAGGGAACCCGCGGTGCCCGGCCCGCCGAGGACGAGCCCGCCCGTCCCGAGACCCTGCTCGTTCTCGACCACCACCCGGCCGTTGGCGATCCACGTGCCGGCGGTATACGTGTTGGCGCCGGAAAGCGTCAGCGTGTTCGGACCGAACTTGACCAGCCCGAGGTTCCCGACGATCGCCGATCCGTAGGCGAAGTCGCCCAGCGTGGTGTCGAAGCCGATACCCGATCCCGCGTCGAAGGTGGCGGCGGCGAGAAGGTTGTCGACGTCGGTCGCCAGCCACTGCCCCGGCCCGCCGACGCCGACCATGAAGGCCGCGCCGGGATTCACGGTCAGCCCGGCCGCCGAGGGCAGGCCGCCGAGCATGAAGGCCTCGAGAATCCCTTCGGACACGGTGGTGGCCCCGGCGTAGGTGTTGGTGCCGAGGAGCACGAGGACGCCGGTGCCGAGTTTCGTGAGGCCGCCGCCGGTCACGGCGCCGAGCGTGGCCGTGCCGAGCGCGACGTCGTCGCGGCCGCCGCCGGTCAGCGTGACGGTCAGCGTGTCGCCCGGCGCGTAGCCGCTGCCGGAGCCGGTGAGGACCAGGCCCGTCACGGTGCCGGTGGCGTAGTCGAACAGCGCGACGGCCGTCGCGCCGAAGCCGCTGCCGCCCTCGATCCGGACGTAGGGGGCGGCGGTGTAGCTGTCCAGGCTGCCCGACCACGGCAGGGCGACCACGCCCTGGCCCGAGGGGGCCAGCAGGTCCTGGCGGACGGTCGCGGTGTTGGCCGCCGTGTCGATCGTCGCGCCGCCGTCATGGATGTAGGCCGCGTCGAGGTTCTGGAGGAACGTCGCGTTGGAGACGTTCGCGCCGACCAGCAGCGTGCCGCCGTCGAAGTTCAGGACGCTCACGCCGCCCGTCGTGTGCTTGTAGAGCGCCGTGGTGCGGAGCGTGCCGGCGTTGAGGTTGACGATGTTCGTGGACATCAGGCTCGAGCCGGCCACGTTCCGGTTCAGCAGGAGGACGTTGTTGAGCATCACGGCGCCGCCGTCGACGGAGTACTCCGCCCGCCCGCCGCCGCCCGGGGCGTTGTTGTAGCCGAGCACCGTGTTGTACGCGCTCGTGTAGAGGCCGCCCGAGAAGTACGCGACGCCGACGGCCTCGTACGAGC
>CAYODK010000075.1:0-10209 GCA_964402695.1 uncultured Verrucomicrobiota bacterium
TTGCGCTGCGCGCGCCCCGTCCCGCGGCCCGCGGCGGGGCGTCGGAAATGACGCTCGACATGCCGGACGGAAGCCTGTCGGTGACGATGCCGCCCGAGGTCCTGTCGCGCGACGGCGCCTACGTGGGCGAGGGCAAGCTCCTTTATCTCGAGGGGCGGGGCATGATGCGGGACGATGCCGCCTGGATGGCCGCGACGCGCGTGCGCCCGCTCGAGCAGGTGGTCGAGACCGCCGTGCGCGGGATGCAGCTCCATGTCCCTCCGTCGATGGCCGACGCCGTGCCGGCCGACGAACTCAGGGAGATCCTCGCGAGGCACCCGGGCGCCGTGCCGGTCACGTTCGCCGTCCTGGACGCCCAGGGCGGGCGGGTCGTCCTGGAGGCGGGCCCGGGCCACCTCGTCCATCCGTCCGAAGGGCTGATTCGCGAGATCGAGGCCGTCCTCGGCGAGTCCTGCGCCGTGCTGCGCGTGGACTGAGCCCCGGCTCAGGGCTTCACGGGCACGCGGAGGACCGTCGCGGAGTACGGCGCGAGGCGGAGCGTCGCGCCGAGGTCCCGCTTCCCGAGCGCCTCGATCGCGATCGTCGCGGGTGCGTCGGGATCGTTGAAGGCCATCGGGTCCTTCCCGGCGATCCGCCACGATTCGGCCGGACCGGCGGCGGTGACGCCCGCCAGCGCGAGCGGGATCTCGAGCGCCGAGTCCTGCGGATTCACGATGCCGAGGACGAGGTGCCTCCCGTCGGGGGAGAGCATCGCCTGCGCGTCGATCAGCGGGCCGGTGGCGGTCTTGAGCGGCGTGCCCAGGAAATGGTCGCGGTAGAGCTTGAGCGCGAGCCCCGTCGTCTCCAGCGCGGCGCGCGTGCGCGACGTCTTGATGCAGCCGATGACGTTGACCGTCTGCGCGTAGAACGCCGCGCCGATGATGTCCGACTGCCGGGCGTACTCGTGCAGTCCGGCGGCGATGCCGAGGCCGTCCTTGAGGAAGTAGCGCGTGCCGAGCTCGCCGAAGGGGTGGGGGCCGTACCAGTAGTTCCACTCGGTCATCGCGATGCGGATGTCGCGCCCCTTGAGCGAGTCGATCCGCGCGCGGTAGTCGCGGTGGGCGTCGGCCTTCCTCCGGATGGCGTCCGTGATCTGGCGGACGTGGCCGAGGACCCCCGGCCGCTCCTGGCAGTAGAAGTGCTCGGCGATGAGGTCCATGCGGCCCGCGCATTCGCGAAGGAGGCCCTCGCTCCACGGACCGATGTTGCCCGAGGCGATCGGGATGAACGACGGGTCGACCTGCCGCATCGTGTCGACGACCCAGTTGTGCTTGATGTAGTAGTGCTCGGCCTTCATGAAGCCGAGCTGCCACGGCCCCCACATCTCGTTGCCGACGCACCAGTACTTCACGCCGAACGGCTGCCGGGCGCCGTTCTGTGCCCGCTTGCGGCCCCACGGCGTGTCCGCGGCGCCGTTGGCGTACTCCAGCTCCGCGGCGGCGGAGTGGGCGTCGCCGAACCCGGTGTTGACGGTGATCAGCGGCTCGGCCTCGACGAGGCGGCAGAAGCGGATGAATTCGTGCATGCCGAAGTCGTTGTGCTCGACTCCGGTCCACGCCGGGTTCACGCGGGGCGGGCGGCGGTCGCGGTCGCCGATCCCGTCGCGCCAGTCGTAGCCCGAGACGAAATTGCCGCCGGGCCAGCGGTAGATCGGCGACCGGAGCTCGCGCAGCAGCGCCAGGGTGTCCGCGCGCAGGCCCTCGACGTTGTCCGCGGGCATCAGCGAGACCGTGCCGACGCGTCCCGGCGCGCCGTCGAGACGCACGGTCAGCGTTGCGCGCGCGACATCCGCCGTGCCCCGGAAGGTGAACGGAAGGCGCACGTAGTCGCGGCCCGACGCGGCGGCCCCGGTCAGCCCGCCCTTCGCGCCCTCCAGCGACACGGACACGCGCGTGGAAGCGCCCTCGCCGCGGACCCACAGGTAGCCCTCGTAGTCGCGGTCCTTCTCCACCGCGAGGTCGCCCTGCCGGATCGCGGCGCCGGCCGCGAGCCGCGGAACGTGGCGGCCGGTGAAGATGTCGTTCGTCGCCATCGTCACGGCGGCGGACGGATCGCCGACGCCCGCGACGATCTGCCACGGCGAGGCGCTGACGACGGGGAAGGGGATCTCGGCCGACGGCGCCTTCCCGGCGCCGTAGGGCGCGAAGTCGGGCGTGAGGACATAGTGGAACTTCCGGTCCTCCAGCATCTCCGCCCAGATGCCGCCGTAGATGCAGCGGCCGAGGTGCTCGATGAACTGGCCGTAGATGAGCGGGCTCATCGGCTCGCCCTTCTGCGCGGCGTCGATGGAGATGCCCCCGGCCTCGATCGGGCGGGCCTCGAGCATCTCGATGCGGACGTCGTCGAAGCGCGCGCGCCCCTTTGCGAGGCCCATGAAGCCGAGGATGCAGTTGAGCTGGACCGCGTCGTCGGCGCCCGAGTCGAATTCCAGGGAGACCTCGGTCCAGTCCTTCGTCCCCGTGAGCATCGCGGACTTCTCGGAGCGGCCGTGGAGGTTCAGCCCCGCGCCGGCGCCGCCGGCCGGCTCGACGCCGTCGACCTTCACCCACGCGCTGATGCGGTGGCGGGCGAAGGGACGCACCGCGACCTTCGTCGTCCACGCCGCATCGGCGCCGGACTCCTTGGACTCCACCTGGACTGCCCGCGCCCCGCTGCGGCCGCCGTCGACCGGCCCGGTCGCGGCCTTGCCGTTCCATGTTTCCGTCTTCCAGCCGGCGACCTTGCCCGGCCCGCCGTCCTCAAAGCCCGGGTTCGGAACCTGCGCCGCCGCGGCGGATGCCACGAGGGCGGCCAGGGCCACGGTCCAGGCTGCGGTGTGCGTCGTCTTCATGCTGCACCTCTTTGTTGCGTTGCATAATAAACCCGCCCGTCCCGCGCTGGCAACCCGAAACGCCCGTCGACACGGACCGTGTTCACGGACGCGACGCACAGCCGTCCGACACGGATCCCCGATCGCGAATCCGCTTGCCCGGCCATCGCCCCCGGGCGTAAAACCGATGCACGTCGGCAGCCGGTCAGCCGCCGGCCGGCGCGGAGGGAGGAGAGCATGGAGACGCCGTGCAGGATCCGCGGGCCGAAGTCGTCTTCGTGCGGCACCCGGGAGGCCCGGACATCCGGTCAGCGCGCAAGGACGACCTGGCACGACCGCACGATGACGACCTGGCGCCAGTCCCAAAGCTGACTCGCCACATCCTCAACGCTGCCGTTGCGCGACTTGCGAAACACCGGGGCCGGCGTCGCCCAGGGGCTGAGGACGGTTCACCCGGACGAGGTGGCCGGAAACTGAGGTAGGCAGAATAGTACTGTTCGGGTCGATGAAATGAAGATGTTGATCGTCATTCTGGATGTGCTCGTGATCGGCTGGCTCTTCATGATGACGCCGATCGTTGACTCTGTCGTCACTCGACACGCCTCCATGAGGTTGGCCGAACTCGCCAAGGCTGGAGTCGTGAACTACGACGCCTTGGTGGAATTCCAGAAGATGAACATGAGCGAGTTCAAGGGCACAGGGTATCCGTTTGCCGGACGCTGGCTCACGCAGAAACGCCCCCATTCCGGATGGTTGATTGCGCCGGCTGGCATTCTCCTGGCAATCAACGGACTCTACTTGGCCGCACTGACGATCCGGCGAAAGAGAGAGACGGAACCCGAACATCCGGCCGCACCCTATTCGGAGCCCGCTGCGCGGTCTCCTCAAGGGTGAGCCGGGGCGTTCGCCGGAGGAAGATGACAGGACGAGAGTACATAGCCAAGCGAGTTAGACGAGGGGGCCTGGGATACCTGCCGTTACCTCTGGCCCTCCTGTCGGTCGCAATCCTTGTCTACTCGAGTCGAACCGAAGGCATCGCATGGTTTCTTGCCGGATTGGTCGTCATCGCCATCGCGGTCACGGTCGGGATGCTCGTCTCTGTCTGCATCACATGTCCCTTCTGCTCAAAGTGGATCGGGCAGATCCTCAGATTCGGTGCGTCTCCATTCGTCGGAGGACTGCCTAGGAAGATCCAGTTCTGTCCTTTGTGCGGAGCGGACTTCGATCAGGAACTGAAACCAGACGAAACGGCGAACCACAACTCGGTGGGTATTCGTCGCCCCGCGGACGGGTTGCCGAAACCGTCAAGGTGAGCGTTGGTCCTAGAGAGATGATATGACTACACCACAGGAGTTCTTCGACGCTGGCGCATTCAACCCGGAGATCGGGTTGCGAGTGCGTGACTGGTACGCAATCGGCAGCGCCTTCCTCCCTCAGCCCATTCAGCACAACGACGGGGTAATCGTTGCCGCGCGCAATCTGCTGTGTTCAGACGTCGCCAGCTACTTCATGATGGATTTCGAGATAGTCGCCCGCCAAACCGATGCAACACAGGCCGGCGACATCATACCTATGCTCGAGCGTGTCTTCGATAAGTACGGAAAGCCGACCCACGGAGTCATCGTCAGCCACAGCGTGTGGGTTTCAAGCGACGAGATGGCCAGCGATGAGGACATGGTTGACCGCGGCGCGGATCTCCAAAGTGTCGGCGTTTCCTTCGACGCCATGTCAGAGACCGAGAAGCGGAAGCTTGAGCAATGGATCATTGCGCAAGGCGTCCGATGTGAATTCGATGCAAACAATGTCTTTTGAGGAGCGGGGCCATCAAGACGCCGGAGCCTATTTCTGAAGGCCGCGGACGGCCTTCAGACAATGCTCAGCGTCGGCGTTCGGCAAGAAGGAGAGGAGATATGGCACTGGTACGATGTGTGGATTGCGGAAACGAAGTATCCACATCGGCCGCGTCGTGTCCGAAGTACGGAGCGCCCGGTCCGGCAGTTGCCGCGTTTCAGCAGCGGCACAAGCGTTTCCGACCTCATCTTCTGGGTGCAGCCATCGCAATTGGTCTTGGGATGGTCGGGATGAGGGCTTGGTGATCAGCAGCGATCCGAGTGTTCCGTATGGTGTCGTAGTGGCCGGGTTGGTCATGGGTGGCGCCCTCTGGGCCTTGGTGACGATGTTCCGCATGAGTCGGCCGCAACCGTGATGCCCCGTCCGGGAAATCCCGACCGTTTCGGAACTTGAAACTTGGAACTTGAGACTTGAAACTCCGCCCGGCCGCGCGGTGCGGCCGGCGGGGGCGAGGGCGCATGCGGATCGGGCTGTTCGGCGGAAGCTTCAACCCGGTGCACGTCGGGCACCTGGTGGTGGCGCAGGACGCGGCGGAGTCGTTCGGGCTCGACCGGGTCGTCTTCATTCCGTGCGGGAATCCGCCCCACAAGCCGGCGGACGCCCTGGCGCCGGGCGAGCACCGGGCCGCGATGATCGAGGCGGCGATCGAGGGCGACCCGCGGTTCGCGCTGAGCCGCTGCGAGCTGGAGCGGCCGGGGGTGACGTTCACGATCGACACGGTGCGCGCGCTGCGCGCCGCGCAGCCGGCCGACTCGTTCCATTTCCTGATCGGCGCGGATACGCTGCCGGAGCTTCACTCCTGGAAGGACATCGGCACGCTGCTGGACCTCTGTGAATTCCTGACGCTCGCCCGGCCGGGCTTCGATCCGGCCCGCATGGACCCGGCCTCGCTGCGCCTCCCGGAGCCCTGGCCGGCGCGGCTGCTCGCCCGGACGGCGCGCGTGCACGAGGTGGGTGTCGCGTCGAGCGACATCCGCATGCGTCTTGCCGAGGGCCTCGCCATCCGCTACCTTGTGCCCGATTGTGTCGAGCGGTATATCAGCGAGCACCACCTCTATGGCGTCTGACTATGAAGCTCTCGCGCGCGCGGCCCGGGCCGCGGCCGAGTCGAAGAAGGGCATCGACCCGGTGATCCTGGACGTCCGCGGCGTCTCGGGCGTCACGGATTTCTACGTCCTCGTCACCGGCACGAGCGGCCCGCATCTCAAGGCGCTCGACGCCGTGATCAGCCAGGCGCTCAAGGGCTCCGGCCGCGCCGCGCACCGGTCGACGGGGGCACCGGACAGCGGATGGATCGTGCGGGACTTCCTTGGCGTCGTCGTGCACCTGATGACCGCCGAGATGAGGCAGTACTACGCGATCGAGGAGTTGTGGGGCGACGCACCGCGCGTCGCGTAACGGGCTCAGACGCCCGGCGCGGCCGGGCACGACGGGGGATCCCATGGTCTACCAGATGGTCACGGTTCCGGCGGGCGGCGCGAGGATCACGATGGGCGAGGGGGGGGGGCTCCACGTCCCCGACAACCCGATCCTCCCGTTCATCGAGGGCGACGGCATCGGCCGCGACATCACCCGCGCCGCCATGCACGTGTGGAATTCGGCCGTCGAGAAGGCGTACGGCGGCCGACGCCGGGTCTGCTGGATGGAGGTCTACGCAGGCGAGAAGGCGGTCCAGGTCTACGGCAGCGGCGTGTGGCTGCCGCCGGAGACGCTCGACGCCTGCCGCGAGTTCCTCGTCTCGATCAAGGGCCCGCTGACGACGCCGGTCGGCGGCGGCATCCGCAGCCTCAACGTCGCGCTGCGCCAGGAGCTCGACCTCTACGTCTGCCTCCGTCCGGTGCGCTGGTTCGAGGGCGTGCCCTCGCCGGTGAAGCGGCCGGACCTGACGGACATGGTGATCTTCCGCGAGAACTCGGAGGACATCTACGCGGGCATCGAGTGGGCCGCCGGCACCCCGGAGGTGCGGAAGTTCGTCGACTTCCTACAGAGGGAAATGGGCGTGAAGAAGATCCGTTTTCCCGCCACCGCGGGCATCGGCATCAAGCCGGTGTCGCAGGAGGGGACGGACCGCCTCGTCCGCGCCGCGATCCGCTACGCGATCGCGCAGGGGCGACCCTCGGTGACGCTCGTTCACAAGGGCAACATCATGAAGTACACCGAGGGCGCGTTCCGCGACTGGGGCTATGCCCTCGCCGCGCGCGAGTTCGGCGCCACCCCGATCGACGGCGGCCCGTGGATGCGGATCCAGGCCGACGGCCGCGAGGTGGTCGTGAAGGATTGCATCGCGGACGCCTTCCTGCAGCAACTCCTGACGCGGCCGTCGGAGTACTCCGTGATCGCGACGCTGAACCTCAACGGCGACTACATCTCCGACGCCCTCGCGGCCTGCGTCGGCGGGATCGGCATCGCGCCGGGCGCGAATATCAACTACGACACGGGCCACGCCTGCTTCGAGGCGACGCACGGCACCGCGCCGAAGTACGCCGACAAGGACAAGGTCAACCCGGGCTCCCTGATCCTCTCCGGCGAGATGATGTTCCGCCACATGGGCTGGACCGAGGCGGCGGACCTGATCATCCGCGGAGTCGAACGGGCCATCGCCGCCAAGACCGTCACCTACGATTTCGAGCGCCTGATGCAGGGCGCGACGCTGGTCTCGTGCTCGGGCTTCGGGAAGGCGATCGTCGAGAACATGTAGAAGGTGTCAGGTGTCAGGTTTCAGGTGTCAGGGAGGACGGCGGCGGGAACGCGGTGTTCCGTGGCGGCCGGTCCGTCCCGTGACGGTGAAGCGCCTTCCATCGCCGGCACAGCTGGCACCGCTTCTCACCATCTTCCTCCTGACACCTGAAACCTGACACCTGAAACCTCACGCCTCCCGTGCCTCCACGCACTCCAGAGTCCAAGATCCTGACGCGCGAGGCGATGGTGGCCGAGCGGTCGCGCCTGAAGGCCGCGGGCGTGCCGCTGGTCTTCACGAACGGCGCGTTCGACATCCTCCACGCGGGCCACGCGACCTACCTCGACTGGGCCCGCCGGCAGGGCGGCGCCCTGGTCGTGGGTCTCAATTCGGACGCCTCCGTGCGCCGCTACAAGGGCCCGACGCGGCCGGTGATCCCGCAGGACCAGCGCGCGCGGATGCTCGCGGCGCTCGAGTGCGTCGACTACGTCGTGGTCTTCGACGAGGACGAGCCGCGCGACCTGATCGCCGCGATCCTGCCCGACGTGCTCGTGAAGGGCGCCGACTGGGCCCACTACGTCAGCGGCCGCGACGTCGTCGAGGCCGCGGGCGGTCGGGTCGTGCTCGCGGACATGGTCGCGGGCCTCTCGACCAGCGCCGTCATCCGCCGCATTCTCGAGACCGCGAAGTAGGACGCCGGGTTTCAGGTGTCAGGTGTCAGGGAGGACGGTCGCGGCAGATCTTGCGCATGGAACGCCTTGCCGCGACCACCGGTCGCGGCTACAGTCATCCGCCATGGCGATCCCGGGCTTCGGCCGTGCGGCGGGCAGGGATGTGCGACGGAGCGGCCTTGCGCCCAGTCGCTCCGAACTTGCAGCTTGAAATTTGAAACTTGAAACTCCTCCTGATACCTGAAACCTGAAACCCCCGGAGACCCCATGAACGAACGCGTGATCGTGACCGGTGGCGCCGGCTTCATCGGCAGCAACGTGATCGCCGCGCTGAACGAGCGGGGGATCGTGGACATCCTCGTCGTCGACGACCTGGGCTCGGACGAGAAGTGGCGCAACCTCGTAGGCCTCGACTACGAGGACTACATCGACCGCGACGACTTCCGCTTCGCCATCCGCAACGACGCCGTCCGCCACGCCGACGCGGTGATCCACCTCGGCGCGTGCAGCGCGACGACCGAGAAGAACGCCGCCTACCTCGCCGACAACAACTACCGGTACTCCCGCGAACTGTGCGAGTGGTGCATCGAGCACGACGTGCGCTTCGTCTACGCATCGAGCGCCGCGACCTACGGCGACGGCGCGCTGGGGTACTCGGACGATCCCGAGCTTCTGACGCAGCTGCGCCCCCTGAACATGTACGGCTACTCGAAGCACATGTTCGACCTGTGGGCGCTGCGGAAGGGCTACCTCGACCGGATCGCCGGGCTCAAGTACTTCAACGTCTACGGGCCGAACGAGGCGCACAAGGGCGACATGCGCTCGGTCGTGCACAAGGCCTGGGGGCAGATCCGCGCCGAGGGCGCGCTGAAGCTCTTCAAGTCGCACCGGCCGGAGTTCCGCGACGGCGAGCAACTGCGCGACTTCGTCCACGTTCGCGACGCCGTGGCGGCGACGCTCTTCTTCCTGGACCAGCGCGACGTCTCGGGGCTTTTCAACTGCGGCACGGGCGTCGCGCGGACCTGGAACGACCTGGGCGCGGCCGTGTTCGCGGCGATGGGGCTGCCGCCGCGGATCGAGTATATCGACACGCCCGAGGTCCTGCGCGACAAGTACCAGTACCGGACCGAGGCCGACGTGGCGCGCCTGCGCGCGGCCGGGTTCGCGGATCCCTTCCTCGCGCTGGAGGACGGGATCGCGGACTACGTCGGCCGTCTCGAGCGCGGCGAGTCGCCCTGATCCGCGGCGGAGGTCGCAGGGCAACTCCGGGGGGCTGCTGTAGCCGCGACCGCCGGGCGCGGCGGACCGTGAGTTTGGAGCGCATTGCCGCGACCGGCGGTCGCGGCTACAGAAGGCCGACTCGGACCATCGAAGACGAGAGCGTCCACAGAATCGCCATGCGCTCCACATCGGACGGATCGCGCCGGGAAATCCCTTGCCGGAATCCCATCGCATGCCCTAGGCTGCGAAAATGAGCATGCATTCCGGACGGGGCGCGCCGCGGCGCGCGCGATCGCTGTGTCTTCTCCTCTCCGCCCTGGCCGGCCTGGCCTGCGTCGCAGCCGCGGCGCCGCCGCTGCGCGTGATGCCGGTCGGGGACTCGATCACCTACGGATCGAGCGTCAACGGGGGCTATCGCCTGCCGCTCTATGGTTTGCTCACCAACGCGGGGTACACGGTCGACTTCATCGGAAGCCAGACGGGCAACTCGACGGGGATGGCCGATCCCGATCACGAGGGGCACGGGGGGTGGCGGATCGACCAGATCGACGCGATCATCCTCGATGTTCTCCGGACGAGGGCCGACCCGGACATCCTGCTGCTGCTGATCGGCACCAACGATTTCGGGCAGGACTACGACCAGGCGAACGCGACCAACCGGCTTGACGCACTAATCGAGAAGATCGCGACGAACCGGCCCTACTGCAAGATCATCGTCGCGAACCTGCTCGAGCGCGGGGGGGCGAACAACGCCGAGATCGAGACGCAGTTCAACCCGGCGGTTCCGTTCATCGTCTCGAACCATGCGGCGCGAGGGCAGGAGGTCTACTTCGACGACCTGCGCAGCGCCGTTCCCGTGGCGGACATGCCGGACAGCCTCCATCCCGGCATTATGATCTTGACTTTGCCGAGCTTGGCATCATCGGCGGGCATGTTCTTGA
>CAYODK010000075.1:10219-23122 GCA_964402695.1 uncultured Verrucomicrobiota bacterium
CCAAGATGGCGACCAACTGGTTCGGAGTCATCACGAACCATTTCACGCCGTTCGGTTCGACCACTCCCCCGGTGATCGTCCGCGCGCAGGGCACCGGGTGGACTGGCGTCCGCGTCACGTTCAGCAAACCCGTCGGTGCGGCGACCGCAACCAACCCGGCCAACTACGCGATGAGCGGCGGGCTCTCCGTGCTGTCCGCGACGCTCGATCCGGCGACGGAACGCGACGTCATGCTCGTAACCTCCGAGCAGACGCCGGCCACCGACTACACATTGACGGTCAACAACGTGGCGGACCAGACGGTCGCCGCACTCCCGGTCGCCGCCGACTCGACGGCCGGCTTCTCCGCGAGCCCGCCCCGGGGCGTCTTCGCGAACATTCCCGATGCGTCGGAGTACGCGGTGGTCTACTCGCTCGACATCCCCGACCGGCCGGTCTACTCGGGCGCTGCGGCTTACACGGTGGACCTGCATGACCAGGTGACCAACTTCACGCGTGTGGCCTATTACCTGGAGCTGCAGGCCAGCAACGGGCCGGTCCGCTACGTGTGGGTGGCGATGGATCCGTTCACGAACGCGTCGTCGGCCATCGGCGTGCCGACGCTGTCGAGCGGTGCGATCTTCCAGCAGCCGGTGACGAACATGGACGTGCAATCCTCGGAGGATTCGATCGTCACCGGGACGGGCCTCTCCGGCGGCAACATCGAGTTCTGGCCCCGGAACTACAACTCCACCAACGCCGCGTCGGTGGCGGGCGCCTCCACCACGCTCTACGACTGGGGCGACCAGATGGCCACCGGCAGCGGCAACTACGGCTGCCTGCAGGTGCACAACCATGACGCCAGCCAGGTGCTCCTCGCGTTCAACCACTGGGGTGGATCGGTCGGCACCAGCTACGCCGATGTCGGCATCGGCAACGGCGGGGGCCATCCCGACTGGACCTTCGCCTCGAACGCGAACCACGAGGTCGTGAAGACGCTCCAGGTCCTCGCGCTGCCGGCGGACAACACCGGGGCGCCGGTCCTTCTCTCCGCGGCAGGGCAGTCCGGGTGGACGAACGTCGTGCTGCAGTTCAGCGAGCCGCTGGCCGACGGCGCGACGAACCCCGTCCACTACGCGGTCGACGGCGGGCTGTCGGTTCTGGCCGCGGTCCTCGATCCGGTGACCAAGACCCGCGTCACGCTGACCACGACGCCGCAGGCGCAGTTCACGTCCTACACGGTGACCGTCAACGGCGTGGCCGACCGCACCGCCCTGGCGGTGCCGATCGCCGCCGACTCCGAGGCGGGGTTCACCAGCGCCGCCAACCGTGGCGTGCTGGGCAACGTGCCCGAGGCGGCGGACTACACGATGGCGTACTCGCTCGACATCGCGAACTCGCCCGACTACTCGGGCACCCTGGTCTACACGCGGGACAACCGCGAGGCCGTCGGGGCGTTCGACCGGGTCGCGTACTACCTGGAGTTGCAGACCGCCGGCGGCGAACTCCAGTTCGCGTGGGTCTCGATGGACGCCTTCACGAACGCCGTGGGGTCCATCGGGGTGCCGACCGCGATGAGCCGGGCGGTCTTCCAGCAGCCGGTGGCGAACATGAACGTCCGATGCAACGTCGCCGGGGTGACGTCGGGAACGAACCTCCCGGGCGGCAACATCGAGTTCTGGCCGAACACGTACACGGCTGTCAACGCGGCGGCGGTGCCGGGCGCCAGCGACACGCTCTACGACTGGGGTGACAACCGGACGACCAGCACCTACGGCTCGATGCAGGTTCACAACCACGACGCCGGCGAGGTGATCCTCGCGTTCAACCACTGGGGCACCAGCGGCGCAGGACAACTCGGGATCGGCAACAATCCCGGCGCCCATCCGGACTGGACCTCCCAGGACAACGACACCACCTACACCGTCAAGACGCTCCAGGTCTTCGCGCGGCCGTCGACCAACGTGCCGCCGGAGATCGTCGCGTGCACCGCGCAGGCGGGCGGCACGACGGTGGTCGTTCGCGCGAGCAAGCCCTTGGCGACCTCCGCCACCAACGCCTCGAATTACGCGATCGGCGGGCTGACGGTTCTCTCGGCCTCCCTCGACCCGCTCGACCGGATGCGCGTCACGCTGACGACGACACCGCAGGCACCGGGCACTCGCTACACGATCGCCTTCAGCGGCCTGGCCGACATCACGTCCGGGGCGCTGCCGATGGCGCCGGGCACGACGGCCGATTTCGTGACGACCTCGCCCCCGGGGGCCGGCGCGCTGGCGAATGTCCCGGCGGCCCGCGATTACACGCTGGTCTACTCGATCGCACTCTCGAACGCCGCGGCCTTCAACAACACCGGCGTGCCGTACGACGTCGACAACCATGGCGGCGTGGGCGGGTTCTCGCGCGTGGCGTACTACCTCGAACTGGTCCAGGACGGGGCTTCGACGAACTTCGTGTGGGCCGAGATGGACCCGTTCACGCACGACGCGTCGAAAATCGGAATTCCGGCGCTGGATGCGAAGGCCCTCTTCCAGCAGGCGGTCTCGAACCTGACCGTCTACTGCAGCGTGCCGGGTGTCAGCGCCGGCGACTATCCGGCGGGCCGCATCGAGTTCTGGCCGTTCGACTACACCTCGCCGGACGACCTGGGCGTGGCCAACGCCAGCGGTGCGAACTTCGACTGGGGCGACCGCGTTGGCACCGGCGGCGGCTACGGTTCGATGCAGGTCCACAACCCCGGCGAGACCCAGGTCGTGATGGCCGTGAACAACTTCGGCGTTGGCGGAAGCCCGCTGTGCCTGGGCATCGGCAACTATCCGACCAACGTGGCGAACACGGACTGGACCCACATCCGCAATGGAACCAACTACACCGCGCGGACGCTCCAAGTCTACGTGCTGCCGGTGGCGGACACGAATGCGCCGGCGCTCGTCAGCGCTGTGCTTGCGCCGGACGGCGAGCACATCACGGTCCGGTTCAGCGAACCGCTGGCGGACGGGACGGTGCTGCCCGGCAACTTCACGCTCAGCGGCGGGCTGACGGTGCTGGCCGCCGCCGCGGGTTCCGACGGGGCCGAGGTGGTCCTGACGATCACGCCGGCGACGCCGGGCGCGCCGTACACGCTGTCGGTGACGGGCGTGCGCGACCGGTCGGCAAATGCCAACCCGATCGCCGAGGGCGCGATGGTGGCCGTGGTGGGCGACGGCCTGCCGGCGCACATCCTGGGCAACGTGCCCGAGGCGGCGGGCTACCGGCTGGTCTGCCAACTCGACCTGCCGGTCCGGAACGCGAGGCTCAATCTTGCGGGGACCACCTACGATGTCGACCACCGGGCGACGGTCGGGGCGTTCGACCGCGTCGCGTACTACCTCGAGCTGGCCGCACCGGGCGGCGCGACCAACTGGGTCTACGCCTCGATGGACGCCTTCACGAGCGACGCGGGGAAGATCGGCGTCCCGGACTTCCCGTCCGGCGCGGTCTTCCAGCAGATCGTCACGAACATGAACGTCTATTCCAGCGATCCTGCCATCGTCACCGGGACGGGGATGGCGACCGGCAACATCGAGTTCTGGCCGCACAACTACTCCGGCGCCACCAATGCGGAGATCCCCACCGGCACCGCCGGGAGCTTCCTCGATTGGAACGACAGGACCAATAACCTGATCTGGGCCGGTGAGGGCCACGGTTCGATGCAGGTCCACAACCACGGGGCCAACGGCACCGGGCAGGTGCTCTTCGCGTACAACAACTGGGGCCGTTGGACCAGCGTGGCGAACGCGGACCTCGGCATCGGCACGCGACCGGGCGTGACGAACATGGACTGGACCGGCGCCGGCAATGGAATCGGCTGGTTCGTGAAGAACCTCTATGTGATGGTCCGGCCCGCGGCCGACGCGGCGGCGCCCTCGGTCGTCCAGGTCCTTGCGTCGGTCGATGGAACGAATCTCCTGGTACGCTTCAACGAACCGGTGACCGCGGCCTCGGCAGTGCCGGCGAACTTCAGCCTCGACGGCGGCGCGACGGTGCTTTCGGCCGCGCTCAAGCCCACCCTGCGCGACGTGCGGCTCACGACCACCCCGCTGGCGCCGTCGGCCGGCTACACGCTGACGGTCAACCATGTGATGGACCGGTCGGCGGGTTCCAACGTGATCCCGGCCGACACGTCCGCTCCTTTCACGACGCCCGGGCCCGTGCCGACCTTCGGGCGTGTGGCGGAAGCTGCAGGGTACGACCTGGTCTACAAGCTGGCGGTGCCGGCCTCCAACGCCCGGCACAACCTGGTGGGGGTGAACTACGCCATCGATCAGCGGGCGCTGCTCGACGGTCCGTTCGACCGCGTCGCCTACTACCTCGAGATGGCGACCTCGGCCGGGGCCTCGACCAACTGGGTGTACGCCTCGTTCGACGCGATGACGCCGCGGCTGGAGCGCGTCGGCGTGCCGTCTCTCGGCACCGCGGCCGGCTTCCAGCAGCGCGTGGCGAACATGAACGTGCGCGCGAGCGACCCGGCGATCGTCACCGGCGACGGGATCGAGACCGGCAACATCGAGTTCTGGCCGTACAACTACGGCGGCGGCACGACGACGGTGATCCAGACCGGCTCGGCCGGGTCGGTCTTCGACTGGAACGACTCGTATACCGTCGGCAGCGGGCAGCACGCCTGCATGCAGGTGCACAACTGGGGCGCCAATGCGACCGGCCAGGTGCTCTTCGCCTACAACAACTGGGGCACGTCTTCCGGCGGCATCGCGCTGGGTATCGGCACACAACCGGGCACCCCGAACATGGACTGGACGTTCAACACGGCGAATTCCGCCGCCAACGCGATCAAGGATCTCTACGTCCTGGTCCGTCGCGGCGACCCATCGCCGGTTGCCGTGAAGGGGCCGTCCATCGTGACGCATCCGGCGGACCGGCTCGCCCAGATCGGCGGCGCGGTCCGGCTGGCCGGCGCGGCGGTCGGCGACGCGCCGCTGGGCTATCAGTGGCGTCTCGGCGGCACGCCGATTCCGGGGGCCACCAATGCGTGGCTCGACCTCTCGGGGCTCGCGATGGGCGACGAGGGCGCATACGACCTGGTGGTCGCCAATGCGGCGGGGAGTTCGACCAGCCTTGTCGCGGACCTCGAGGTGAACCGGCCGCCGACGATGACCGACAGCGCGGCCGGCACGGCGAAGGACCAGGTGCTGTCGCTCGCGGTGGCCAAGCTCCTGACCTACGGATCGGATCCCGACGGGGACCCGCTCGCCATCGGCGCCGCGGGGCCCGCGAGCACGAACAACGGTCTCGTCGCCCTGGCGCCGGTGACGGTCGACTACACGCCTCCGGCCGGCTACGTCGGCCAGGATCTTTTCCCGGTGGTGATCTCGGACGGGCGCGGTGGCAGCGTCACCAGCCGGGTGTCCGTGACCGTGACGAGCGGCGAGGCGGCCCCGATGAACATCGTCTCGGGACCGACGATCTCCGGTGGCGTGGCGTCGATTCGGTTTGCGGGGATCCCAGGCTACACGTATACCATCGAGGCGACGCCCTCGATCCTCGTGCCGGACTGGCAGCCGGTGACCAACATGGTCGCGCCGTCGACCGACCAGGGGCTCGGCGTCGGTGTTTTCCAGTTCGTGGATCCGGAGGGCGTGGTCAGCCAGCGGTATTACCGCACGATCTCGCCGCCGTAGGAGTCGATGGGGATGGACGCGATACAATCGGGAGGGAAGGGGACCGGGGGCAGGGCGCGGCGCGCCCTGGTCCTGGCCGCCGTTCTCTTTGCCTCGCACCGGTCGGGCGCGGATTTCATCGAGGTCTGGACCGGGAGCGTGGCCATCCCGGACAACAACCCCTCCGGCTGGGCCTACACGTTCGAGCCGTCCGTCCCGAACGCCGCCATCACGGACGTCAACGTGACGCTCGACATCGCCGGTGGCTTCAACGGCGACCTGTACGCCTATCTCGTCCACGGCGCCGGCTTCTCCGTACTTCTCAACCGGATCGGGCGGGACACGGGGAATCCGTACGGCTACGCGACGCAGGGCTTCCACGCGACCCTGGACGACGATGCGCCGCTGGTTGGCGGAACGCTCGTCCCGGACATCCACGTCTACGGCGGCCTTTCCCCGGTCTACGACGGGGCCGGGCGGCTCACGGGGATGTGGCAGCCGGACGCACGGACCGACGACCCCGCGACGGTCGGTGCGGGAACCGCCAACCGGACGGCCTCCCTTTCGACGTTCACCGGGCTGGACTCGGATGGGTCGTGGACGCTCTTCATCGCCGATCTGTCCCCGCTCGGCGTCTCGACGGTCCAGGGCGTGTCGGTCGAAGTGACGCAGGTCCCTGAGCCGGCCGGGGCGGCCGCCGTCCTGCTGGGCGCGATCGCCCTCCGCCTGCTCCGCCGGCGTCGTCCGGCCCGGTGACCGGTCCCGCGCAATGCGCTTCGTGTCCGGGATCTCGACATGTCCGGTCCCGGCTGGCATAGTAACGCAGTACCGCGCCCTGAACCGGGCGGTGATGAGGTGTGCATGAAGAGAATGCTTGTTCTGTCGGCGGTGGTCGCGGGTGCGATCACGACGGGTGTTGTGGCTCAGCAGGGGGCGCACGTCCTGGACCAGGCGGTGGCGTCCGAATTGGTTCGGGGAGCGGTGGCGGGGCAGACGGTCAACGCCCTTGCGGCGAGTCCGGACCTCCAGCGCAACTACGTGATCAGCGTGATCGAGCAGGAGTTGGCGCAGGAGGCGGCGCGCCGCGGGCTGGCCGAGCGCCTGGACGTGCAGCGGGCGCTGATGCAGGCGCGGTACCAGATCCTCCTGCAGGCGCTGCAGCAGGACGTCGTCCGCCACGTGGCCCAGCCGACCGACGCGGAGATCCAGTCGGCGTTCAAGAAGGAGAAGGACCGCTGGGTCATGCCCGAGGCGTTCAAGCTCGACATTTTCGCCGCCGACGGCGCCAACACCGGCGCGGTGACGGCCCTCAAGGCGGCGGCCGGGACGGCGGCGCTTGACGCGACGGCCCTGCAGACCGCGGGCGCGCGGCAGTTGGTTGCGTCCACCGGCGACGTCTGGGTGTCGGAGAAGGAGATCGTCCCCGAGGTCTGGAAGGCGCTCTCCTCGCTCAAGATGGGCGAGAGCCGTACGTTCGGCGTCCAGAACGCCGTGTGGCTGGTCCGGCGCGCCGATTACCGCAAGGCGGGCCCGATGACGTTCGAGCAGGCGAGGGATCGCGTGCGCGCCGAGTTGCTCCAGGCCGGCCAGCGGGCCGAGTGGGAGTCGTTCCTCGAGAAGCGCCGGAAGTCCCTCGGGCTGTAAGCCGGGACGCCGGAGGTTTCCAATCCTTGGACGCCCTGTCCGCGGGGCGTCCAAGGATTGGAGGTTTTCAGGCCGGGGCATTCTGTCCGGGCCGGGCGGATGAGATGACCGACGACACAAGCATGGCGCAGATGGAGGCCCTCCGCGGCGACGCCGCGGCCGAGGTCGCGGCGGCCGCGGATCCGGCGGCGCTGGAGTCCGTCCGGCTCAAGTACCTGGGGCGAAAGGGGCTGGTCCCCGCGCTGATGGCCCGGCTGAAGGACATCGCTCCGGAGGCGCGGCGGGACTACGGGCAGGCCGTCAACGGCCTCAAGGACTCGGTCCAGTCCGCGGTGGAAGCGCGCAAGGCGGCGCTCGAGGAGGCCGCCGCCGGGCGTCCGGCGGAAGGCTTCGACGACTCCCTGCCCGGGGAATGGCGGGCCCTGGGCACGCGCCACCCGATCAGCGCCATCATTGCGCGCGCGACGGCGATCTTCCGCTCGATCGGCTTCACCGTCGCCGAGGGGCCGGACATCGAGACCGTCCGCAACAACTTCGATGCGCTCAACACCCCCGCGGACCATCCGTCGCGTGACAGCCAGGACACCTTCTACCTGGCCAACGGGGACCTGCTGCGCTGCCACACCTCGCCCGTGCAGGTCCGGTACATGGAGAGCCACGCGCCCCCCGTGCGCATCATCGCGCCCGGTCGCTGCTACCGGCGCGACACGCCGGACGCGACGCACAGCGCCAACTTCCACCAGATCGAGGGGCTCTACGTCGATCGCGAGGTCTCGCTCGCGGACCTCAAGGGCGACCTCACGCACTTCGCCCGCGAGATGATGGGGCCCGGCGTCAAGGTGCGGTTCCGTCCGCACTTCTTCCCCTTCACGGAGCCGAGCGTCGAGGTCGATTTCTCCTGCCACGTGTGCGGGGGCGCGGGATGCCGCGTCTGCAAGCACAGCGGCTGGATCGAGATCGCGGGCGCCGGCATGGTCCACCCGAACGTCCTGAAGGCCGTCGGGTACGACCGTCACGGCGTGGTCGGCTACGCGTTCGGCATGGGCATCGAGCGCATCGCCATGATCCTCTACGGCATTCCCGACATCCGCATGCTCTACGAGAACGACGTGCGGTACCTCGCGCAGTTCTGATGCACCCGCGCTTCATCCGCCGATCCGTCGACGCGATGTCGGGCTATGTGCCCGGCGAGCAGCCGCGCGAGCCGGGCATCGTCAAGCTGAACACCAACGAGAACCCGTACCCGCCGTCGCCCGCCGTCGCCCGGGCGCTGCGTGAGGCGACCGCCGACACGCTTCGCCTGTACCCGGACCCGGTCTCGACCCGGCTGTGCGAGCGCATCGCCGAGATCCATGGCGCCCGCCCGGACCAGGTGTTCGTCGCGAACGGGTCGGACGAGATCCTCGGACTCTGCGCCCGCGCGTTCGTCGAGCGCGACGGCGCGGCCGGCTGGTTCGAGCCCTCCTATTCGCTCTATCCCGTACTGGCCCAGATCGAGGGGATCGCCGGCCTTCCCGTCGAACTCGGACCGGACTTCGAATGGCGCGATCCGGAATCGTGCGGCGCGTCGCTGTTCTACCTGACCAACCCCAATGCGCCGACGGGCATGCTCCATCCCGAGGACGCCGTGCGCGCGTTCTGCGCGCGGTTTCCCGGCGTCGTGCTGATCGACGAGGCCTATGTCGACTTCGCGCCCCGATCGCTGATGGACCTCGCCCTGTCGTCGGACCGCGTCCTCGTCGCGCGGACCCTGTCGAAGTCCCATTCTCTGGCCGGGCTGCGGCTGGGCTACGCGGTCGGTCCCGCGCCGCTGATCGGCGCGATGCTCAAGATCAAGGACTCCTACAATGTCGACCGCCTCACGCAGGACCTCGCCCTTGCGGCGCTCGGCGACCTCGACTCCATGCGCGCGAATGCCGCGCGGATCGTGGCGACGCGGGACCGGACCGCGGCGGCGTTGACGGCCCTGGGATGCAGGGTCTGCCCGTCGGCGACGAACTTCCTCTGGATCCGCCCGGCGCGTCGCCCGGCGGCCGACGTATTCCAGGACCTCCGGGCGCGGGCCATCCTGGTCCGGCATTTCGACATGCCGCGGACGGCGGACTGGCTGCGCGTCACGGTCGGAACGGACACCGATATGGACCGGTTCCTCGCCGCGATGCGCGAGGTGGTCTGACGTTCCGGGTTCGCAGGTTCGGAGGTTCCGGGGTTCGCCCGCTTCCGGCTTCCCGCTCCCCGCTTGCCGGCTCCTACTCCCCGCTCCCGCCTCCCGCGGCCTTCAGCCGGGCGCGCAGGGACTCGATTTCGCGTTCGGCCTCGCCAAGGGCCGCGCGCAGGCGCTCGACCTCGGCGGTTGTGGCGGCCTTGTCGCGGGCGATGGACGCGGCGCGCTCCTGGGCCTCGCGGGTCTCCCGCCGGGCGGCGTCGAGATCGCTGCCCAGGGTCAGGACCTCGGCCTCGAGCGTGTCGCGCTTGGCGAGGGACCGCTCGAGTTCGGCGATGCGCTTCCGGGCCCCTTGAAGATCCTGGCGGGCCTCCGCCAGGTGCTCCTCGATGGTGGACTGGACCAGGAGGAGGGTCTTCTTCTCATCTTCGAAGAGGGCGTTCATCCGCTCGCGGTCCGCGGCGGTCGACGCGGCCGGCCCGGGCTCGGTGGCGGGGCGCAGGGGCGCGGCCGCCGCGCCGGGCTGGGAAAGCTCGTAGAGACGCGTCTCGAGCTGCCCGACGCGTGTCTTGAGTTCCAGGTTCTCCCGGGTTCTGGCCTCCAGGGCGGCCTGGTACTCCCGGAGCGAGGCGTCGGTGGGCACGGCGCCCGGGGGCTCCGCGCGCGGCCTTGCGGCATCCGCCTCCGCACGGGCCAGGGCCTTCATGAGCGTCTCGACCTGGGACTCGAGCGACTGAACGCGGGCGGCTTCGTTCCTGGACTGGTCCACCAGGGATGCGAGCTGGGAATCCGAAGCCGCGGCGGCCTGCGTGGTGGCCGCCAGCCGGGCCAGCGCCTGCTCCAGGCGCTTGGCGAGCGCGTCGCGTTCACGGATGGCGGCGGCGGCCTCGCGCTCCCGGTCGCGGGCGAGTTCCCGCAGGGCTGCGATCGATTCCTCGGCGGCCGCCAGCCGGAGCCGCAGGTCCGCCGCCTGCTTCTCGGCCTTCGCGGACCGATCGGCAGCCTCCGTGGCGGCGGCCCGCGCCGCCGCCGCCTCGTCGTCCGGGTCGGATTCCGTGTCGGCCGCGACGTGGCGGGACGGCCCGAGGGCCATGGCGGCGGCAAGGGCGATGACGGGAAGAACGCGCATACGGTATTCCGCCCTACGGGGCGGCCAGCTTGCTTTCGATCGATGCGTCGCGCGCCTCGCCGAGTTTCAGGGCCTTCTCGTACATCGCCCGAGCCTCGTCCTTCGGCGGGTTGCGTTGCATCAGAAGCAGCGCCGCCAGGTTGAAATGGGCCTGCCCGTCGTTGGGCGAAAGGCGGACCACCTCGCGGTACCGTTCCATCGCATCGTCGGTGCGTCCGAGCGCGTAAAGGGCGACGCCCAGGTCGCGCTGGTAGGTGGCATTGTCGGGCGCGAGGTCGACGGCCCGCTGGAAGCAGCGGGCCGCGGTGCGGCGGTTGCCCGACTTCACTTCCGCCATGGCCTGGGCGTGGTGCGCGGCGGCGGACTCGGGCTGCAGGCGGAGCAGGTGTGCCGCCGCCGCCCTGGCCTGGTCGACGTCGCCCTTTCGGAGCATGGCCGTCGAGTAGCCCAGCAGGGCGACCGTGTCGTCGGGATTGGCCGCGAGGGCCCGTTCGTAGATGGCGAGGGCGCGATCGACGGCGTTCGAGGCCATCGCGAGATCGGCCTCGGCCTGCCAGGCGGGCGGCGCCGCCGGGACCTCCGGTGCGGCCGGTGCGGCCTCGGGGGCGGGTGCGGGGGGTTCGGGCTTGGCGGCGGGCGGGGCTTCCGCAACGACCGGCGGCATCACCGGCGCGGGCACCGGGGTGGTGGACACGGGGAAGGGCTGGGCGATCGGTGCGGGCATGACGACGGGCCCCGGCTCGGGCTGCGGGGACGGCGCGGCCTCGGGCGCAGGAGCCGGCGTGGCCGGAGCGTGAGCGAGCTTCTGCTCGAGGGCCTCGATGCGGTTCGCCTGCTTGGCGGTCGTGGCCGCCAACTTCTCGCGTTCACGGATGAGTTCGCGGGTTTCGCGGGTCAGGGCGGCAACCTGCCGCGAAAGGTCGTTCTGCGCCGCCTCGGCGGCGTCCTTCGCGGACTGGGCCTTGTGCATCTCCATTTCCAGCCGGGCGGAAAGGGCTTGGAGTTGCGACTCCATCCGGGTCCGTTCCCCGCGGAGCGTGAGGAGTTCCTGGTCCGCCTCCGGGGTGGCCGGCGTCTCGAGCCTCTTCCGCAGTTCCGCGGCGTCCGCCTGGGCGGCCTTCAGGCTCGCCTCCATGGCCCCGGCCGACTGCTGCAGGACGGCGACCTGCTCGCGGAGCCCGTCCCGCTCGCGCACGAGCTGCTCCGCCGCGGCGTCCATCTTCCTCCGTTCCGCCTCGATGTCGCCGCCGGGCGCGAGGGCCTTCATCTCCGCCTTGAGCGTCTTCACGGCGAGCTTCTCCTCCGCGAGCTGCTCCTTCGTCGACGCCAGCACAGCGGCGAGGGATTCGGACCGCTTGGCGGCAAGATCCGCGGCCTGGCGAAGGGTGTCGGACTCCTTCGTCATCCGGGCCAGCTCGGCGGCCAGCGGGGCGTTGTCGGCCGCCTCGGCCTTGCGGGCCTCGCGCAGGGCGGCCAGTTCCGTCTGCACGGTGTCGATCCGGGCCTGCAGGTCGTCCGCCTTCCGGCCGGCGGCCTCGGCCTTCTTGACGGCCTCGTCGCGCTCGGTCCCGGCGGTGCGGATCGTCTCGCGCAGGGCCTCGACCTCGGCGGCGGGGACGGCGGTGCCCATCGCGTCCAGGCGCGCTTTCAGATCCCGTGACTCGGACTGGGCCGCGTCGAGGCGCGTCTGCAGCGCATCGACCTGTCGCTGGAGTTTGCCGGCGCGATCCGTGGCGGCATCCCGCTCCTTCGCCGCGTTGCGGACCTCCTCCTGCAGGCGCTTCCGCTCCTCTTCCATCTGGGCGCTGCCGCCCTCCAGTTCCTTGAGCCGGGCCTGAAGCTCGCCGACCGTCGCGGCGCTGGCCCGGAGCCGCGCCAGCTCCTCCCGAGAAACGCCCGTTTCGGCGGGAGCGGCGTGGGTGGCGGGGGCGGCCGCAGGTGCGGCCGGCGCGGCGGCGGCCGCGGCCTTCAGGGCCGCGATCTGGCGGCGGCAGTAGTCCATCCGGTACTCGATGGCCGCCGCCTTGAAGTCGGGTCGCTCGGCCCGCAGGGCCCGGAAGTGATCGAGCGCCCGTTCGTAGCCCTCCACGGCGGCGGCGGCGTCGCCGGCGTCGCGGGCGCGGTCCCCCTTGAGCATCTCCACGTAGGCGGGCTTCTCCGGCATGTCCGCGGCCCGGGACGCCGACGCGCCCAGGCATGCCGCGGCAAGGAGGCAGGGCAGGAGGCGGCGCAGCGGCGGCCGTTCAGCGCGGCACGGGCGCATGCAGGTTGGTTCTCGGGCTGAGACGTTGCTCGATTCGTTCATCGCGCGGTTCTCCAAGGCTCAAGGCCTT
>CAYODK010000076.1:0-22784 GCA_964402695.1 uncultured Verrucomicrobiota bacterium
CGAACCGTCCCACCAGCGCTCCCGTCTTCCGGTCCCAGTAGGTCTCATGCGGTCCCCGACCGTACCATTCGACGCGGTCGCACCCGCCGGGCAGCTCGGTCCGGAATCCCATCCGGGGCACGACCGGGAGCTTGGCGCCCCGGGGCGCGAACCGGGAGGCGATCTCGACCGCGCCGCCGCCGAGGATCGTGTACTCGTAGCTCGCCGTCGTCTCGCCCGCCGGGATCTTCATGTCCGCGACCACCGTCACGCGGCCCGGTTCGCGCGCCGTCACGGCGCACCGCGTCACCTCGCGCCGCGCCGCCGCGTCGCGCCACACCGCCGCCCACGATCCCATCTTGTTGCCGCGGTCGTTGTCCGTCGGCGCCCGCCAGAAGTTCGGAACGAGCGGCGCGAGGATCACGTCCCGATCCCCCGCCCTCCACGACTCGATGACGCCGCCCTTCCGCGAAATCCGCAGATCGAAGCCCGTGCCCGCCACTTCGATCGCGTCGCCGGTCTCCTTCGCCGTCACCGTCCCGGAGGCCGTCGCGGCACGCGGAGCCTCCGGTGCGGGCCCGACCGGGATCTGGTCCCACGCGACGACGTGGCCCGCGGGCGCCCACGGCGTTGCCTTGGGAAGCGAGAAACGCACCGTGAGAAAGTGCTCGCGGCCGGGCCGGAAGTCGGCCGGACGGACCGGCGAATCGAGCACCGCGGACTGCTGCGGCCCCACCTGCATGATCGCGCCGAAGGTGCCCCGCTTGACAATCTCCCCGTCCGCCGCCAGCTCCCAGGACGCCTCGAACCCGTCGAGGCCCGTGAAGAAGTGCTTGTTCGACACCTTCAGTTTCGTGGCATCGCCATCGACCGGGGCGACCCGGATGTTCTGGTAGACCTTCCGCACCTCGTGCGCGTGCGGCTGCGGCGTGCGGTCGGCCTGGATCACGCCGTTGCAGCAGAAGTTCCCGTCGTTCGGCTTGTCGCCGAAATCACCCCCGTAGGCCCAGTACCAGTCGTGCGGCCAATGGTTGCGTGCGGCGGGCGCCGACGCCACGGAGCGGAGGTCGGCGCGCAGAACGAGCTTGTCGGAGGACCGCGCCTTCGGGTCGGCGATTTCGGCGGCCGACAGGGCCCGTCCATAGATGCTCGCCTCGCCGAGGGTGACGCACGCGACCCGCTCGGGGATCTCGGAGTTGCGCCCGAGGTTCACGGGGAACGCGGAGGCGGTCAGCGGCCCCGGGATCGGGGTCTCGGCGACCGGCCGCCCGTCGATGAACAACCGCGCAACCGAGCCGTCCCACGTGCCCGCCACCCGGTGCCAGCCGTCGCCCCAATCCGCCGGCAGCGGCGCCCGGACCTCCATCCACTTCCCCGGGTACAGGATCATCGCCAGCCCGCGGTTGTCGAACCGGAGCAGGTACTGGTGGTCGCCCCGCGAGACGAGCGGGCAGAACTCGGCGGCCGGCCGCCCCCGGACCGTCGCCTCGATCGTCAGCGCGCCGGTCAGGTTGAGCGAATCGTCCTGCGGAATCGCCACGGCGCCGACAACGCCCTCGCCGGGCACGGCCCGGCCGAGCACGTCGCCCGCCAGCGAGGCGGGGGTGACGTTCGCCGCCACGCGGCGCGGGGGGACCGGCCGCCGGAGCCCCTGGTTCACCCAGTCCCAGATGCATGCGCCCTGCAGCGACGGGTAGGCTTCGATCGCGTCCCAGTAGTCCTGCAGGTTCCCGGCGCTGTTGCCCATCGTGTGCGCGTACTCGCACTGGATCAGCGGCCGCGGCGGGTTCTCCTTCGCGTAGTTGGTCATCGCCGTGATCGTCGCGTACATCGGGCAGAAGATGTCCGTGTTGCGCTCGAGCTGCGCGCGCTCGTACTGCACCGGGCGCGAGGGGTCGCGCCGCTTGATCCAGTCGTAGGTCGCCTCGAAGTTGACGCCGTTGCCGGCCTCGTTGCCGAGCGACCACACGATCACGCACGCATGGTTCTTGTCGCGCTCGACCATCCGCACCGTCCGGTCGAGATGCGCGGGGCCCCACGACGGCGCCTTTGCCAGCGATTCCTTGCCGTAGCCCATGCCGTGGCTCTCGACGTTGGCCTCGTCGATGACGTAGAGCCCGTACTCGTCGCACAGGTCGTACCACTCCGGGACGTCGGGGTAGTGGCAGGTGCGGACGGTGTTGATGTTGTACTGCTTCATCAGCCGGATGTCCTCGATCATCGAGGCGGTGTCCACCACCTGCCCGCGATCCGGGTGATGCTCGTGGCGGTTGACGCCCTTGATCAGGATCGGCTTCCCGTTGACGAGCAACTGCCCGCCCTTGATCTCGCTGCTGCGGAAGCCCACCCGCTGGCGCAGGATCTCGACCGTGCGGCCGCCGGGGCCCCGGAGTTCGACCAGGGCCATGTGGAGGTTCGGCTGCTCCGCCGACCAGAGCGCCGGGGCCGCGACGGGGATGTCGATCGCCACCCGGCCGTCCGCCGGCACCGCCGCGCGCGCGGGCTGGCCGACCGGCGCGCCGTCGGGACCGCGAAGCCGGACGACCACCTCGTGTGGATCCTCGCCGCCGCCGGTCCGCTTCACCTCGGCGGTGAACGCGAGCACCGCGTCGCGGTACTGCGCGTCGAGCCGGGTCCGGATCTCGAAGTCGCGGATGTGCACCGGCGGCGCGCTCCACAGGTACACTCGCCGGAAGATGCCGCTCAGCCGCCAGAAGTCCTGATCCTCGAGGTAGCTCCCGTCGCTCCAGCGGTACACCTCGACCGCGAGCACGTTCGCGCCGGGCTGGAGGAACTTCGTGATGTCGAACTCCGCGGGCGTGCGGCTGTCCTCGCTGTAGCCGACCGGCCGGCCGTTGATCCAGAGATAGAACGCCGACGCGACGCCGTCGAACGTCAGCAACGTCTGCCGGCCCTTCCACGCGTCCGGCACCGTGAACTCGCGCCGGTAGGATCCGACCGGGTTGCGCTCCTTGAACGCCGTGAAGTCCGCGGGCGGATCCTTCATGACGTTCGGCGGATCCTTGACGTGCGGATACGTGATGTTGACGTAGATCGGCGTGCCGTAGCCCTCCATCTCCCAGTTGGACGGCACCGGGATCGTCTTCCATGCGCCGGCGTCGAACTCCGGCTTCCAGAAATCCCGGGGGCGCTTGTCGGGATGGTCGACCCAGTGGAACTTCCACGCGCCGTTGAGCGATTGGAACCAGGGCGACGCCTCCCACACGCCCGCGACCGCCTGCGCTTCGTCGGCGAAGGGCAGGAGCGTCGCGTGGGGCGCCTCCTTGTTCCGGCCGAAGACCGCCTCGTTCTCCCAGTCCGGCCTCTCCGCCGCCGCCCCCCCCGCCGCCATCGCGGCGGCCAGGACCGCACCCCATCGCATCAAGCTCATGCCGATCTCCCCCATCGCTTCACTGCCGTTCTGCAGCCAGCCCACTCTACGGTTCCCGCCAGCCCCCGGCAATGACAGAAGGCGCCGGGACGCAGACCTGCGCGCCATCCAGTCCGACAATTGGATGTTCGGCGTTCGGTGTTCGGTGTTCGGTGTTCAGTGTTCGATGTTCACTTCAGGCCGAGACCCAGTGCCCGACGCGAAAGCCGGCGTCGGCGAGCATGGCCTGGTCGCGCTCCCAGCCCTGGCCGGGCGTGGTGAGGTAGCCCTCGGTGAACATCGAGTTCGCCGGCCAGAGTGCGAGCGGCTGGAGGCTTCGGATGCAGGCCTCGCGACCGCCGGCGACGCGGATCTCGCGGTCGGGACAGACGAACCGGACCATCGCCAGCACGCGCAGGCACTCGGACGGCGACAGTCGCGGGCGCCCCTCCAGCGGCGTGCCGGGCCGCGGATCGAGGAAGTTGACCGGGATCGAGTCGACGCCCAGGTCGCGGATCGCGAGGGCCATGTCGACGCGGTCTTCGTCGCTCTCGCCCGTGCCGATCAGCCCCCCGCAGCAGACCTCGAGCCCCGCCGCCTTGGCGCGGCGGATCGTTTCCACGCGGTCCTGCCACGTGTGGGCGGAGCAGAGGTTCGCGTAATTGGCCTGCGACGTCTCGAGGTTGTGGTTGTAGCGGTTCACCCCCGCGGCGGCGAGGCGGGCGGCCTGCTCGTCGGACAGGAGGCCGAGCGAGGTGCAGATCTGGATGTCGGTGCCGGCCTTGATCCGCGCGACGGCGTCGCAGACGCGGTCGAGTTCGGCATCGGCGGGGCCGCGCCCGCTCGTGACGATGCAGTAGCGCACCGCACCGCAGGTCTTGGCCTTGCGCGCGCCTTCGACGATCGTCTCGACGGACTGCAGGTCGTACTCCGGGATCGCGGTCGTCGCGACGGCCGACTGGCTGCAGAAGGCGCAGTCCTCCGTGCACAGCCCGCTCTTCGCGTTGTCGATCACGTGCAGGTGCACGTCGCGGCCGAAGGCGCGGCGCCGGATGAGAAACGCGGCATGGAGCACCGCGAGGAGGTCGTCCTCCGGCGACCTCACGATCGCCAGCGCCTCGTCCCGCGTCACGCTCCTGCCGCCCATCACCGCTTCCGCCAGAGAAATCCAGTCCATGTACATCACCCCGTTGACGCCCCACCCCGCGATCCGTATCGTGCAGGCGCCTACGGTAAGCGCGGCGCGCGGCGACGCAACCTGAAAACGATGAATCCGCACGAAACATGGTTCGCCGGGGCCCTGAGAGATCTGGATGCCGCGCACCTGCGGCGGAGGTTGGTCGTCCGCCCGGGCGCGGGCGGCTGGGTCGAGGCCGGCGGGCGGCGCCTGCTGAACCTCGCGTCGAACGACTACCTCGGCCTCGCCTCTCATCCGCATGTGATGGAGGAAGCGCGGGGGGCGCTGGAGGCGTATGGAGCGGGCGCCACGGCCTCGCGGCTGGTCTGCGGCCACCTGCCCTGTCACGAGGAACTCGAGCGGCGGCTGGCGGCCCTGAAACAATGCCCCGCCGCTCTGGTCTTCTCATCGGGCTTCGCGGCCAACACGGGCATCCTACCGGCCCTCTGCGGGCGCGACGACCACGTCTTCGCCGACCGTCTCGCCCACGCGAGCCTGCTCGACGGCATCCGCCTGTCGGGCGCCACCCTCCACCGGTTCCGCCACAACGACGCCGGGCACCTCGGCGACCTGCTGCGGAAGGCTCCGGCGAAGGGACGCCGGCTGGTCATCACCGAATCGGTCTTCAGCATGGACGGCGACCTCGCCCCCCTCGCCGACCTCGCGGATCTGGCCGAGGAGCACGGGGCCATGCTGATGGTCGACGAGGCCCACGCGACGGGAATCTACGGCCCGGGCGGCTCCGGTCGCGTCGTGGAGGCGGGATTGCAGGGCCGGGTCACCGTCTCCATGGGGACCCTCAGCAAGGCCCTCGGCTCCGCCGGCGGCTTCGCGGCGGGGACAGAGATGCTCCGCGACTGGCTCCTCAACCGCGCCCGGTCCTTCATCTACTCCACCGGCCTTCCCCCCCCCGCCGCCGGTGCGGCCTTGGGCGCCCTCGATGTCCTGGGGCGGGAACCCGCGATGGGGACAGAGCTGCGTCGCCGCGCCGCAGAATTCCGTAAGCGACTGAAGGACGGCGGGATCGACGTGGGGTGCGGGGACTGCCCCATCGTGCCTGTCCCCGTCGGCGACCCGGGCCGCGCGCTCGCCCTCGCCGCCAACCTTGAGGTTGCCGGAATCCTCGCGGTCGCCATCCACCCGCCGACCGTCCCACCCGGCACGGCGCGCCTGCGGCTTTCTCTGTCCCTCGTACACGCGCCGGAAGACCTGGCAGCTGCGGCCGACGCCATCCTTGCGGCGATGGGGACAGAGATGTGAGCCCGACCCCCGCGATCCTCCTCTCGGGGTGGGCACATCCAGCACGCGTTCTCTGTCCCCTCGCGGAGGCGCTGCGGCCCGTCTACGACGCTATCTGCCTATCCACCGACGAGTTAGGTGACGACCCGGCTGGCTGGTCCGACGCATTGGCGGAGCGGATCCGTGCAGCGGCGGCCCCCCCCCTGCTGATCGGCTGGTCGATGGGCGGCATGGTCGCCCTCGATGCGATGACCGCGGAGGCCCCCCCTCCTCCTGTCACCGCACTGGTGCTCATCGGCTCGACCGCCCGCTTCTGCGCGGCACCGCACTGGCCCTGGGGACAGACAACGGCCACCCTCCGGGCCCTTCGGCTCGGGCTGCGGCGGGATCCCCGCGGTGCGCTGGCGGGGTTTTTCGCCGAGTGCGACGCGCCCGCCCGGACGGAGGAGGATCTGCTCGCACGGCGCATCGACGAGGCACGGGCCCTGGGTGAGGCGCGGCTTAGCGCAGGCCTGGATTACCTGGGATCGACGGATCTGGCCGATCGCCTCGACCGGCTGCACGTGCGATTGGCCTGCATCCACGGCGAGGATGACCGGGTCATCCCGTGCGATGCTTCCCGGGCCCTCGCAAGAAAGTGTTCGGGAGTTCTGGAAGTCCTTGCCAAAAACGGGCATAGTGCGGCAGTTGCGTCACCGGTTCAAGTGGCCGGTGCCATTCGGCGGGTGCTGCAGGTTTCATGACGAACGCTCTGGACCATCTTCGGAGCACGCACGCGCGCTTCAATCGGGGCGCCGCGTGTTACGACCAGTATGCCTCGATCCAGCGCGAGGCGGCGTCCCGGCTAATGGGTCAGCTCGGCGACCTTCCGGAACCGTTCCGCATCCTCGAAGCCGGATGCGGCAGCGGCCAGCTGACGAGGATGCTCGTCGAGAGGTTCCCGCGGTCGCGCGTCGACGCCTTCGACATCTCCGAGGCCATGCTCGAGGCCGCCCGTCTCCAGGTCCCCTCCACATCCATCCGCTTGATTCATGCGGACTTCGTGCACTTCATGCCCGTCCTGCCCTACCCGCTGGTCGTCAGCAGTTCGTCGCTCCACTGGGCGGCATCACTGGAAGACGCCGTAAGGAACCTCGCCTCGTGCACGGCGCCGGAGGGCATGCTCGCCATCTCGCTGATGCTCGACGGCACGCTCGGCGAACTCCACGCCAGCCGCGAGACCGTCGCGCCGGGCAAGCCGGTCCGCCGCGCCATGCCGCAACTGGCGGACCTGACCCTCGCGATCGACCAACTCGGCCTCCAGCGCCTCAGCGACGGGGCCTACGACCTCCAGACGCGGCACGAGTCCGCCCCGGAGTGCCTCCGCTGCATCCACGACCAGGGCCTCACCGGCGGACTGCTGTACCGTCCGGCCACTCCCCTGAACCGCCGCGAATTGGCCGCGCTCACCTCCGAATACGAGCGCCGCTTCCGCCTCGCCGAGGGCGGCGTTCCCGCCACCTACCGCATCGGCTGGGTCATCGCCCGCTGCCCGTCGTGAGCCGCAGGAGCGGTGCGCGGGCAATTCCACCGGGCCACCGGTTTGGGCCTCTCGGGGCTGCGGCGTACCGGAACGATCAGGGGCGCTCGACCACCCGGTAGAAGCGCTGGGGATGATCGGCCCCATGGACGTCCAGGAAGATGAACGGCGCCGGATTGGTGACGAGCGGAGCCCAGTTCGCGTCTGCGAGATTCGTGGTGGCCTCCACGATGTAGTGCACGCCCGGGACTCCGCCGATCTCGAATCGATGGCCCTGTCCGCTCACATGGGCCGGCGCGTTCACGGTTGCGGAGTCATCGACCACGCGCAGTATGGCGTTGCTGCTGGAGACCGGGCCGCCGGATCCGATGACGATCACCGAGTAGTCGCCCCCGGTCGAAGCCTGAACCCCGCTCAGCGTCAGTTCCGCCGTGGTGGCGCCGGAGACGCCGCCGCCGTCCGACAGGTTCTCACCGTTCCGCCGCCATCGGTACGTCAGGTTCGTTCCCGTGGCCGTCACCTGGAAGCTCACCGCGGAGCCGGCGGCGTTCGTGCGACTGACGGGCTGCGCCGTGATGACGGGCAGCGCAAGGAAACGCTCCACCAGCCATCCGTCCACCAGACCGTTGGTCGCGACGCTGAGCCCTCCGCCCATGACCAGGGTGTCCCAGCTCTGGACCGCGACGTTCGTGAACGTGCGGCACAGAACGTCATCCACCAGGAAGCGCACGGTCGACCCGTCCGCCAGCCGCTCGACCTGGAACTTGTGCCAGCCGCCCGACCGGTTGGGCGAGCCGGGGCCGTCGAGGTTGAACCAGTGGATGACGGGATCGGTATCGAGCTTCACCCGTCCCTGGTACTTCGACGGATTGTGGATCTCGCCCGGCAGGGTCACGGAGTTGTAGATGCCCAGGGCCAGGAGCTGCTCCAGGCTGCCGTCCGGCGCGGCCGCGGCCCCGTTGGTATTGCCGATGCCGGATCCTCCCGCGTAACCGCGCACCTCGCAGAAGCTGCGCGTCGTGGTGCCCGTCTGGAACATCCAGAACGTGACGCGGCTGTGTCCTGACAGCTCCTGCCCGCCGAGATCGGCGACAAGATTCCGGTGCATTCGGGAGACGTTGCTGGTGAAGACCGCCGAATACTGCCCCTCCTCGGGAACCCGGTTCCCGGGGGTTGCGACAGCCAGGGGGGTTGATGCGTACACCCACCAGTTGCTGAGCGTTCCACCCTCGAAGTCGTCGGCAAACACGGGCTCGGTGAGTCCGAGCGCAGCCTCGCGGCTGACCACCCTCCCATGCTGGTTGCTCACAACGACGCGGTAGTACCCGAGCGACGCGGCCTCGACATCCGTGACCGTGTGCGCCGGGTTGGTGGCACCCGGAATGTCCTCGAGATTGAACTGCCACTGGTACTGCAGGGGGAGCGTGCCGCCGGCCGACACCGCGAAAACGGCATCGGCGCCCGCCGGAACCGTCGCGTCCGACGGCCCCGTCTCCACGATGGGAGGCACCGCCGTATCGAAAAGGTAGACCGTCCCGGCATCCGACGCACCGGCATTGTCGAAGTGCGCGCCGATCGCCACACGGTGGGTGCCGATGGGCGCCACGTTGATGCCAAACCAGTCCCCGGACCCGGGCGCCGGATTGGTGAACGCATGCCGAAGCGTGCCATCGATGCCAAAGAGATAGGCGGCACCCGCCTCGGTCGCACCCGCGTCATCGGCATACGCCCCGATCAGCACATGGTCGGCCCCCACCCCCGCCACCGCGCATCCGAAGGCCGCGTCCATGGCCGCCCCGGGCCTGAGGAAGGTGCGCTGCAGCGTTCCATTGGTGCTGAAGAGGTAGGCCGCGCCCGCGCCGGGCACGCCCGAGTCATCCCCTTCCGCACCGACGAGCACCCCCTCGATGCCCACGGCGGCCACGGCACCGCCGAAGAAGTCATGGCTGCCCGGTGCGGGATTCGTGAAGGTCGCCAGCCGCACGCCCGACGTGGAGAAGAGATAGGCCTTGTCGGCGTTCAGGGTGCCGACGATCAGTCGGTCATCGCCCATCGCGGCCACCGCAATGCCGAAGAGGTCGCCCGAAGCGGAAGACGGGTTGGCGATCGTCCGGATCAGGGAACCATTGGTATGAAACAGGTAGACCGCCCCCGCGGAGTTCGCCTGGGCGCTGTTGCCCCTGGCGCCGACAAGGAACCGATCGGTTCCCACCGCCGCCACGGCGGAACCGAACCACTCGAAGTCGGCCGGAGACGGGCTCTGGAAGGTGCGAAGGTGCCTGCCATCGAGGGTAAAGAGATGCACGACACCTGCGTTCGTCGCCAGCGCATCGTTGGCTGAGTCTGCAATGATGACGGCATGGGCGCCCACTCCGGCCACCGAACCGCCGAAACTCTGCGAGATCGCCGGGGCGGGATTCGTGAACACCGCCATCACCTGCCCGTTCGTCCCGATCAGGTAGGCGGAACCCGCATTCGTCGAGACCGAGTCGTCTCCCGTCGCTCCGACGATCAGCCTGTCGGTTCCCATCGCCGCGATCGCAGAACCAAAGAAGTCGCTCGCCGCCGGCGCCGGATTGGTGATCGCCAGAACCTGACCCGAGGCAGCCCGTCCCCAGATGGCCATCCCGTGCAAACCAACCATCACGATCGCCCATGCACTGCCATGCAACCAACCGGTTGATCCGCACGTGCCCCGCCGATCATGGTGCATATCCGTTCTCCGCGTATGCCGCCCGCCATACGGACCCTTGGGCCGCGGCCGCACGCGGTCTGCGCGGCCGGAAGGCCGCGGAAGCTAGCCTCGCGCAAGGTGCTTGTCAAACGGAGGTTGTTTTCAATCGCTCGCCCGTTGCCTTTGCGGCCCTCCTGTGGCAACTTGGCGCGATATGAAGATGCAACCGGGTCGGGACCTGAAGCCCCTCTTCGTCACCGTGCTGCGCGTGGCCGTCGGATGGCACTTCCTGTACGAGGGCGTGTCGAAACTGCTGCAGAAGGGGTGGACCGCCTCGGATTACCTCGCCCAGGCGACCGGTCCCTTCGCCGGCTTCTACCACGCTCTGGCCGCCTCGCCCGGGTTGCTGAAGGCGATCGACCTGCTGAACATGTACGGGCTGACGGCGATCGGCCTGGCGCTCTCCGTCGGCATCGTGGTCCGCTTCGCCTCGGGCGCGGGCGCCCTGATGCTGGCGCTCTACTACTTCGCCTACCCGCCGTTCGGTTCGTCGCTCGCCATCCACAACCAGCCGGGCGTGTTCATCGTCAACGCCCAGTTGATCGAGGCGGCGGTGATGCTCGTGTTCGTCTTCCTCCGCGACACCGGGTACGGCCTCGACCGGTTGCTGCCGGGCATCCTGGGAAAGGCCGGCGCGGCGGACGCCCCGCCGGCGGCGGACGGGCGTCGCGACCTGCTGAAGAACCTCGCGTCGCTCCCGGTGCTGGGCCTCTTCGGCTGGGCCGCGGCGCGGCACAAGCGCGCGTACGGCGTCGACGTCGTCTCCGGCGCGACGATCAAGGTCGGGGCGGTCGACATCCGCGAACTCAAGGGCGAGCTGCCGAAGGGGAAGATCAAGAACCAGGAGATCAGCCGGCTCGTGCTCGGCGGCAACCTGATCGGCGGCTGGGCCCACGCGCGGGACCTGCTCTACGCATCCTCCCTCTTCAAGGCCTACAATACCGAGCCGAGGATCTTCGAGACGCTGATGCTCGCCGAGCGCGCGGGGATCAACACGATCAACATCGGCTTCCCGTCGAATCCCGTGCTCGCGAAGTACAAGAAGCTGACCGGAAGCCGGATCAAGGTCATCAGCCAGATCCATCCGGGGGACGAGAAGGAGGGCCTTTTCGCCAACATCGACCGGGCCATCGACCACGGCGTCGACATCATCCAGATCCAGGGCAACCACGGCGACTGGCTCGTGCGCGACGGCAAGATGGACGCCATCGCGAAGATGCTCGATCACATCCGCAAGCAGGGGTATGTCGCCGGCCTGGGCGCGCACTCCGAGGATACGCTCTTCCGCACCCGCGACGCCGGCATCATCCCCGACTACTACATGAAGACGATGCACCACGACCGCTACTGGTCCGCCCATCCCAGGGCCAACCGGGTGCAGTTCGAGGTGGATGGCAAGAGGAACCCCGAGCACGACAAGTTCCACGACAACATGTGGTGCCTCGACCCCGAACGCTCGGCCGAGTTCGTCGCCCAGGCCAAGGTGCCGGTGATGGGCTTCAAGGTGCTCGCGGCCGGCGCCATCCGCCCGGAGGACGGCTTCCGCTGGGCCTTCGAGAACGGGGCGGACTTCATCTGCGTCGGCATGTTCGATTTCCAGATCGTCAAGGACGTGAACATCGCGATCGACACGCTCGCCAAGGTCAAGAGCCGGAAGCGTGAGTGGTACGGCTGACGGCCGGCACTGCTCCCGCGTGCGCATGGCCGCGACCAACCGCCTCCGCGCAGACGCTACGGCGGGACAGGCCGGTCGCGGCTACAGCGGCCCTGCCACCAAGCGGTCGTCTTCTGTAGCCGCGACGGGTCGTCGCGGCCGGCCTTGCGCCCGAACCCTTCGCTTGCCGCGACTCCGCTCGATTTCGGGTCCGGCCGGGCGTAGATTGCCCCCATGAGCGAGGCCCTTCCGTTCCTGCTGATCGGGTTTCTCCTTTTCGGCGCGCCGCTGGTGCTTTCCATCGTCGCGCTGGTCCAGACCGGCCGCCTGCGCCGGGACCTGCTGGACCTCCAACAGCGACTGGGATCGCCCGCGCGCGCGCCGGAACCCGTCGCGCCGCGCACCGAGCCGCCGGCCGTCGCACCCGCCCCCGCCGTGGCAACCCCCGCGGTCATGCCGGCGGCCGCACCGCTGCCGCCGCCCCTGCCGCCGCAAGCCGCCCCACCTCGACCCGCCGTGGAGGCGACGCCCGCTCCGCCGCCCATGCCCGGGCCGCCGCGCGCAAGCCTCGAAACGCAGCTTGGCGGCCGGATCTCCGGTTTCATCGGCATCGCCGCGGTCGTGCTCGGCGTCGCGTTCTTCGTCGCCTACGCAATCCAGCATGCGTGGATCGGCCCCTCGCTGCGCGTGACGCTCGGGCTCCTGGCCGGGGCGACGCTGGTCGGGCTCGGCCACCGCGTCGGCCGGACAAGCCCCCGACACGCGCTTTTCGCCCGCGTGATGACCGGCGGCGGCGCTGCACTGTTCTACTTCAGCGTCTACGCGGCGGGCGGGATGTACCGGCTGATCGGCCCCCTCGCGACGATCGCGGCCCTGTCCGTGACCGCCGGCGCCGTGCTGGCCCTGGCCGCGCTCTACAACAGCCAGTTCGTCGCGCTGATGGCGCTCTTCGGCGCGTTCGTGGCCCCCGCGATCGTCCGGACCGACTCGCCCAACGGCCTCTTCCTGCTGACCTTCGCGGCGGGCGTCAACGTGCCGGTGATCCTGCTCGGCCTCAAGCGGCGCTGGCAATGGCTCTACAACGCGGCCTTCGTCCTGACGTGGCTGACGTTTCTCGCCGCGATCGGCAACCACCTGGCCGGCCTCGGCGCGGACCGCTGGGCCGCGCGACTCGGGTTCGCCCTGCTCTTCTTCGGGCAGTTCGCGGCGCTGAACCTCCTGAAGCTCGTGCGAGAGACGGAGCCGTCGGGACGCGCGCTGGACCAGGTGCGGACGGTCCTCGGCACCCTGCTCCTCCTGCTGGCGACCTACGGGACCCTGCACGATGCCAAGCTGGACGACTGGATCGGCGCGACGTTCGTCGCCGAGGCCGCGCTGCTCGCCACGCTCGCCGCCTTCGCGCGCAACCGGCTGCCGCGGTTCACGTGGGACGCGGTCTCGTTCCTGCTCGGCGCGTTGACGTTCGCGAGCCTCGCGCTGCCCGCGCAGCTCGACGGCGCATGGGTCTCGGCCGGCTGGGCTCTCGAGGGCGTGCTCGTGGCGTGGTTCGCCGGCCGCGCGCGCGTTCCGCTGCTGCGCGTCGCGGCGGCCATCCTCGGCGCGATCGGCCTGGTCAAGTCGCTGTTCTTCGACCTCACGCTCTACGACACCCACCCGGCGCTCTTCCTCAACGGACGCTTCGCGGTGAGCCTCCTCGCCGCGGTGGCGTTCGGGCTGCAGGGACGCTTCCTGGAGGCGACGTCCAGCGAGGACGCGCCCGCCCCGCGCCCGCCGCGGGACGCGGGCTGGATCGTCATGACCTGCGGCCTCGTCGCGGCGGTCTTCGTCGACGTGATCTGGCTGCGCGGGCTGGAGAACCCGTCCGGTGCGATCCTGACGACCGCCGCGATGGCGATCGCGGGACTCGTGATCGCCCGGCTCGTGCGCGACGGCGACCCGCGCCCGCTGGCGGGGCTCGGCACGGTCCTGCTCCTTTCGGCCTGCGCGAAGCTCGCGCTGGTGGACCTGCCGGCGACGTGGGACGCCTCCCGCGCGCCGCGCCGGTTCGCGAACCCGGTCTTCTGGGCCCAGATCGGCACGCTGGCGGCGATCGTCGCGGCCTCCGCCCCCGGCCTGGGAAACCGGACCGGCGGACGCGCGGTCGCGACGGAGACCGCGGCGCTGCTCGCCGCCCTGCTGGCGGTCACGATGGAGTTCGTGCGCCTGCCGCGCGGGTGGGACTCTGCGCTCGTGACGATCTGGTGGGCCGTCGCGGCCTTCGCGCTCATCGCGGCCGGCCTGGCCCTGCGGCGCACGCACCTGCGGTGGCTCGCGCTGGTCGTCTTCGCGGTCACGGTCGTCAAGGTGTTCATCGTCGATCTAGCGGAGCTCCGCGGCCTGCACCGGGTGGCCGCCTTCCTCGTCACGGGCGTCGTGCTGCTCGCGCTCTCCTGGCTCTACCAGCGCATCGCGCCCGCATTCCTCGCGCCGGCCGCTGCGGAGAAGACCCCATGACCGCGGCCCATGCAGCGGTTCTCGTCGCGCTGGCCGCGGCCGCCCCGCTCGCCCGCGCAGGAGCATCCGCCAGTCCTGGCGGCGCGCCGGCGGCGTCGGACTTCGAGTGGGTCCAGCCGATCGATGCCGAGTTGGATCCCAACCAACTCTACCGGGTCCTTGCGCCCGGCGCCGTCTTCGACGGCTGCCGGGGCCGGCCCGACCGCGATCTGCGCGTGGTCGATGCCGGCGGGCGCATGCTTCCGTTCTTCCTGTTCACGTCGCCGGCCCAGCCGCCGGCGCGGGTGGCGGTCCCCGTGCAGACGCTCAACCGGTCGGTCGTCGACGCGCCCACGCGCCACGCCCGGATCGACATCCTGTTCCCCTCCGGCGCGGCGGAGCGGATCACGCACAACGCCGTGCGCATCGCGGCGGAGGGCGACGAGTGGATCCGCAAGGTCGAGGTCCTCGGCAGCGACGACGGCGTGGTCTGGGCGTCCCTCGGCGCCGGGTACATCGTGCGGCACCGGCAGACGGTTCGCGTCGAACACGATCTCGTGACGTACTCCCCGTCGGATTTCCGCCGCCTCCAGGTCCGCGTCCATGCCGATCCGCGCCTCCCCGACGACCCGGTCCGCGTCGGCACCGTCGACGTCCTGCAGGCGGGCCACCCACCCGTCCCCCTGGTCCCGGTCGACTGGGCGCCGGCCGACCTTGCGGAGGCCGACCGGACGCGCGGATGGCAGTCGGTCGCCTTCGACACCGGCAGCCGCAACCAGCCCGTCGACCAGATCGCGGTCGCCGGGTCCGGCGAGTACGTCCGGCCGGTCGCGATCCTCACCCGGAACGACGCGACCGGACGCTGGGAGCGCGTCGGGTCGGGCCAGATCCAGCAGATCGCGTCCAACCGCCAGGACCGGATCGAGATGAAGGCCCGGGGACGGTACTGGCGGATCGACATCCACCAGGGGGACGACGCGCCGCTCGCCGACCTGCAGGTTGTCGCCTCCGCCCGTCCCCGCTGGATCGTCTTCGAATCGCGGGACGGGGGCCGGGCGCGGCTGCTCTACGGCGCCGACGAGGTGCTTCCTCCCACCTTCGACCTGGCCCGGCGCACGTCGGACCGCGACATCCTCGGCGCCCCCAAGCTCCCCCTCGGCGCGCGCGAGGCCAATCCGCTGCACAAACCCCGGGGACCCGGGGACAGGCTGCGCCGGACCCTGGTCACCGGGGGCGTCGGCATCGCCAGCCTCGTCGTCCTCGTCGTCATTCTCCGCATGCTGCGCGAGACCGCCGGCCCCGAGACGGTGTGACGGGGATCCCTCAATCCGCCTTTGCATTCGCCGCCCGGGGCCGTAGGCTTGCGGGTGCGCGGCCCGGCCGCCGGGGAGACGGGACCATGGAGAAGCTCATCCGACAGATGCTGGCGACACTGGGCGAGGATCCGGACCGCGAGGGGCTGGAGAAGACGCCGCACCGCGTGGCCCGGGCGTACGAGTTCCTGACGAAGGGCTACCGGGAGGACATCGACGCCGTCATCAACGGGGCGATCTACTCGACCGAGGCGAACCACATGGTGATCGTCAAGGACATCGAGATCTACAGCCTCTGCGAGCACCACATGCTTCCGTTCTTCGGGCGCTGCCACATCGGCTACATCCCCCGCGGGAAGGTGATCGGCGTCAGCAAGCTCGCCCGCATCGCGGAGATCTACGCCCGGCGCCTGCAGATCCAGGAGCGCCTGACCCACCAGATCGCCCGCCTCGTGATGGACCGCCTCGAGCCGGAGGGCGTCGGGGTCGTCGTCGAGGCCCGGCACCTCTGCATGATGATGCGCGGCGTGGAGAAGCAGAACTCGCTGATGGTGACCTCCGCGATGCTCGGCAGCTTCCACAACTCCAACGCGACGCGGAACGAGTTCCTGACGCTGGTCAACCGGGCCGCCCACTGAGCGGGCTACGGGGGCGTCCCTCTCCGGGTCTTCGCGCGCGAACGCGACCGCGTGACCTCGACGGCCACGCTCCGGGCGAAGCGCAGGGCGCCGGGCTTGTCGACGGTGACGGTGATCCGCCGGACGCCGGCGTGCCCCAGGCAGAGGTCGGCGATGCGCGAGGCCAGGGTCTCGACGAGGCCGAAGGAACTCGACTCGACGAGATCGATGACGCCCTTCTTGATCTGCTTGTAGTCGACGGCATCCCCGATCGCATCCGTCCGGGCGGCGCGGCGGAAATCCGACACGATCGCCAGGTTGACGATCACGTCCTGCTTCGCGCGCCTCTCCTCCGGGTAGATCCCGATGATGCAGCGCAGCGCGAGATCCCGGATGAGGATGCGGTCCATTCCTACAGCCTTGTCCCCGGGGGGATGACGGCGTTCTTCGGGATCACGATCACGCCGTCGCGCACGGTGTAGAGCGGCGTCACGGTGTCGTCCGCCTTGCCGTCGGGCGTGATGTAGACGCCGTCGCCGATCCGGGCGTTCTTGTCGACGATCGCGTTCCGGATGAAGCAGTCGCGGCCGATCCCCACCGGCGGGCCCTGGTCGACCGGGCGCTCGAAATCGAAGAAATCGGAGCCCATGAGGATCGAGTGTTCGATGACCGTCCCCTCGCCCACGGTCGCGCGGACGCCGACGATGGAGTGGAGGATGCGGTGGCCGCTGATGATGCAGCCCTCCGCGAGCAGCGTGCGGTTCAGGTCGCAGCAGTTGATCTTGGTCGCCGGCAGGTAGCGCATGTGCGTGAACACCGGCGACTGGGGATCGTAGAACGTGAACGGGGGGCAGGGCGCCGTCAGCTCCAGGTTCGCCTCCCAGAAGGACCCGATGGTCCCGATATCCTTCCAGTAGCCGTCGAAGATGAAGCTGCAGACGTTGAACTTGTCGATCGCGTCCGGGATGATGTGCTTTCCGAAATCCGCGAGCTTCGGATTGCCGAGCAGTCCCTCGAGGATCTTCCGGTTGAAGATGTAGATGCCCATGCTGGCGAGGTAGCGCTCCTCGCTGTACATGGGGGCGCGGAGTTCGTCGAGCTGCGGGGTGTTGCCCGGCTTCTCGACGAACCGGATGATCCGGTTGCCGTCCCCGACGTGCATGATGCCCAGGGAGCCCGCCTCGGCGCGCGGGACCGGCTTGGTTGCGATCGTCACGTCCGCGCGATTGGCGATGTGCTGCTCGATGACCTTCCGGAAGTCCATGCGGTAGAGCTGGTCGCCGGAGAGGATCACGATCAGGTCCGGCGTCTCGTCCATGAAGTACCGGAACGACTTGCGGACGGCGTCCGCGGTGCCGGCGTACCACGATTCCGAGTCGGGCGTCTGCTGCGCGGCGAGGATGCGGACGAACCCGCGGTGGAACTGGTCGAACTGGTAGGTGTTCGCAACGTGCTCGTGCAGGGAGACGCTGTTGTACTGCGTCAGCAGGTAGATCTTCCGGAGGTGGCTGTTGATGCAGTTGCTGATGGGGATGTCGACCAGCCGGTACTTGCCGGCGATCGGCACGGCCGGCTTCGCGCGGTCGCGCGTCAGCGGCTGCAGTCGCGTCCCCGCCCCGCCCCCCATGATCACGGCCACGACATTCATGCGATTACGCTCCTTCCGAATCCCCGCACGGTCCAAGCATGGTTCTCCGCCCGATCCGGGTCAAACCGAATCCGCGCCCCCCGCCAGCACGGCCATCGCGGTGGCGACGTTGCCGAAGGGCGCGCTGACCTGGATGCCCGCGACCTCGCGCCGCAGCCTGCGGACCGACTCGCGCGCGATCGCGATGCCGGCCTGCCGCTGCTCCTCCCGGCCCGGCGCGGCGGCCATGCGCCGCATGACCTCGTCGGGCACGACCACGCCCGGCACCTCGTTGCGCATGAACTCCGCGTTGCGCAGGCTCGACAGCGGCCAGATCCCGGCGATGACCGGCACCTTCAGGCCGGCGACGGCCTCCAGGAACCGCAGCAGCGGGTCGACGGCGAAGACGGGCTGCGTGATGACGAACTCGGCGCCCGCCTCGACCTTCTCGCGCGTGCGCCGCAGCTCCCGCTTCATGTCGATCGCGTTCGGATCCGCCCCGACGCCGATCAGGACCGACGTCGGCGGGTCGAGCGGCTTGCCGCCGATGTCGACCCCGCGGTTCATGCGATCCTGGATGCGGGCCATGGCCACCGAATCCGCGTCGAACACGGCGGTCGAGAACGGGAAATCGCCGAGCTTCGGCGGATCGCCGGTGATGAAGAGGATGTTGTGGATGCCCGCCGCCGCGCAGCCGAGCAGGTCCGCCTGCATGCCGATCAGGCTCTTGTCGCGGCAGCAGAAGTGGAGGATGGCCTCGATTCCGGCGTCGCGTTCGATCGCCTGCGCGGTGATCAGCGGCGAGAGGCGCGCGCTCGCGCGCGGCCCGTCGGGGATGTTGATGGCATCCACCCCGGCCTCGCGGCAGGCGCGCGCCCCCGCAACGGTGGCCGCCAGGTTCCATCCTCGCGGCGGCGTGATCTCGACCGACGTCACCCAGGTCCCGGCCGCGAGCTTCGAGGCGAAGCGCGACTTGCCGGCCGCCGGCGGACGGGGGGCGAGGTCGACCGACGGCGCGGCCGCGAGCATCCGGTGCGCCGCCTGCGCTCCGGACAGCGGCCGGATGCTCCGGGCGATGTCGCGGATATGGTCCGGCGTCGTCCCGCAGCAGCCGCCGACCGCGCGCGCCCCGAGCTGCACGAACCGCAGCGCGTAGGTCGTGAGGTACTCCGGGCTGGTCATGTAGATCAGCCGTCCGTCGACCGGCTTCGGCACGCCGGCGTTCGGCTGGACAATCACGGGCAGATCGGTCGCCGCCAGGAGGGTCTCCAGCGCGGAGAGGCTGCTCTCGGGTCCCTGGCCGCAGTTGAGCCCGATGGCGACCGGCCGGTGCGCCGCCCCGCGGACCGGCTCGAGCAGGCGGGCCAGCGGCTCGCCGTTGGCCGTCTCGCCGGCCCGGTCGACGATGACGCTGACGACGTACGGCACGTCCGGGAGCGAGGCCATGGCACGGCAGGCGCGTTCGACATCCACCCGCGACGGAAGGGTCTCGAAGAGGATGAAGTCCGCCCCCGCCCCGGCGAGCGTCCGGACCTGGTCGGCGAGGATCCCGGTCATCTGCTCCTCGGGGAGTTCCTGTCCGAACGGGCGCTCGCCCACGGGCCCCGCGGATCCCGCCACGAGCCGGTCCTCTCCGGCGCATTCGCGCGCCAGCCGGACGGCGGCCTCGTTGATGTCCCGCATGCGGTCGACCAGGCCGAAGGCGGCGAGCTTGTTCGCGTTCGCGCCGAACGAGTTCGTCGTCAGCACGTCGGCCCCGGCCTCGGCATAGGCGCGGTGGATCTCGCGGATCACGTCCGGCGCGTGGAGGCACAGGGCGTCGAAGCACGTGTTGACGAAGAAATGGCGCTTGTAGATCTCGGTCCCCATCGCGCCGTCGAAGATCAGCACGCCGCGCTCCAGGCGGCCCCGCAGGCCCTGTCGTTTCTCGCTCATGTCCGGCTCAGGCGCTCGCATCCTCGCGGGCGGCGATGGCGAGGTAGATCTCCCGGGCGACCCAGGCGTCGGTGGCGGCGTAGCGGATCTGCGCCTCGGTCAACTCCTCCCGGGCCCAGTTGGACCTCTGGGCGCCCTTCGACACGCGGATGCCGAGGATCGCGGCGGCCAGCCCGCGGAGGCCCGTCTTCTTGAATCCCATCCTCGTTGCGATGGCGGCGAGATCGACGAATCCGGCGGGGGTGACCTCCGCCATCTCGCCGAGCTTGCGGAGGTCGTGCTGGATCGCCACGCCGGTCTTGATCACGTCGGCGGCGCCGAAGACCGTCCAGATCCGCTCGGGATTCTGCAACTGCTGGATCTGGACGAGGTAGACGGTGTCGACCGTGGCGAATTGGATCAGGGAGACCGGGAAGGACTGTCCGCGCTGGAAGGCGGGGCGCGACTCGGTATCGAATCCGAGCACGCGCTCCTGGTGCAGGGCGCGCATCATGTCCGGGACGTCGGCGTCGTCCTTGACGATCCGGACGGGCCCCTCGTACTGCCGGAGCGGAAGCTGGTTGATCTCCTCGGAGGACCAGTGCGTGCGCCATCCGTGGACCGTGGCGGGCGCGGCGGCCGGCGCCACCGGTTCTTCGGCGGCGGTCGCCGCCGCGGGCGCCGGGGCCTCCGCGCGCGGCACGGCATCCGCACCCCGGCGGGTCGGGCGGGGCGGCGGGGGAGGCAGTTCGTCGGGCGCGGGCCGTCCGCGCAGCTTGGCCTCGAACTCGGCCAGGCGGCGCCCGGTCAGCGGGTTCGGCTCGCCCCGGAGAAGGGCGCGAACGGCATCCATTTCATCCACCGACAGGCGGGCCCCGAGCAGGACGTGGCGCTCGAACGACTCGTAGGCCAGCGGGGCGACGGCCCGCGCGATCGTCGCGATCGCCGCCGCGTACTGGCGGATCTCCCACTGCGCGTGCGGGTCCATGCGCAACGCGAGGAAGTGGAAGAGGTTGTGGAGATCCATCTGCCAGTACCACTCGGTGTAGAGCGACAGGGGCAGGTTGATCCGGGCCAGTTCGCGCGCGAGATCGTCCTTCAGCAGCGCCTGGTACGTGGCGTAGGAGGCGTGCTGCTCCTCCTTCAGGAGATCCAGCACACGCCGCTGGAGCTCCCGCGGGACCTCGGCAGTGTCGCGTCCCTGCTTGTTGTCGGCCGACTGCTTCCGGATCTGGGAGGGCGGCGGAACGTAGAACTCGTCGGCCATGACGCTGTAGCGCCCGGAGATCTCGTTCAGCCGGGCCGTGCGGTGACGGATCCACTGCCGGGCGACGAAAATCGGCAGCTTGCAGTGAAATTCCAGAACCACGTGCTCGAACGGCGAGGTGTGGCGGTGCCGCATGAGGTAGTCGATCAGCCCGGCGTCCTCCCGGACGGTCTTCGTGCCCGCGCCGTACGAGACGCGGGCGGTCTGGACGATCCGCGCATCGCCGCCCATGTAGTCGACCAGCCGCACGAACCCGTGGTCGAGGACCCTGATTTCCTTGTCCAGCAGCGCTTCGGCGGCGGGTACGATCGTGTGGCCCATGGTGTCTCCTGCAAAATCCCGTCCAGCCTCTCAACTGCGGGGCCAAAAATCAAGCCGGGCGGCCTTTCGGCTTGAACGGGCGCCCCGGGCTGCGGTACAGTATGCGGCCTTTGGCACTTGGCAAACCGTAACCGGAGGAGCAGGCACATGTCCGAGATCATGGATGTCTTTGCACGCGAAATCATCGATTCCCGCGGGAATCCGACCGTCGAGGTCGAGGTCACGCTGGCCGACGGCACGAGCGGCCGCGCCGCGGTCCCCTCGGGGGCCTCGACCGGCGAGAACGAGGCGATCGAACTGCGCGACGGCGACAAGAAGCGCTTCCTGGGCAAGGGCGTCCTCAAGGCCGTCAAGAACGTCAACGAGGTCATCGCGCCCAAGCTGCTCGGCTTCGACGCCCTCGACCAGACCGGCCTCGACAAGCTGATGATCGAGCTGGACGGCACCGAGACGAAGGCGAAACTCGGCGCCAACGCGATCCTCGGCGTCTCGCTGGCCAACGCGCACGCTGCCGCGGCGATGCTGGGCGTCCCGCTGTTCCGCCACATCGGCGGCACGAACGCGAAGGTCCTCCCCGTCCCGATGATGAACGTCATGAACGGCGGCGCGCACTCGGACGCCCCGGTGGATGTGCAGGAATTCATGATCATGCCCAAGGGCGCGAAGTCCTTCGCCGAGGGCCTTCGCATGGGCGCCGAGGTCTTCCACGCGCTGAAGGGCGTGCTGAAGAAGCAGGGCCTGAGCACCGCGGTCGGCGACGAGGGCGGCTTCGCCCCGAACGTCGCGAGCAACACGGCGGCGCTCGACGCCGTCATGGAGGCGATCGGCGCCGCCGGCTACAAGGCGGGCAAGGATGTCTTCATCTGCCTCGACCCGGCCTCCAGCGAGTTCTACGACGCGAAGAAGAAGAAATACGTCTTCAAGAAGAGCGACAAGTCCGAGAAGACGCCGGAGCAGATGGTCGACTTCTGGGCGAAGTGGGTCGAGAACTACCCGATCCTCAGCATCGAGGACGGCATGGCCGAGAGCGACTGGGACGGATGGAAGCTCATGACCGACCGGCTGGGCGACAAGATCCAGCTCGTCGGCGATGACCTCTTCGTCACGAACACGAAGTTCCTGAAGAAGGGGATCGAGAAGGGCGTCGCGAACTCCATCCTGGTCAAGGTCAACCAGATCGGCACGCTCACCGAGACGCTCGACGCCATCGAGATGGCCAAGCGCGCCGGCTACACGGCCGTCATCAGCCACCGTTCGGGCGAGACCGAGGATGCCACGATCGCCGACATCGCGGTCGCGACCAACGCCGGCCAGATCAAGACCGGCTCGATGAGCCGCACCGACCGGATCTGCAAGTACAACCAGCTCCTCCGGATCGCGGACGTCCTCGGCGACGACGCCATCTACGGCAGCGCCTGCTACGGCAGCCGCATCTAGGGGATCCGGACGGGAACGCCCGGCCGGCCCGGCCGGCCGGGCGACGTGACCTCATGAGCACCCTGCCGGACCGCCGCGCGTCCCGCGAGCGGTGGGTTGCCCTGCCCGGGCGGAACCGGCCGCGGTTCGTGCTCCCCGTGGCCA
>CAYODK010000077.1:0-22489 GCA_964402695.1 uncultured Verrucomicrobiota bacterium
GACTTCCGCAAGACCGGCCGGCTGGGCTGCCCCGAATGCTACACGGCCTTTGCCGCCGAACTGGCGCCGCTCCTGCGGCAGATGCACCGGCGGGACCATCACGTCGGGCGGACGCCCCGGGCCGTGCCCGGGGGCGTGCCGCCCGCCGAGGAGGCGGCTTCGGTCCAGGAGGCGCTTGACCGGGCCGTGGCGGAGGAGCGGTTCGAGGAGGCCGCCCGGTTGCGCGACCGTCTCCAGGCGCTCCGGCGGCGGATGGCCGGGGCGGACGGGCCCCGGGAGGGGCGGCCGTGAACGTCGGCGACATCATCCGGCAGCCCCACCTCTGGGCCTGCGGCGCGGGGGACGACGGCATCGCCGCGAGCAGCCGGGTCCGGTTGGCGCGCAACCTCCGGGGCCACGCCTTTCCCGAATGGGCGGGCGAGGACGCGAACGTCCGCGTCTGGCGGATGCTCGAGCCGGTGCTGCGCGCGCTGCCGGCGATGGAATCCTCCGTCTCCGCGGGCAACGACGAGATGACGGAGCTCGACCGGCAGATCCTGGTGGAGCGCCACCTCGCGAGCCGGGAGCACGCGCGGAAAGGCCGGGGCAGCGGGATCGTCCTCCGGGCGGACGAGCGCCTCGCCGTGATGGTCAACGAGGAGGACCACCTGCGGATGCAGTCCCTCGAATGCGGCCTCCGGCTGCACGAGGCCTGGGCCCGGATGGACGCCCTGGACCGCGAGCTCGAGGAGCGGGTCACCTGCGCCTTCTCCCCGCATCTCGGGTATCTGACCGCCTGTCCGACCAACGTCGGGACGGGTCTCCGGGCCAGCGTGATGCTGCACGTGCCCGGGTTGGTCCTGATGGAGGAGATGGCGCCGGTCGTCAACGGCATCCAGAAGCTGGGCCTGGCGGTGCGGGGCCTGTGGGGGGAGGGGACCGAGGCGGTCGGGAACATGTTCCAGATCTCGAACCAGATGACCCTCGGGGCCCGGGAGGAGGATCTGGTCGGCGATCTGGACCGCCTGGTGCGCGAGGTCATCGACCACGAGCGGAATGCGCGGACGAGACTGCTGCGCAACCGGGAGACGGTCGTCCGCGACCACGTCGGCCGTGCGCTGGGCATCCTGTCCAACGCGTATGTGTTGACGTCCAACGAGACCCTTTCGCACCTGTCCGCCTTGCGGCTGGGCATCGAGCTCGGTATAGTGGACCGCTTGGATCGCGCGATGGTCGATGCGCTGCTTCTTCTGAGCCAGCCCGCCCATATCCAGCGGGCCGCGGGCCGGCCGCTGGGTCCCCGGGAGCGCGACGAGGCCCGTGCGCGGTTGATTCGCGAACGGCTGGGGCCCCCGCCCCGGCGCGGACGCGGAAGGAAGACGAAGGAATGAACAACTTCACGCCCAGGGCGCAACAGGTTCTCCGGCTGGCCCAGCAGGAGGCCGAGCGCTTCAACCACGGCTACGTCGGGACGGAGCACCTGCTCCTGGGCCTCGTGGCCCTGGGCCAGGGAGTGGCCGTCGTCGTCCTCCAGAAGATGGGGATCGACCTCGACACGCTGCGGCTCGAGGTCGAGAAGGCGGTCGGCGTCGGTCCCGAGACGAAGACCATCGGCAACATCCCGTTCACGCCCCGTGTGAAGAAGGTCCTGGCGCTCGCGGGCAGCGAGGCGCGCGCGCTCAACCATTCCTACGTCGGCACCGAGCACATCCTCCTTGGCCTCCTGCGCGAGGGCGAAGGGGTCGCGTCGCGCATCCTGAAAAACCTCAACATCGACCTCGAGAAGGCGCGGGTCGCGATCATGAAGGAACTCGATCCCGACTACGAGCCCGGGGCCGCCCCGGCGCCCGAGCCGGGGGCCGGCGCGCCGTCCGGGTCGGCCGGCGGCGAGGCGGCCGCGGGAGGGGCCGGCGCGCAGGGGGCGGCGGCGGGCCAGGCCCGGAAGTCCAAGACGCCCGCGCTCAGCACATTCGGCCGCGACCTGACGGAATTGGCCGCCAAGGACGCGCTCGATCCGGTGATCGGACGGAGCGCGGAGATCGAGCGCGTCGTCCAGATCCTCTGCCGCCGCACGAAGAACAACCCGGTGCTGATCGGCGAGGCGGGCGTCGGCAAGACCGCCATCGTCGAGGGCCTCGCCCAGTCGATCGCGTCGGGCGACGTGCCGGAACTCCTGCGCGAGAAGCGGGTGGTCACGCTCGACCTCGCGCTGATGGTCGCCGGCACGAAGTACCGCGGCCAGTTCGAGGAGCGCCTCAAGGCGGTGATGGACGAGATCCGCCGCGTGAAGAACGTCATCCTCTTCATCGACGAGCTTCACACGCTCGTCGGCGCCGGGTCCGCCGAGGGCGCGATGGACGCCGCGAACATCATCAAGCCGGCGCTCTCGCGCGGCGAACTGCAGTGCGTCGGCGCGACGACGCTGGCCGAGTACCGCAAGTTCGTCGAGAAGGATGCCGCGCTGGAACGCCGCTTCCAGACCGTCACGGTCCGCGAGCCGACGGTCGAGGAGACCGTCCTCATCCTCAAGGGCCTCCGCTCGCGGTACGAGCAGCATCACCACGCGACCTTCAGCGACGATGCCCTCCGTCTCGCCGCCGAGCTGTCCTCCCGCTACCTGACCGACCGGTTCCTTCCGGACAAGGCGATCGACGTGATCGACGAGGCCGGCGCCCGCGCCCGCATCCGCACCATGACGCGCCCGGCCGACCTCAAGGGGATCGAGACGCGCATCGAGCAGGTGCGCCGCGACAAGGAGGCGGCGATCGCGAAGCAGGACTTCGAGGCGGCCGCCCGGCTGCGGGACGAGGAGCGTCAGCAACGCGAGTCGCTCGACCGGCGCATCGAGGACTGGCGCAAGAGCCGCGACGGGACCATCGTGCCCGTCGACACCGACGACATCCTCTCGGTCATCGCCAAGTGGACCGGCATCCCGGTCACGCGGATGGAGGAGCAGGACATGGCCCGGCTCCTCCGGATGGAGGAGGAGCTCGAGAAACGGGTCATCGGCCAGACCGAGGCGCTGGCGTCGATCTCCAAGGCCCTGCGCCGGTCGCGCGCGGACCTCAAGGACCCGCGACGCCCCATCGGGTCGTTCGCGTTCCTCGGCCCCACGGGGGTCGGCAAGACGCTGCTCGCGAAGGCGCTGGCCGAGTTCATGTTCAACGATCCCGACGCGCTGATCCAGATCGACATGTCGGAGTACATGGAGAAGTTCAGCTCCTCGCGCCTCGTGGGCTCGCCGCCGGGCTATGTCGGCTACGAGGAGGGCGGCCAGCTGACGGAGAAGGTCCGCCGCCGGCCCTACTCGATCGTGCTGTTCGACGAGGTCGAGAAGGCCCACCCGGACGTCATGCACATGATGCTGCAGATCCTCGAGGAGGGGAAGCTGACCGACGGGCTCGGGCGCACCGTCTCGTTCAAGAACACGATCATCATCATGACCTCGAACCTCGGGGCCGAATTCCTCCGCAAGGGCGGCGGACTCGGCTTCGGCGGGACCGACGAGGCCGCCGACTACGCGGCGCTGAAGGGCCGGATGATCGAGGAGTCGCGCAAGGTCTTCAAGCCGGAGCTGATCAACCGCATCGACGAGATCATCGTGTTCCGGCCCCTCGTGCGGGAGGATCTCATCCGCATCCTCGATCTCGAGACCGAGAAGGTCCGCCAGCGCCTCGCGGCCCGCAAGATCGAGCTGAAGCTGTCGGCCGAGGCCCGCGATTTCCTGATCGCCAAGGGGCACGACCCGCAGTTCGGCGCCCGGCCGATGCGCAGGTCGGTACAGCGATACCTCGAGGACCCGCTGGCGGAACACATCCTGCGCGGCGGTGTGACCGGCGACGCCGTCGAGGTGCGCGTCGAGGGCGACCGCCTCGTCTTCGAACAGCCCGCAGCCGCGCCCGCCGGTTGACATGGCGGGTGCGGACCAGCCGGCCGGCGACGCCGGTCTGCCCCGGGGCACGCGCCTGCTGCTGGCCCTGTCCCGGGGTGTTTCACGCCTGCCGCTCGACCGGGCCCTGTCGGTCGGCCGCGGCCTGGGGTGGGTGATGGGCACCCTCGTCCGCCACCGCCGGGCCGAGTCCGCGGACGCGATCCGCCGCAGCCTCCCGGGGCTCTGCGAGGCGGAGGTGGCTGGCGTCGTGCGCGAGATGTACGCGACCTTCGGCCGGACGATGGTCGAGTCGCTGTGGCTCATGCCGGAGACCGTGGAGTCCTATCTTCACGGGCGCGTCGAGGTCCACGGCCGGGAGATCATCGATGCCGAACTGGCCCGGGGCCGCGGCGCGTTGGTGCTCACGGCCCACACGGGCGGGTGGGATCTCCTGGGACGGCTGGCCCGCCCGCTGGGCTTCCCCCTCACGGTCATCGTCAAGACGATCCGCAGCCCGTCCTTCGAGGCCTATGTCCGGGTCACGCGCACGAGCTTCGGAATGAAGACGCTGCCCGCCCACGGGTCCTTCCGCGACTGCCTTCGCACGCTCCGGCGGAACGAGATGCTCGGGTTCATGTTCGACCAGAACATGACGCAGGCCGACGGCATCTTCGTCGACTTCTTCGGCCGCCCGGCCTGCACCACGCCCGGACTGGCCTTCCTGGCCTGCAAGTCCGGGGCCTCGGTGATCCCCGTTTTCGACGAGTGCCTGGACGGCGGCCGCCATGCGATCCGGATCCTCGACCCGCTGCCGCCGCCGCCGGATCTGCAGCCCGACAGCATCCGAATCGCAACCCAGGCCTATACGCGGGTGATCGAGGATTGGGTCCGTGCCCATCCCGGCCAGTGGATCTGGATCCACCGGCGCTGGAAGACGCAGCCCGCGGCCGGGGCCTGACGGGACGGACGGTCCGCGCTGGACAACGCGTCGCGCCGGCGCGAGAGTGAAGTCATGGAGCACATCATGAGATTCATCTACCAGGCGGGCCCGGTCGTGGCCGCGATGCTGGCCGTTACCACCGGCCTGACCGCCTGCGGCGGCGGGGGCGGGGCGGAAGGCCGCGAAGCCCGGAAGCAGGTCGAGGCGATGGCCGCGGCCCTCGACTTCTACTGCCTTGGCAATGCGCGTTATCCGGAGTCGATCACCCATGCGGCGGTCATCGGGCAGTTGACCAACGCCGCGCCGGGGTTGTCCTTCACGGATCCCTGGGGCCGGCCCATCGGCTACAAGTCCGCGGGGCCCGGCGCCTGCGAGGTGTGGTCCGCGGGACCGGACGGCGTGACCGATACTCCGGACGACATCCGGATCCGCCGCGGCGCCGCGGCCCCGTGACGGGACCGACGACCGGGCGCTTCGCCCGCTTTACTTTGGCCCCCCGCGGCGCGATAGTGGGTGGGAAGGCGCGGAGGCGCGCGAAACGGGACAGGTGCGGCATGAAGCGGCGTACACACAGATTCGAGCAGGCCTTCACGTTGATCGAACTGCTGGCGGTGATCGGCATCATCGTCGTCCTCGTCGGCATCGTCATGGCGGGGGCAGGTTACGCGAACCGCTCCGCGGACCGGACCAAGGCGCGATCGCAGGTGGAGATGATCCTGACCGCCCTCGACCGGTACAACACGACCTACACGCGGTATCCCGCGAAGATCACGACCCGCGTCTTCACGAACCTCATGATGTTCGTCCCCGACCTGACGAACCGCATGTCGTGGCGAACCAACGAAACGACCGCGGTCATCGAGTTCATGGACCCGTGGAATCAGGCGTATTACTACCAGAAGTTCAAGGATGATTCCTGCGAGTTGCGTTCGTTGGGCCCCGACGGCGTGTCGAACACGGTCGACGACGTGATCACGTCCCGCGGCGAGTAGGCCCCCGGTTCCGGTCGCGGGGATTCGATCGGCCCGGCGGCATGCGCGATCGTCGTCCCGGGGATGATTCGGGGGCTCCCGCGGTCAGCGGTCCGTTTCCACGTTTCCCCTGCCGTCGGGCGACGCGCCCGGGCGAAGCAGTCCCGGCAGGTCGGCCAGCGTCTCGATCACGGCGTGGGCGCCGGCCTCCGTCAGGGCCTCGCGCGAATGGGCTCCTGTCGTGACGCCGACCGCCAGGGCGCCCGCCGCACGGCCCGCGCGCATGTCGTCGGGCGTGTCGCCCACCATGGCGGCGGCCTCCGGGTCGACCCCGACCTGGGCCAGCGCCTTCAGGACCGGCTCCGGGTCCGGTTTCGTCTTCGTGATGTGCTCCAGCGCCACGATGGCGTCGAAGTAGCGGCGGAAGCCGAAGCCCTGCAGGATCTGCTCGGCGCCCCGCCCGGAGCGGTGCGTCGCGATCGCGAGCCTCAGCCCGCCGCCCCGCAGGGCGGCCAGGCAATCCGCCAGCCCGGGCAGCGGCCGGGTGTGACTCACGGCGACGGGCCAGAAGGCCTGGCGATAGGCCTCGATGTAGGCGTCGAGCCGGTCGCCTGCGGCATCGGGTTCCAAGCCCGGGAACACCTCGTAGAGAGGCCGTCCAATCCATGGAAGAATGGCCTCGCGCGGGAGGGACGGCCGGCCGTGGGCGACCAGCGCCGCGTTGAACGAATGCACGATGGCCGCGGTCGCGTCGAACAGGGTTCCGTCGAAGTCGAAGACCGCGGCGCGGATGGGCATGCCGGGAGCCGGAGACGGCGGGTCGGGGTTCATGGCGGGGAGGGTTCCCGGGGGGGTGGCGCGGTGTCCCGGGCGGTGAAGACCGCGAAGAGGGGACGGTGATCCGAGGCCTCCGGCACGGCGGGGTCCCGGACGGCACGCGAGCGGTCGCGCACGAACTCGAGGGCCATGCCCGGGCTGGCCAGCACGTAGTCGATGCGGCTGTAGATGTCCACGCCCCGCCCCTGGTGCGTCCATACGTCGCCGACGACATCGGCGGGGCGCAGGTCGATCAGCCGGGTGGATCCGTTGCCGAGGATCTCGTGGAGCGGCGCGGAGTCGGGGGAATCGTTCAGGTCGCCGACCACCAGCAGGTTCGTCGCCGGGTTGCCCCGCAAGGCCCTGCGGACGTGGTTGGCGAGCAGGCGGGCCTCGTTCCTGCGCATCTCGGTCTGGCCGAGCGGATGGTAGACCTTGGACTTGAGGTGCGCGACAATCAGCCGGAACCGGTAGCCGGGAGCCGGCTCGATGACCACGTCGGCGAAGCCCCGCAGCACGGGCAGGTTCGTCTCGCCGATGCGGTAGGTGTCGTCCATCCGGGGCGTGCGCTCGACGATCGGGAAGCGGCTGAAGACCGCAAGGCCGAGGTCCGACCCGGGCCGGATCACGTGCTCCACGTGGGGGAACTCGAGCCCCCCGGCGCGAAGGTCGCCGCGGAGACCCTCGAACACCTCCGCCGGGCCGATCTCCTGGACGGCGAGCACGTCCGGGCGGAGCCGGGCCAGCAGCGAGGCCTGGGCCGCGCGTTCGCCGGCGGGTTTTGGATCGTTCCGCTGCCCGTCCCGGTCGCGGTCGTCCAGCGTGTACCGGGCGAGATTGTAGGTCGCGACGCTGAACTCCCCGGCCGCCGGCGCGCCCGCGGGCTCGCGCGTCGCGGGGCCGGGGACCGGCGGCGGCCGGCACCCGCAGGCCAGCGCCACGGACAGGACCGCGGCAAGCCGGACGGGGGACGCGGACGATCCCTGCACGTCAGGCTTTCTTGTAGGACTTCTCGATGCGCTCGGCGACGTCGCGGTACGAGATGTCGACCGAGTAGATCTGCTTGAAGAGGTCGACCGCCTTCTCGCGCTGCCCCATCTGCTCGTAGACGACGCCCAGTTCGTAGATGATGTCCTTCTTCGTGTTGTCGAGGACCGACAGCTCGGAGGAGGCCTTCTCCAACTGCTCCGCGGCGATGTCGAACTGGCCCTTCTGCTCGAAGCACCGCGCCAGGTAGTACAGCGACCGGATGCGGCGCTGCGGGTTCCGCTGCGACTGCTGGAACTGCTGGATCGCCTCCAGGTACTGGCCGTGCTCGAACAGCAGGGCCCCCAGCTCGAACTTGAACTGAAGGTCGTTCGGGTAGCGCTTGACGCGCTCCTCGGCATCGCTCACCAGGTAGGCGTCCTTCTCCTGCTCCGCGGCCTGGGCGCCCGCCTCGTCGCCGCCGGCCCGCAGCGCCGCGATGCTGGCGTCGAACTGCTTGATGCGCAGGTTGCTGATCGCGCGGTCGATCTGCGGGTCGCCTCCGCCGCTGATGCGATCGGCTTCCCTCAGCGTCGCGAGAGCCTCGTCGAGCCGCTCGGCGCGCGCGTAGTGGTCGGCCAGGGCCCGGCGGTAGTTGATGTTGTTCGGCTCCCGCTCGATCTTGGCGAGCAGCTCGGCGATGAGCGCGTCGGTGTCGCTGGCGGTCTTGACCGCCTTGGCCTCCTGCTCGAGCCGCTGCGCCTCCTCGGCGTTTTTCATCACCTTCCGGTAGCCGCCGACCTCGCCCGCCGCCTCGGTCCAGCGGCCGGTCTTCATCGTGTCCATCGCCTGGGCGTCCTTGAGCGCCTTGATCGCCTTGGGATCGTTCGGGCGGAGGGTGCCGATCCGCTCGAAACACTCGCGGGCCTTGTCGGTGATGCCGTTTTCCTTGTAGAGGCCGCCGAGCCAGTACAGCAACTCGATGTCGTCCGGCTCCGCCTCGCGGGCCGCCTCGAGGGTGTGGATGGCCGTCTCGGGCAACTCGGCGGCGATCGCCGCCTTGGCCAGGAGCGTGTAGAACTGCTTGTTCAGCGGGTCCTTCATCATCAGCTTCTCGGCGGCCTGCAATGCCTTGAGGGGCTTTGACTTGAGGCTGGCCGATGCGGCCATGACGCCGCCGATGCCCGTGAGGGAGGAGACCAGGTGGCGCCCGGCGCCGCCGCCGGATTCCCGGAATTTCTTGATCTGGGCCGCGCGGAGCAGCTTGCGGGCCTGGAGCAGGCGGGGCTCCGTGTCCAGCAGGGCCATCAGCATGTCGGTCGCGTAGTCCGTGTTTCCGCGTTCCATCGCGGACACGGCCTTCTCGAACACCTCGCGCATCTTGCGCGGGACTTCCTCGAGCGTCACTTCCGCCATGAAAGGACTCCTTCTCGGTCATGCGCCGGACGGGGAAAATTCCGCCCTGCGGCCCCAGCCGCAGGCGGTCCCCCGGCGTCTCATTGAAGATGAACTCATGCTATTCCAGCATCTTTTGGCTTGCAACCGCTTTCTCTCCCGTGGATATGGTTCGTCCCCGCGCGCCCGGCCGGCAGGGTTTCGGGCGGCGGTCATTCATGCACGAGCGAGGACAGATGGGTAACCGAAGGCAGCGCCCGAAGGGCGCGCCGGGGGGAGGGGCCGCCCTGGCCGCCCTGGCGCTGGCAGCCGCGTGCGGTCCGGTCGCCCCGGCCGCCCCGCGCAATCTCCCCTATGTCCCGCTCGGGAGCCAGTCGTTCGTGCGGCTGTCCGACATGGCCCGGCTCTACGGCCTTCGCGTCTCCGGGGGCGCCAACGGCCACGTCGTCCTGTCGAGTTCGTACCATTCCATGATCTTCGAGCCGGACAGCCGCAAGATGTCGATGATGGACGTCCAGGTCTGGCTGCAGAACCCGGTCACCCGCGTCCGGGGCCGGTGGGCCATCAACCGGCTCGATGCGGACAACACCCTCGACCCGATCCTCCGGTCCTATCTTCATCTCAGGAATCGCGGGGCCTCGGTCGTCGTGATCGATGCAGGCCATGGCGGGAAGGACGGCGGGGCGGAGGCCCCCGCGACCGGACTGGTCGAGAAGGACGCCAATCTCGACATCGCCCGCCGGGTCCGCGCCCTCCTGGTGCGGGCCGATGTCCGCACGCTGATGACCCGGGAGGACGACGTCTTCCTGGAACTGGAGGATCGTTGCGCCCTCGCGTCGCGCTGGTCGCCGGATGTCTTCGTCAGCATCCACTGCAACTCCGGCCCGGACTCCGACGCGCAGGGTATCGAGACCTACATCCTGTCCAAGGCCGGCGCCGCCTCGACCAACACGCGGGACCAGGCCCCGTCGTCCTCCTACCGGGCCCAGCGCGGCAACTCGCACGATGCGGCAAGCGCCGTGCTCGGCTTCGCCCTCCAGAAGCGGATGCTGCGGGACACCGGCGCGGAGGACCGGGGCCTCCGCCATGCGCGGTTCGCCGTCCTCAAGGACGCCCCCTGCGCCGCGGCCCTCGTGGAATGCGGCTTTCTCTCCAACCGCGCCGAGGCCCTCAAGCTGGGGGATCCGGTCTACCGCGACCGCATCGCGCGATCCATCGCCCAGGGCGTGCTGGACTACTGCGCGGCCGTCCGCAAGGCCCAGATCTCCGTGCCGTGACGGGGATCAGCCCGCCGCCTTCTCGGCCGCCGCCAGCGTGGCGGCGTAGTCGGGTTCCTGCGCGATCTCGGGGACGAGCTGGGCGTGCACGACGCGGTTCGCCCGGTCGAGGACGAGGACGGCGCGCGCGAGAAGTCCCGCGAGGGGACCCTCCTCGATGCGGACCCCGTAGGCCTCGCCGAACGCCGGGTTGCGGAACGTGGACAGCGTCACGACGTGCGCCAGCCCGTCGGCATCGCAGAACCGCTTCTGCGCGAACGGCAGATCGGCCGACACGTTGAGCAGGACCACGTCGCGCAGGCGCGCAACGGCCTCGTTGAACTTCCGTGCCGAGACCGCACAGACCGAGGTGTCGAGGCTCGGTACGATGCTCAGCACCTTGACCTTGCCGGTGAAGGACTCGAACCCCTTCTCCGACAGATCGGCCGCCGTCAGGCGGACCGGGGGCGCCGCCTGTCCCACGCTCGGCAGATCGCCTGCGATTCGAACGGGCGTCCCTTTGAATGTCACCGTCGTCATGCTTCGCCCCTCCGGGCGGGCCTTCGGCCCGGCCTTGTGAGCCCACCATACGTGGAAACGGTTGTCTTTCAACCGTGCGGGCCGTAGATTCGAGGGTCCGCGCCGTGGGCGCGGGAGGAGAGCGGACCATGATTCGGGCGAAGGTTGTCGGGGCAGGGGGGTATGGCGGGGTCGGCATCGTTGAGTTCCTGCTGGGGCATCCGGAGGCCAGGGTGACGACCCTGGCCGCCGCCGCGGACGTCGGGATCGCCATGAGCGACCTCTGGCCGCACCTGAAGGGGTTCTGTGACGACACGATCCTGTCCTACGACGACCCGCGCGCGCGGGAGCCGGCCGACGTGGTTTTCTTCGCGACCCCCGACGGCGTCGGCATGAAGTTCGCCGAGGAGGAGATGAAGCGCGGCGCAAAGATCATCGACTTCAGCGGCGACTTCCGCTTCAACGACGTCGCCACCTACGACGACTACGCGAAGCGCGCGGGCAAACCGATCCAGCATGCGGCGCCGCACCTGCTCCCCCAGTCGGTCTACGGGCTGGCGGAACTGGAGAACCCCCGGCTCAACGCCGACGCGCGGCTCGTCGCGAACGCGGGCTGCTTCGCCGTCAGCGTGCTGCTCGGGCTTGCTCCCGCGGCGAAGCACGGGTTGATCCGGCCGGACCGGGTCATCGCGGACTGCAAGACCGCGATCTCCGGCGCCGGCAAGAAGCCCAGCGCAACCTACCACTACCCGGCGCGCTACGAGAACATGAACGCCTACAAGCTTGCCGGGCACCAGCACGTGTGCGAGGTCGAGACGGAGCTGAAGCGCATCTCGGGCCGCGACCATCGGATCGTCTTCACGGCGCAGGTCGTGCCGATGTGCCGGGGCATCCTGTCCTGCCTCTACGGCGACCTGCTCGACGGCGTCACGACGGAGCAGGTCTTCGAGGCCTACCGCTCCTACCACGCGAAGCATCCGTTCGTCCGGATCTTCGACCGGAAGGCGACCGTCGGGACGATCCACGTCCGCGGGTCCAACTTCTGCAACCTGACCGTCGACGTCGACGAACGCACGCGGACGCTCCGGATCGTGTCCCACATCGACAACCTCGTGAAGGGCCAGGCCGGGAACGCCCTCCAGAACATGAACCTCATGTTCGGCCTGCCCGAGACGATGGGGCTGATGCGGCCCGGGATGAACCCGTAGCGGCGCGACGGCGCGCCGAACGCCGAGCATCCAACATCGAACGTCGAACGCCCAACGAGGCCCCGCCCCCAGGCCCCAGTACCCAGACCCCAGTACCCAGCACCCAGTACCCAGTACCCAGCCCCCGCGAACCTGTGAACCTTCGAACCTGCGAACCGCGTTCCATCCCCTGACCCGATCGCATGTCTCCGCGCCACCACCTCCTCGCCGACATCGGCGTCGTGACCCTGAACATGGACTTCTCAGGGCCGGCGCTGCGGATGGCGGCCGCGTGCTGGAAGGCGGCGGTGCGCAGTCCGGCCGGGCTGCTGAGGGCGTTCTACGACGATCCGATCCTGGCGGACTACGAATGCGGACGCATCGGGCGGTCCGAGTTCGTCGGCCATTTCCGGCGCAAGCTCGGGTTCCGAGGCGGCGAGGAGGACTTCGTGGAGATCTGGAGGTCGGTCTTCTCCGCCAACGAACCGATGATCCGCTTCTGGCGGTCGCTGGCCGGCCGGGCGGAGGTCTGGTACTTCTCCAACACCGGCGAAATGCACGTGCCGTGGGTCTACGGGGCGTTCCCGGAGATGGCGGTCCACCGCGGCCATGCCCTGTCGTACGAACTCGGGGTCATGAAGCCCGATCCCGCGTTCTTCCGCCTGGGGCTGGAACGACTCGGCTTGGATCCCGCCGAGTGTCTCTTCATCGATGACCAGGCCGCCAACTGCGCGGCCGCCCGCGCCTGCGGGATCGAGAGCATCCACTACACCGGCGCCCCGGCCGCCCTCGCCGCGCTGCGCGCGCGGCTGGGCTGAAGCCAGGATGGAAGGATGAGCGTCGGCGCCGAAGGATGAAGGGATGAAGCCGACTTCGGACCTCGGGCTTCGGACCTCGGACCACGGCTCTCGCCAGGTTTCGGGCGCCGCCCTCTGACCTCCGCCCCGGCTCCGGCCTATCCCCGCCGCTCGAGGGCGCGGATGAACTCCTGGAAGAGGTAGGTCGAGTCGTGCGGGCCGGGGGCGGCCTCGGGGTGGTACTGGACGGAGAAGACCGGCAGCTTCCGGTGGGCCATCCCCTCGGACGTCTGGTCGTTCAGATTGATGTGGGTGGTCTCGACAAGGTCGGCATCGAGCGACTGGATGTCCACGGCGAACCCGTGGTTCTGCGACGTGATCTCGACCTGGCCGGTCCGCCGGTTCAGCACCGGCTGGTTCGCGCCCCGGTGGCCGAACTTGAGCTTGTAGGTCCGTCCGCCGAAGGCGAGCCCCAGCAGTTGATGGCCGAAACAGATGCCGAAGGTCGGCGTTCCGGTCTCGATCAGCGTCCGGATCGTCGTGACGGTCCGGGGGACGCCCTCCGGGTCGCCGGGGCCGTTCGAGATGAAGATGCCGTCCGGCTTCCACTCGAGGATCTCCGCGGCCTCGGTCCGGTTCGGGAAGACCTCGAGGGCGCAGCCGAGCCGGGCCAGCAGGCGGAGCTGGTTCAGCTTGATGCCGCAGTCGAGGACGGCGATGCGGAAGCGCCGCGGGGAGGCCCCGGCGCCGAGGAGGCCGTCCCACGCCTGCCGGTCCGAGGCGATCGTCGAGAAACGCTCCAACGCCGCGTGCGGGCCGGGCCAGGTGTAGCGGGCCGGGCAGCTCACCTCGGTGGCCAGGTCTCGGCCGACAAGGCCGGTGGAGGCGCGGGCCTTGGCCACCAGGCTGTCCGGATCGGTGTCGGTCGTGGACAGCACGCATTTCATCGCGCCGCGGGAGCGGATGTGGAGCGTCACCGCGCGCGTGTCGATGTGGTCCACGCCGATGAGCCCCTTCGACTCGAGGAACGCCGGCAGCGACATGGCGGAGCGCCAGTTGCTGGGGATCCGGCTGCACTCGCCGGCGACCAGGGCCGCGGCCTGCGGCCGCCAGGACTCCATGTCCTCGGGGCTGATGCCGTAGTTGCCGATCAGTGGATAGGTCAGCGTCACGATCTGGCCGTGGTACGAGGGATCCGTCAGGATCTCCTGGTACCCGGTCATCGACGTGTTGAACACGAGTTCGCCGTACACCTCGCCCGAGCCGGCGAACGCCTCGCCCTCGAACCAGGTGCCGTCTTCCAGTGCGATCAAAGCTCTTGGTTTCATGTGCCGGGCCCGCCCGGCCGGGGCCGCGCGGGGCAGGCGACGCGTATGCCGGAATCCGGCGCGAAATGCAAGCGCAAAGCGGAAGGGTCTGCCGCCGCCGCCCGGCCGGGGCCGCGACGGGGCCCGGGTGGCTTGCCCCCGCGCCCGGGCCGTCCTATAGTTCGAACCGTGAAATGTTCGCAAGTCGAAAGCAATGATGGCCTGGCCGGGTTCGCGGACACCGTGGGCCGGCTGATGCCCCGGCTGCTCCGGGGGTTGCTGGCGCGCGAGCGCAATGCGCTGTCGCGGGGGCGCCTGACGGTGCCCCAGCTGTCCGTGCTCGACTACGTCGCCGGGGCGGGGCCGTGCACGATGGGGGCGATCGCGGCGGTGTTCAACATGAAGAGGCCGACGGTGACGGGGGTGGTCGACCGGCTGGTGCGGCTCGGGTTCCTCCGGCGCAGCCATGGGGCGACCGACCGTCGTGCGGTTGTCGCCGTTGCGACGGAGAAGGGCCGGAGGGTGGTGGGCGCCTTTCACGGCGAGCGGCGGCGGACCATCGCCCGGATGTTCGAGGGGGTGAGGTCCTCGGACCGCGTGCGCTTCCTGGCGACGATGAAGGCGGCCGTGGAAAGGATCGAGCCGGCGCCGGAGCCGCGCAGAACGGGGGCGCGATGAGGACGGCGTGGGCGGTCGGGATGGCGGGTGCGGTGGCGCTGGCGGCGACGGCCGCCCCGGCGCCGGCGGAGGCCCGTCGATACACGCTGGACGACTGCCTGAGGCGCGGCCTCGAGCGCAGCGTCGCGGTGCAGAACGCGGGGCGCGACCGCGCGTCCGCCGAGGCCGTCATCGGGCAGACGCGGGCGCAGGTGCTGCCCGAACTGAAGGCCAAGGCGGACTACCTCCGCTACGACGAGCTCGATGCGTTCGATTTCGGCGGCCAGCGGATGGAGTTCGGCCGGCTCGACAACTACAGCGGGTCGCTCGAGGTCAGCCAGCTGATCTACAACGGCGGCAGCGTGCAGGCCGCGATGCGGGCCGCGAAGTCCTACCGCGACCAGAAGGAGCGGGCCGAGGCGCGCGTGCGCGAGACGCTTGTCCGCGACATCACCGTCGCGTTCCACCACGTCCTGTTCCTCGGGGAGGCCGTCCGCGTCCAGGAGGACACGGTCGAGCAGCTGCGCCAGTTCGCCGACCAGGCCGACGAGAAGTTCCGGCGCGGAGCAGTGGCGGAGTTCGACGCGCTCAGCGCCCGCGTCCGCCTGGCGAACGAGCTTCCGCTGCTGGCCGCCGCGCGCCGGGAACTGGGCGTCGCCCGGGCGGCGTTCCGGAACCTCGCGCGGCTGGACGAGGAGGACTACGCGCTCCAGGGCGAGCTGTCCTATGTCCCGGTCGACGTCGATCCGGCGGCGGCCCGGGCGTCCGCGCTGCGCGAGCGGCATGAACTGGAGGAGCAGCGCAAGACGATCGACCTTCGCGCGGCGGACGTCCGGGTGGAGCAGGGGGCCTACGCCCCCTCCGTACGCATCCACGGCAGCTACCTCGGCCGCGATCCCGAGTCGTTTGCGGCCACGGAGGATGGCTGGGACTGGGGCTGGCAGGCGGGGCTCACGCTGGAGTGGAACCTGTTCGACGGTCTCCTGCGCGAGAGCCGGGTGCGCGAGAAGTCCCTCGCCCTCGCGACGGCGCGGGCCGACTTCGAGGAGCTGGAACGCCGGATCGAGCTGGAGGTGGAGCAGGCCTGCCTGGAGCTGCGCGAAGCGTCGGCGTCGGTCGAATCCTCGCGCCGGACGGTCGAGCTGGCCGAGAGGAACCTCGCGATCGCGAAGGCCCGCTTCGACGCCGGGCTGTCGACCTACCTGGAGTTCACCGACACGAATCTCGCCGTCCGCCGGGCCCGGCTGCAGCGGTCGGCGGCCCTGCGGGATCACCTGGCCGCGTCCGCCCGGCTCGCCTACGCGACCGGCCGGACCCGGATGCCCGCCCCCGAGGAGCGAAAATGAGCGACCTGCCTTCCGCGGACGGCGCCCCCGTCCATCCCGCCGCCGAGACCCCCGTGCCCGCGTCCTGGTGGCGCCGCCATCGGGCCGGGGTGATCCTGTGGACCCTCGTCGCCGTCGTCGCGGCGGCCATTGCGGGCGCCATCGTTCTCGCGCCGCCGCCGCCGCCGCCGCTGGCGGAGGCGCCCCGCAAGCCCGTCCCCGTGCATACGAGGATGGCGCGGGCCGACGGCTTCACCGACGTTCTCGAACTTCCGGGGAGGATCGAGCCGCGCATCGCCGCGACGCTGGCCGCGGAGAAGCCGGGCCGCATCGTGGCCGTCGAGGCCGACCGGGGCGACCGCGTCAAGGCGGGCCAGGTGCTGGTCCGGCTCGACCGCGAGGCCTGGGAGGCCCGCCTCCGTCAGGCCGAGGTCGAACAGCGCGAGGCGCGGCGCGACCTCTCGCGAATCGAGGATCTGCGAAAGACCGGCGCCGTTTCCCAGAGCGACTACGACGCCGCCGAGGCGCGCCGCGACCGCGCCGACGCCTCGCTGGCCGATGCGCGGGCGCAGGTCCGGCAGTGCGAGGTCGTCTCGCCGGTCGACGGAGAGGTCACCGACCGGCTCGTCGAGGCGGGTGAACACGCGACCGAGGGGCGGGCCGTGATCCGCGTGGTCGACATCTCCTCCGTCAAGGTGGTCTTCGACCTGCCCGAACGCGCCGCCGGCGATGTCGCGGCGGGCCGGCCGGTTGCATTCGCGGTGGACGGCGCGGGCGGCGGCGTGTGGACGGCTGTCGTCTCGTTTGTGTCGGCCGAGGCGGATCCGCACAGCAACACCTTCCGCGTCGAGGCCCGCCTCCCGAATCCCGGCGGGGTCCTCCGCGCCGGCATGATCGCCCGGGTCCGGGTGGAACGCCCCGTGCCCCCGGGCCACGTCGCCGTTCCGCTCGCGGCCGTGATCCCGCGCCGCGGCGAGCACGTCGTCTTCGTGGTCGCCGGCAACCACGCGGTCCGGCGCGTGGTGACGCTCAACCGCATCGCCGGCGGGCAGGCGGTCCTGTCGGCCGGCGTCGCGGCGGGGGAGGCCGTGGTCGTCGACGGGCACCGCGGACTGATGGACGGTGTGGAGGTCGAGAGGGTGGACGACGGATCGCCGTCGGCGCCGGGGGCCGGTTCATGATCGTCTCCAACCTCGCCATCCGGTTCCGCGTCGCGGTCCTGGTGTTCGTCGTCATCGCGATCATCGGCGGCAGCTACAGCTACGTGTCGCTGCCGCGCGAGGGCTTCCCGGACATCACGATCCCGCACGTCTACGTGACGGCGGCCTACGACGGGACCTCGCCCGAGGAGATCGAGCGGTTGATCGCCATCCCGCTCGAGAAGAAGCTCAACGACGTCGACGGGATCAAGACGCTCCGCGCGACCGCCGCCGAGAACGCCTGCATCGTCGACGTCGAGTTCATCGCCGGCCAGGACATCGAGCAGGCCCGCCTGCGCGTGAAGGACAAGGTGGACCTCGCGCGGCCGGACCTCCCGGAGGACCTCGACGAACCCGTCGTCGAGGCGCTGAACTTCAGCACCGATGTGCCCGTGTTCACCTTCGCGATCTCCGGCGACCCCGACCCGGCGCGGTTGAAGAGCCTCGCCGAGCAGATCCAGGACCGTCTCGAACTGGTGCCCGGCGTTCGCCAGGCGGAGATCGCAGGAACGCTGGAGCGCGAGATCCGGGTCGTCGTCGACCAGCAGCGCCTCGCGTCCTACGGCATCGCATTGCCCCTCGTGATGCGGCGGCTCTCGGAGGAGAACGCCACGGTGACGGCGGGGAACCTCGAGGTGGCCGGCAGCAAGTTCCAGGTCCGGGTGCCCGGGGAGTTCCGGCTGGCGTCGGACCTCAGGGGCATCCTGCTCGCCACGCCCGGCGGCCGTCCCGTGTACCTGACGGATGTCGCCACGGTCGAGGACACGACGAAGGACCGCGACTCCATCTCGCGTGTCGACGGGAAGCCCTGCGTCTCCCTCTCCGTCACGAAGCGGGCGGGGGAGAACGCCGTCGCGGTCATCCGGAGGGTCAAGGAGGCGCTGGACGGCTTCCTGCTGCCGCCGGAGGTCCGGCTGACGACCGTGATGGACATGTCCGACTACGTCGCGAGCATGATCTCGGAGCTGGAGAACAACATCTTCTCCGGGTTCGTGCTCGTCGTGCTCGTCCTGCTCGTCTTCATGGGGCTGCGGAACGCCCTGCTGGTGGGCCTGGCGATCCCCCTGTCGATGCTCGTCGCGTTCGTCGTGATGCGCCTGTACGGGGCGACGCTGAACATGATGGTGCTGTTCAGCCTCGTGCTGTCCGTCGGCATGCTGGTCGACAACGCGATCGTGATCGTCGAGAACACCTACCGCCTGCGGATGGAGGGCCGGTCGCGGCTGGAGGCGTCCCGGCGGGGCGCGGCCGAGGTGGCGTGGCCGGTCCTCACCTCGACGCTGACCACGGTGGCGGCGTTCGTGCCGCTGATGTTCTGGCCCGACATCATGGGCCAGTTCATGTGGTTCATGCCGTGGACGATCATCATCACGCTGTCCTCCTCGCTGTTCGTCGGCCTCGTGATGAATCCGGCGATCTGCTCGTTCCTGATCCAGGCCCGGCCGCGGGACCGGCATGCGCACCGCCATCCCTTCGTCGCGGGCTACGAACGGTTCCTCCGGGGCATCCTGGCGCACCGGGGGCCCTCGCTGGCCCTCGGCCTGCTCTTCCTCATCCTCTCGATCCTCGTGTACGGACGGCTCGACCTGGGTTTCGAGCTCTTCCCGACCGTCGATCCGCGAAACGCCCAGGTCTATGTCAAGTTCCCCCAGGGCACGTCGATCGACCGGACCGACGAGGTCGTGCGGCGGATCGAGCCGCTGCTGGCCTGCGAGGACGTCAAGTTCGTGTTGTCCACGGTCGGGGCGGGCGCGGGGGGCGACGCGTTGTTCGGGATGGGGACCGGCGGCCCCCACCAGGCCAAAATCCACATCGAGTTCAAGAAGATGGAGGAGCGGCGGGGAAACACCCTGGACCACGTCAACCGGTTCCGCCGCGCGATGCCGGTGGTGCCGGGGGCCGAGATCGTGGTCGAACGCGAGAAGGACGGTCCGCCGACCGGCGCCCCGGTGGAGATCGAGGTCTCCGGCGACGACTTCGAGACCCTGCGTCAGATCGCGTCGGACGTGTCGCGGATCGTGGCCGCGGTCCCCGGCGTGGTGGACCTGCGGGACGATTTCGAGGACGCGCTTCCGGAACTCCAGTTCCATGTCGATCGCGAGCGAGCCGCCCTGCTCGGCGCGGACACCCGCTCGATCGGCACGTTCCTGCGCATGTCGCTCTACGGGATCGAGGGGGGACGGTTCCGGGGCGAGAAGGACGAGTACGACATCACCCTGCGCCTGCCCGAGGGACAGCGCAACACGCTCGATTGGCTCGACCGGATCCGGATCCCGCTGCCCGCGGGGGCCACCGTGCCGATCACGTCGCTCGGCGAATTCCGCTACTCCGCCGGCCGGGGGGCGATCCAGAGGAAGGACCAGAAGCGGGTCATCAAGATCAGCGCCAACGATGCCGGCCGCGGGGTCGACAGGATCCTGGCGGACGTGAAGGAGAAGGTCGGCGCCCTGGCGCTTCCGCGGGGATACGATGTCGCGTACACGGGCGAGAACAAGGAGATGCAGCAGTCCGGAGCCTTCCTTTCCCGGGCCTTCCTCGTCGCCAGTGCGGCGATCCTGATCATCCTGGTCATCCAGTTCAACTCGGTGCTGGTCCCCGGAATCATCTTCTCGTCCGTCGTGCTTTCGCTCGTCGGGGTGATGTGGGGACTGGTCATCTGCCGCATGAAATTCGGCATCATCATGACAGGGCTCGGCGTGATCACGCTGGCGGGCGTCGTGGTGAACAACGCCATCGTGCTGATCGACTGCATCCGGCAGCTGCGGGAGGAGGGTCTGCCGCTGCGCGAGGCCATCGTGGCGGCGGGCGTGCGGCGGCTGCGCCCCGTGCTGCTGACCGCGTCGACCACGGTGCTCGGCCTCATCCCGATGGCGGTCGGCTTCAGCGTCGAAATCCACGCGTGGCCCTGGCGGTTCGTCGGCGGGGCCGAGTCCAGCGCCTGGTGGGCGCCGATGGCCGTCGCCGTCATCTTCGGGCTCACGGTGGCCACGGTGCTGACGCTCGGCCTCGTGCCCGCGATGTACAGCCTCGTCGCCGGCACGGTGGAATGGGCGCAGCGGAGGTTGAAGGCCGACGAATGACCCCGCGCGGCGGACTTGCGCGCCGCGTTCGGCTCTGACACTCTGCCCGGGCCGGCCGGGAATCGATGGCGGCCGGGAGGAGTGAACCATGATGAACCGTCGCTGGGGGTCCGTCGCGGCCGCGATGCTCGCCGCCCTCTCGTTTCCGTCCGCCGCGCAGCTGAAGGCCGTCCCGGGCGACTGGCCCGCCTGGCGCGGCCCCGACCGCACCGGCGTGTCCCCGGAGACCGCCCTCCTGAAGGAATGGCCCGCCGGGGGGCCGAAGCTCGCATGGCGGACGACCGCCATCGGGCAGGGCTACTCCATGCCCTCCATCGTGGCCGGCACGCTCTACCTGCTCGGCACCGGCGAGGGCGGGGCCGAATGCCTGATGGCCGTGGGCGCGAAGGATGGCGCCGTGCTCTGGCGCACGCCCTTCGGGAAGTCGCAGGGCGGCTACCCGGGACCGCGGTCGACGCCGACGTTCGACGACGGCCTTCTCTACGTCATCAGTTCCGACGGCAAGCTCCTCTGCGCCGACGCGCGCACGGGGACGAAGAAGTGGACCAAGGATCTCGTCGCGGACTTCGGCGGGAAGTGCGGGGGGTGGGCCTACGCCGAATCGCCGCTGATCGACGGCGCAAAGGTCGTCTGCACGCCGGGCGGCGAGACCTCGACGATGGTCGCGCTCGACAAGAAGACCGGCGCGAAGATCTGGGCGTGTGGCGTGCGGAAGGAACGTGCGACCGCGGCGCCGCCGTCGGGCGGCGGCGATCGCGGCGGCCGGAGGCGCCCCCCGAAGCCCTATGCGATCGCGGGGTACTCGTCGATCGTTGCGGCGGACATCGCCGGCGTGCGGCAGTACGTGCAGTTTCTCGACGGCGGGGTCATCGGCGTGTCGGCGGCGGACGGGAAGCTGCTGTGGACCTACGACGCGCCGGCGAGCCCGGTCGCCAACTGCACGACGCCCATCGTGCGCGGGGACGTCGTCTTCGCCGCCTCGGCCTACAACACCGGCGGCGGCGCGGCGCGCATCTCGAGGACCGCCGGAGGCTTCGAGGCGAAGGAGATCTGGTTTCTCAAGGACTTCCAGAACCATCACGGCGGCGTCGTGCTGATCGGCGACCACCTCTTCGGCACGGGCGCCTCGCAGCTGCTGTGCGTGGACTTCAAGACGGGGGCGGTGGCCTGGAAGGCGCCGTCGGTCGGCAAGGGTTCGGTCGTCGCGGCCGGCGGCCAGCTCTACGTGCGCAGCGAGAACGGCCCGATCGCCCTCGTCGACGCCTCGCCCGCGGCCTACGCGGAGCGGGGCCGCTTCGACCAGCCGGACCGGCGCAAGGAAAAGGCCTGGCCCCACATCCTGGTGGCGGGAGGCCGCATGTACGTGCGCGACCAGGACCTCCTGCTCTGCTACGACATCGCGAAGTGAGCGGATCGGCCGGGCGCCCGCCAACGGGCGCCTGCGTGCGGAGGAGCCGGAGGCCGGGAAGCGCAACGCCGGACGCCTCCGCCCCGCGGATTGCGTCCGACGGGGCGCGGGGTATACTTTCCTCAGGTTTGAACCGACATGGGAGGACGAGCATGAAGAAGGCGGTTGTGCTTCTGGCGGTGGCGGTCATGGCGGGATCCGCGGCGGCGCAGACGGTCGGCGCCCCGCGCGCGGTGCGGCTCGCTCCGCGCGATGCGTGGATGAGGCAGATGGAGGCGGGCGGATCACTCGTCTACCATATGCCGGGCCTGGGTGACTTCGACGTCTTCGACCAGGCCATGGGCGTGGAGTTTGTCTATCGCTACTGGTTCTCCGATGTGTTTGGCGTCGGCGCCGGGCTCGGGTACGAGACGTGGGAGGCGGCCGGCGACAACCGCAATTGGAATGGCCAGTTCGACGGCGACATGACGGTCATCCCCCTCAGCGTGTCCGGGCTGCTCCGCATCGCCGACTTCGAGTGGGGGCTGCTGACCGGGTTCGTGAGCCTCGAGTACGCGATCAGCGATTCCGACATGTCGGTGACGCGCGACGGGGCGACGGGGGGCGTCGGGGTCGACGATTCGATCAACGGCCGCCTGGGGCTGGAGCTTTCCGTGCCCGTCAACGACGTGTGGTCGGTGGGCCTGGAACTGGGGTACCAGGGCGCTCTCATGAAGGGGGATGCCTCCGCGCTCGGGGACACGAACATCGAGGTCGACATGCAGTCGATCTTCGTCGGCCTCGGCGCCTCGATGGCGTTCTGACCGGTGTCGCGGC
>CAYODK010000078.1:0-22454 GCA_964402695.1 uncultured Verrucomicrobiota bacterium
GCTGAGGGGCACGAACGCGACCATGTTCTCGCGCCGGACCGACACGGGCGCCGCGATCGTCGTGTTCGATCCCGCCGCGCCGGCGGACCCGCCGCGCGTGATCTTCGAGACGGAGAAGGGCTTCGTGTGGGACCTGTGCCCGTCGTGGGACGGCACCCGGCTGCTCTTCAGCTACAAGGAGACCGGCGACCTCCCGTTCCATGTCTGGGAGATCGGCGTCGACGGATCCGGCCTCCGGCAGGTCACCTCCGGCCCCTGGCACGACTTCAACCCGGTCTACGGTCCCGGCGGGCGGATCGTGTTCTGTTCGTCGCGCGTGGAATCCTACTCCCTGTGCCAGAACTTCCTCGCGTCGGCGCTGTACACGTGCGAGGCGGACGGCGGCGACCTGCGCCGCATCGACTTCACGACGCTGTGCACCAGCGCGCCGTCCGTGCTGCCCGACGGCAGGATCCTGTGCACGCGGTGGGAGTACCAGGACAAGAACATCTTCTCGTGGCAGGGGCTCTGGACGATCGGGGCGGACGGCCGCCAGCTCCGCCTCTTCTTCGGCAACACCCTGACCGTGCCCAACTCGCTGTACGGGGGGAAGCCGGTCCCCGGCTCCGACCGCGTGATGTTCACGATGGCGGCGCACCACCATCCGCCCGTCGGCGACGTCGCGGTCATCGACCGCCGCGGGCGCTTCGAGGACCCGGCGGCGGTGACGAAGGCGACGTTCGAGACGCCCTACGTGCCGACGGTCGGCCGCACGTGGCGCGATACGAACTGGGGGCCGGGCGACCGTTACTTCGGCCAGGCCGCGGTCGATCCATGGCCGGTCGACGGGGAGCGCTTTCTCGTGTCCGTCGGCAGCGCCGCGCGCGGCGCCGGCACGCCGTTCCGCCTTTGCGTCGCCCTCACCAACGGCGTCCGGTTCCCGCTGCTGCGATCCGCGGATGCCGGGTTCTTTGCCGCCGCGCCCCTTGCCCCCCGGCCCCCGCCCCCGCCGGTCGCCGAACGTGCGCCGCAGGAGCCGGGGGAGGGGACGTACTACGTCGAGGATGTCTACCGCGGGCTGGAGGAACAGGGGGTGCCGCGCGGCATGGTCGCGGCCCTGCGCGTCGTCCGGGTGACGCCGAAGAAATGGAACACCGAGGGGCCGCGCTTCCACGACCATTACCCGATCGTCGGCTACGGCAGCTACTACGTGAAGGAGAACCTCGGCGAGGTGCCGGTTCAGCCCGACGGGTCCGCCTTCTTCCGCGTGCCCTCCAACTGCGAGCTCTACTTCATCGCGCTCGACGCATCCGGCAAGGAGGTCCGGCGGATGGGGTCGGTGACGCAGATCACGACGGGCGAGCGCGCCTCGTGCGTCGGCTGCCACGAATCCCGCGACGGCGCGGCGCCGGTCGGGCCGTACGGCCGGGCTCCCCGGACCGCGCGCGAGCCCGATGCGATCCGGCCGCCGCCGTGGGGCGCGGGGCCGTTCGACTACGTGCGGCACGTCCAGCCGGTGTGGGACCGCCACTGCGTCCGCTGCCACGACGGCCGGACGCCGGCCGCGGGCGTGGACCTCTCCGGCGACACGACGCGGTTCTTCAACATGTCCTACGACCACCTCGTGCGCCGCGGCATGGTCGAGCACTACTACATCAACCCCGGGCCGACGGGCGTGTTCCCGCCGCTCGCGAGCGGCTCGTGGGTGAGCCGGCTGACCCGGCTCATCGAGACGAACCACCATGGCGCGACCCTCGACGACGCGAGCCGCCGCCGGGTCTGGACCTGGATCGACTCGAACATCCAGTACTACGGCACGTGGGACATGTCGCGGCCGTATACGACCGGCGGGCGCGACCCGTGGTTCCGCGTCGCGGGCGAGGGGCGCGGCCCCCTGGAGCCCGAGCCGTGGTTCGCGAAGTTGGGCGCCCTGTTCACGCGGCACTGCGCCGACTGCCATGGCGCGGGCGACCGGCGCGAACGCCCGGCGGACATGAACTGGTGGGTCAATCTCACGCGACCCGGGAACAGCCTCCTCCTCAACGCCCACCTCGCCACCGACGCCGGCGGCATGGGGCGGACGAAGCCGAAGCGCGGACAGGCGCCGCCGGCGTTCGCCTCGACCAACGACCCGGTCTGGCGCGCGATGTTCGACGCCCTGGTCGCAGGCCGGGACGCCCTCCGGGCGCGGCCGCGGATGGACATGCCGGGCGGTGTGCCCGTGCCGCAGGTCCGCGATTTCGGCCGGGTGTTCTAGCGGTCCGGGCGGCGTTCGAGGTTCACGGTTCAACCGTGAACGGTGAACCTGGAACCGTCTCCTCAATCCTCCGCCTGGACCGGCCGCAGCCGCCAGAGGCCCGCGAGGATGCTGCCGATCACCGAGTGGAACGTCGCCGAGAGGGCGCCGGGAATCGTCGCCGCCGGCAGCTCGGGGAAGCTGCTCCGCGCAAGCACGACGCCCAGGCCCGAGTTCTGCATGCCGACCTCGATGGAGATCGTGCGGCGGATGACCTCCCCGTAGCCGAGGAGCCTCGCGAACAGGTAGCCCAGCGCGAACCCGCCCGAGTGGAGCAGGAACACGGCGAGAAGCAGGCGCCCGCCGCTGTGGAGGATCCGCTCCGACTGCTGGCCGATGATGCTCGCGCAGATCAGCGCGATGGTGACCACGGCGATCGACGGAGCAACGGGCAGGACCCAGCGGACCGCGCGCGGCGCGAAATGGTGCAACAGCAGGCCCGTCAGCACGGGCAGCAGGACGACCTGCGCCGTGTCGAGGAGGAGCTTCCACGCATCGACCGGCACGTAGGTCCCCGCCAGCAGCTTCGTCAGCGCAGGGGTCAGCAGCACGGCGGCGAAGGTCGAGCACATCGTCATCAGCACCGAGAGGGCAACGTTCGCGCGCGCCATGTAGGCGACGACGTTCGAGGCGGTGCCGCCGGGGCAGCAGGCGACGAGGATCAGGCCGACCGCCAGCGGCGTGTCGAGATCCAGCAGCCGCGCGATGCCCCAGCCGAGGAAGGGCATGATCGTGAACTGGCCCGCGAAGCCGGCCGCCACCGCGCGCGGCATCTTGAGCACCCGGCGGAAGTCGCCAAAGGACAGCGTGATCCCCATGCCGAGCATGATCACCGCCAGTCCCCAGACGATCCACGGCCCCGTGAACCACGTGAACCACGGCGGATGCACCAGCGCGAGAAGTCCGCCGAGAACCACCCACACCGGGAAGAGGTTCGCGAACACGGCCAGCGCCTTCGTCATACCGTGGTCCCTGGGTGCGGCGTCATCGTGGGCGGTTTCCGGTCTGTCGAGGCGTTACGTTCGCACGGAACGGCGGCCCGCACAAGGAGGCAGCGGCCAAGTTCGGCATTGATGGCGGGGGCCGGTCGTGGTGGGATGGAGCGGCGGTCGGGGTGGCGGGCGCGACGGACCGGCATGGGGGGCGGACCATGAACGGTGACATCAGGCGGCGGACCTTTCTGACCGGCGCGGCGCGGGCCGGGGCCGGATTCCTCATCCTGCGGCACGCGTCATCGGCGCGCGGGGCGCCGGTGAATTCCCAGATCAACGTGGCCCTCGTCGGCGTCGGCGGGCGGGGCACATGGTTCGTCGATGTGATCCCCCGGATGGCACGGGTGCGGGCGGTCTGCGACGTGAACCGCGCGAAGATCGACGAGGCCCGGCAGCGGTGGGCCGAGCTGGCGAGGCGGATGCCGGAATCCCCGCAGCCCTCGGATCGCGCCGCCGCGCCGCCCTACGAGGCGCTGGTGCGCGACGCCCCGAAGGCCTACGCCGACTTCCGGCGCATGCTCGACGAGAGGGGGCGGGACCTCGATGCCGTGATCGTGGCCGTTCCCGACCATACGCATGCCGTCATCTCCGCGGCGGCGATCCGCGCGGGGAAGCATGTCTTCTGCGAGAAGCCCCTGACCCGCACCGTGGCCGAATCGCGGGCGCTTCGCGGCCTCGCCCGCCAGTGCAAGGTCGCGACCTCCATGGGCAACCAGGGCACGGCCGCCGGACCGTTCCGGCGCGCCCTGGAGCTGATCCGCAACGGGGCCCTCGGCGAGGTGCGGGAGGTGCACGTCTGGAACACCGGCGGCGGCGCCGACCGGCGCGAGACGCCGCGGGACGGCGGGCCGGCACCGGAAGGACTGGACTGGGATCTCTGGCTGGGCCCCGCCGCCTCCCGCCCCTACCATCGGGAATGGATGCGCCGCCACAACTGGCGGGAGTTCGGGACGAGCCAGCTGGGCAACTGGGCCAGCCACAGCGCCAATCTCGCCTTCATGGCGCTGCGCGTGAACGAACTGTGGGCGGGCGGCAGCGGGGATCGCGGGAAGAGGATCCGGATCCGCGCGGAATACTCCGGGCTCAACCGCCTCTCGTTCCCCCGCTGGGAGAAGGTCCACTGGGAGATCCCCGCGCGTGCCGGTCTGCCGCCCCTCACGATCACCTGGCACAACGGGCGGGCGCCGGGATCCTGGGCCTTCCTCGGCGGGCAGACGGGCCGGAAGGCCGAAGGGGCCGCGGAGCCGAAGGACTTCGAGTTCGCCGGGGCGGTGTTCCTGGGCTCCAGGGGCCGGCTCCACACGACCGGCCACAACGCGACCTTCCGACTCCTGCCGGAGGGCGACTTCGCGGGCGTTTCGACCGACCGTCCGGAGACGGTGGAGGGCTCGCGCGGGCACGAGCAGGATTGGTTCGCGGCCTGCCGGGGCGGGAAGCCGGCCTGGGCGGACTTCGAATACGCGGCGCCGTTGAACGAGTTCCTGATGCTGGGGAACGTGGCGACACAGGTCGAGGGGGCTTTCGACTACGACCCCGTGCAGGGCGTGGTGGTCGGGCACGACGGGGCCAACCGGCTTCTGGCGGGCGAAAGCCGGGACGGGTGGACCCTGTGAACGCATCGGGGTCCGGCAGGTTGCGCCGGTGCGCACTCGGAGTCGCGCTCGGCCTCGCGGGTGTGCTGCGGACTGTCGCGGCGGAGCCGGCGCCGTCGCCCGAAGGGATCCCCCGGCATCGGGAGCGGCAGATCCTCGAGGCCGCCCCCGTCGCGGCCGCCGTGCGCGCAGCCAAGGAGAGGCGGGTCCTGGTCTGGAGCACACCGGATCACCTGGCCGGCAAGGATCCGCACAAGGGGTACTGCGTGCCCTACGGCGCCTGCGCGTTCCGGCTGCTGGGGGAGAGAACGGGGGCCTACCGTCCGGTCGTCACCAATGATCTCGCCGTCTTCCGCCCGGAGGTCCTGCGGACCTTCGACGCCATCGTGATGAACAACAGCTGCGGGCCGTGGATCACCCCCGACACGACGGCCATGGCACGATGGCAGGACCTGGGCGCGACGCCCGGCGAGGTGGAGTCCGTCCTGCGGAAGGGCCTCGTCGATTTCGTCGAACAGGGCGGCGGCATCGCGGCCTGTCACTACGCGATCGCCGCGAACCGGCACTGGCCGGGCTTCGCGGAGATGCTGGGAGCGACCTTCACCGGCCATCCCTGGAACGAGGAGGTGGCGGTGCGGGTCGAGGAACCCGGGCATCCGCTCGTGGCGGCGTTCGGGGGCCGCGATTTCAAGCTGGCGGACGAGATCTACCAGTTCGGGCCCCCCTATGATCGAACGAACCTGCGCGTGCTGCTCTCCCTCGATGCCGGGAAAATCAACCTCGCGGCACCGGGGATCCGCCGGACCGACCGCGACTTCGCCCAGGCGTGGGTGAAGCCGTATGGCAAGGGCAGGATCTTCTACACCGGCTTCGGGCACCGCACCGAGATCTGGTGGAATCCGGAGGTCCTCCGGTTCCTCCTCGACGGCGTCCAGTTCGCCGCCGGGGATCTGCCCGCCCCCGCCGGGCCCCGGCGGTAGGAGGTGCGGCGGTCAGGGCGGCCGGCCTGCGCCACGGACTCCGTTCTTGTGCGCGGCGCGGACTGCCCGCAGACTGCGCCGCGGATGGGCGAGGGGATCCATAGGCTGTGGTGGCGAGGGGCGCCGGGTGCCTTCGTGCTGCTGGCGCTCGCGGCGGCGGCGCATGCCGGGCACGTCGAGGTGCGGCCGGACCGGACCGTCGTGCACCTGACGGTCTGCAACCTGCCCGAGGCGGGAAAGACCGATGTCGGCACGCGGGCGGACCAGGCGGTCGTCCGCGGCTTCCAGCGGCGGTTCGCGGAGCTGATGGCGCCGCGCATCGGGCGGCCGGGGGCGGCGGGCGCCGGCTACGGGATTCCGCCCGGCCGGCCCGTCGAGGTCGAGCTGCACCGCCCGACCGGCATCGAGGTCAAGGGCGTCGAGAGCACGCTGCTGGCCATCGCCGGCGGGGTCGCGCCGGATGTGCTGTACGTCAACTTCCGGCAGTCCGACACCTACATCCGGCAGGGCTTCCTGCATCCGCTCGACCGGCCGGAGGACGGCTACGCCGCGGCGATGCCGGCCGACGAGTGGCGCGACCGCGTTCACCCGCTGATCGAGCCGGTGATCCGCCGCGCGGGTCCGGGCGGCACGCACGTCTGGGCGCTGCCCTACGGCGGCGCGCTCGGGCGTGTCGTGCTCTTCCGCAAGGATCTCTTCGACGAGGCCGGCGTGCCGTATCCCGGGCCGGCGTGGACGTGGGACGACTTCCTCGCCGCCTGCCGCCGCCTTGCCGATCCCGGGCGCGGGCGCTACGGCGTCGCGTTTCCCCGCGGCAAGCACGAGTCGCACTGGTGGACGGCCTTCCTGTGGTCCGCCGGCGGCGACGTGATGGTGTCCGGACCCGGCGGCGACGGCTGGCGGATCGTCTTCGACAGCGCCGAGGCGGCGGTCGCGCTGGATTTCTATACGCGGATTCTCGCCGAGCCGTGGACCGACACCGCCGGCCGCCCCCGCCGCGGCTACGCGCACCGCGACGGCGCGGAGATCGAGGCGCGCTGGAGCCGCGGCGACATCGCGATGCGGTTCGAGTACATGGGCGAGCAGCTCTTCGCGCAGATCAACCCCGACCTGACCGGCATCGCGCCCGTCCCGGCCGGTCCCGGCGGCCTCCGCGCGGGCGAGCTCAACAGCCGCATGATGGGCCTGCACGCGGGCATCACCGACCGCATCGTGCGCGATGCGGCGTGGGAGTACATGCGCTACTTCGACGGCGACGAGGCGGCGCGGCTGCGGACGCAGGTCTTCGTCGAGTCCGGCTACGGCCGCTTCGTGAACCCGCGCCTGCTCGAGCGGTACGGCCACACGGCCGAGCTGCGCCTTGCGCCGCGCGAGTGGGCCGAGACGCACCGCATCGCGGTCGAGACGGGACGGCCCGAGCCGTTCGGTCCCGGCGCGAACTCGATCTACGACCTGCTGACGCGGCCGATCGAGGAGGCCGAATCGCTTGCCGTCCGCGACCGCCTTCCCGAGGAGGGGCCGGAGCGGATGGAGGCGCTGCGCGGGCTGCTCGCGAAGGCGGCTCGCCGCGCCGAGCGCGAGATGCTCGGCCGGCGTACGCCGGGCGAACTCGTGGCGCGCCGCGCGACGGCCGCGGGGGCGCTGCTGGCGATCGCCGCCGGCTTCGGCCTCGCGGCCCGGGGCGTCGCCCGCGCGCTCGGCGGGGCGTCGGCGCCGGACGGACGCCGCAGCCGGCGGCTCTCGTGGGCGTGGCTGCTGCTGGCGCCGGCGCTGCTGACGATCCTCGCGTGGCAGTACGTCCCGCTCGCACGCGGCTCCTTGATGGCGCTGCAGGACTACCGCCTCATGGGCGGCTCGGCGTGGGTCGGCCTCGACAACTTCGGCGACGTGCTCTGGGACGCCGACTGGTGGCGCGCGGTCTGGAATTCGCTCCGCTACAGCGTGCTGGTCATCGCGCTGACGTTCCTGCCGCCGGTGGGGCTGGCGATCGTGCTGCAGGAGATCCCGCGCGGCCGCGTGCTCTTCCGCACGCTGTTCTACCTGCCGGCGGTGCTGAGCGGACTCGTCGTCACGCTGCTCTGGAAGACCTTCTACGACCCGACCGAGCGCGGCTGGCTCAACGCCCTGCTGCTGCGCGTGCCCGCGTGCGGCTTCCTGCTGGCCGGCGCGCTCGCCGCGTGGCTCTGCCTCGCCTTCGCGCGGCGGCTTGCGCTGCACCGGCGCGGGGGGGCGGCGGCGGCGCTGGGGCTCGCCGGCGTGGCGCTGCTCTCGCTCGCGGTCTCCGCCGCGGAGCCGATGCTGGCACGGACGGACGTCGCCCCGCTCCGCCGCCTGCTGCTGACCTGGCCCGAGCCGGTGCGGTGGCTCGCCGACACGCGCACCTCGATGCTCGCGTGCGTGCTGCCGATGCTCTGGGCGGGGATCGGGCCCGGATGCCTCATCTACCTCGCCGCGCTCAAGGGCGTGCCGGACGATCTCTACGAGGCCGCCGAGATGGATGGTGCGACCTTCGCCGACAAGGTGCTCTTCGTCGTGGTCCCCGTGCTTCGCCCCCTGCTGACGATCAACTTCATCGGCGTCTTCATCGGCGCCTGGCTCCACGCCGGCGGGCACATCCTCGCGATGACCGGCGGCGCCGCGGGCACCGAGGTCGCCGAATTGCACATCTTCTACAAGGCCTTCGTCTTCCTCCAGTTCGGCCCCGCGACCGCGATGGCGTGGGTGCTCGGCTCGCTCCTCATCGGCTTCACGATCCAGCAACTCCGCATGATCTCGCGACTCGAGTTCCGCGCGGCCGGGGCGGATCGATAGGGAGGTGTCAGGTGTCAGGTTTCAGGTGTCAGGAAGGGCGGAGGAGCGAGTCGAACACCGGAGGACGCATCCACGCGCGCCTGGAACTTGAAACCTGGACTTTGAAGCTCCTCCTTCCTGACACCTGACACCTGACACCTTCTTCCCCCTCATGCCCATCCTCTCCCCCATCGGCCGCCGGGCCCCGCGCACGCGGGCGCTGGTGGCGGGCATGTACGCGCTGCTGGTCGCGGGCGCGGTGACGATGGCCTGGCCGCTGCTCGAGATGGGCGGGGGCAGCCTGCGCGGCGCAGCGGACCAGCGCGAGCGGACGCTGGTGCCGGCCTACCTGGGGGATGACGCGGCGCTGTGGCGTCGCTACGTCGAGGCGCTGGCGAACGAGTCGCTCGATCTCGCCGTGGCGAACCTCGACACGGACGCGATCTCGTTCGAGCGCTTCCCGGTTCCGTCCGCGGCGCCGGACGCGCTGGTGGACGCTTGGGAGGAGTTTCTCGCCTGCTGCGGCGCGGCCGTCCGGCAACCGGGCCTCGGGTTCATCCGTGCCGAGGTTTCGAAGACGGTTCCGCTTGCGTTGCGTGACTTCCGCGAGGAGCTGTCGGCGCGTTTCGGCGGCGACTGTGCCCGGTTGAACCGGGAGTGGGGGACGGACTTCTCCGGCTGGTCGGGCTTCCACCTGCAGGTCGAGGACCGCAACTCCCGCCGCAACGCCCTGCCGCCGGGTCCGTTTCTCGACGCGTTCCTCGACTTCAAGGCGCGGCAGCCCGCGTGGATGCGCCTCGACTTCTCCGTCGAGGGCTTCTACCGCCGCGTCTTCCTGCGGTCGCGCTACGGCCGCGATCTCGCCGCGCTCAACCGCGCGCACGGGACGGCCCACGCCTCGTTCGGCGACGTGCCGCTGCCGCGCCGCGCGCCGGCCGGGGGCGGGGCGCGGGCGGACTGGGAGCTGTTCGTCCGCGAGATCGCGCCGCCCGCCTTCGTGCGCGTCGACGGCGCGGCGGCGCCGGGGGACCTCTCCGCCATCGAGGCGGCGCGGCTCTCCCTCGACACGGTCGAAGGCCGGTTCCGCGACCATCTCCGCGCGCGATTTGGCGGCGACGCGTCGGCGGCCGGCGCGGCGCTGGGTCTGTCGGTCCCGTCGTTCGAGTCGATCCCCGTGCCGCTCGCGGCGGCGCAGCACCGGCGGTTCGCCGCGGCGGCCCCGGAGATCCGGCGCGAGTTCGCCGTGCGGAACTTCCGGACGGTCGTCGACCACGTCGCGCGGCACGGGCGCGGGCTGCGCAACACGGCGATCTACTGCGCCCTCGCGGTGCTCTGCGCGCTCATCGTCAATCCGCTCGCCGCCTACGCGCTCAGCCGCTACCGGCCGCGCGCGACCTATGCGGTCCTGCTCTTCCTGATGCTGACGATGGCCTTCCCCGCGATGGTGACGCAGATCCCCGCGTTTCTCATGCTCCGGGACCTCGGACTGCTCAACACCTTCGCGGCCCTGATCCTGCCCGGGCTGGCGAACGGCTACTCGATCTTCCTGCTCAAAGGCTTCTTCGACTCGCTGCCGCGGGAACTCTACGAAAGCGCGGAGCTCGACGGGGCGGGGGAATGGACGATCTTCTGGACGCTGACGATGAGCCTCTCGCGGCCGATCCTGGCCGTCATCGCCCTCCACGCCTTCACGGCGGCCTATTCCAACTTCATGTTCGCCCTCCTCATCTGCCAGGATGAGCGGATGTGGACGCTGATGGTCTGGCTCTACCAGCTCCAGAACCGCAGCGGCATGGGTGTCATCCACGCCTCCCTGCTCGTCGCGGCGGTCCCGACGCTTCTGGTGTTCCTCTTCTGTCAGCGCATCATCCTGCGCGGCATTGTGATCCCCGTGGAGAAGTAGGTCCTCCGTCCGGAAGGGCCCGCACGGGGCCTGCCCTCGCGTCGTGCCCGCCGGCAACGCCCGCGGATGTGCCATGGGCCCGGACGGCTCCCGGGATCGCGGTCCGCGATTGACGCCGGGGGGGGATTCCGGTATCGTTTCGCGGTCTTTTTTTCGCTCAGGAGACCCAAAGGCCGGGTTCCCCGGGCGGGAACCGGCAACCAGCAACCCAAGACAGGAGCATCGAACCATGGCCAAGGCGAAGAAGTACGTCTATTCCTTCGGCGGCAACACGGCCGACGGCAAGGCGGACATGAAGAATCTGCTCGGCGGCAAGGGCGCGAACCTCGCCGAGATGTGTCTGATCAAGCTGCCCGTCCCCGCGGGCTTCACGGTCACGACCGAGTGCTGCGTCGACTACTTCGCCGCCGGCGAGAAGTACCCGGCGATTCTCGACGCGCAGGTGAAGGCCGCCGTCGCGAAGATGGAAAAGGTCATGGGCCTGAAGTTCGGCGATGCGTCGAACCCGCTGCTCGTCTCCTGCCGCTCCGGCGCCCGCAAGTCCATGCCGGGCATGATGGAGACGGTGCTGAACGTCGGCCTCGCCTCGAGCACGATCCCGGGCCTGATCAAGAAGACGGGCAACGAGCGCTTCGTGTACGACGCGTACCGCCGGCTGATCATGATGTACGCCGACGTCGTGATGGAGAAGGCGGAGGGCGTCGAGCCCGAGGAGGGCAAGGGCATCCGCAAGCAGCTCGACGGCATGCTGGGCGACGTCAAGAAGGCGAAGGGCTACAAGTCCGACACGGACCTGACGGCCGAGGATCTCAAGGACCTCGTCGTCGCCTTCAAGCAGCGCGTGAAGCAGGTTCTCGGCAAGGACTTCCCGGATGATCCGTGGAAGCAGCTGTGGGGCGGCATCGGCGCCGTGTTCAAGAGCTGGAACGGCAAGCGCGCCGTCTCCTACCGTCGCATCGAGGGCATTCCGGACGAGTGGGGCACCGCCGTCAACGTCCAGGCGATGGTCTTCGGCAACATGGGCGACAGCTCCGCGACGGGCGTGGCGTTCAGCCGCAACCCCGCGACGGGCGAGAACAAGTTCTACGGCGAGTGGCTGGTCAACGCGCAGGGCGAGGACGTCGTCGCCGGCATCCGCACGCCGAGCCCGATCAACAACGCCACGAAGAACGACCAGAACATGCACCTGCAGTCGCTCGAGGAGGCGATGCCGAAGCTCTACAAGCAGCTCTTCGACATCCGCACGCGCCTTGAGAAGCACTACAAGGACATGCAGGACATCGAGTTCACGATCCAGGAAGGCGTCCTCTACATGCTCCAGTGCCGCAACGGCAAGCGCACGGGCACGGCGGCGCTGAACATGGCGATGGACATGCTCAAGGAGAAGCTGATCGATGCGAAGACGGTCGTCACGCGCGTCGAGCCCGCGCACCTCGACCAGCTCCTGCACCCGTTCGTCGATCCGGCCGCCGAGAAGGCGGCGGTGATCGTCGGCAAGGGCCTGCCCGCCGGGCCCGGCGGGGCCGCCGGCCAGATCGTCTTCACGGCCGAGGACGCCGTGGCGTGGGCCGCGAAGGGCAAGAAGGTCATCCTGGTCCGCGAGGAGACGAACCCCGAGGACATCGAGGGCATGCGTGCCGCGCAGGGCATCCTGACCGCCCGCGGCGGCATGACGTCCCACGCGGCGCTGGTGGCCCGCGGCTGGGGCAAGTGCTGCATCGTCGGCGCAGGCGAGATCCACGTCGACGTCCACGGCAAGTGCATGAGCGTCGGCGGCAAGACCTACGCCGAGGGCGCCGCGGTCACGCTGAACGGCACGAAGGGCGTGGTCTACGAGGGCGAGCTCAAGATGATCGACGCCACCGAGAACCCCCGGTTCCAGGCGTTCATGAAGATCGTCGACAAGTTCCGCACGCTTGGCGTCCGCACGAACGCCGACACGCCCGAGGACGCGCGGATCGCGCGCGCCTACGGCGCCGAGGGCATCGGCCTGTTCCGCACCGAGCACATGTTCTACGGCACCGGGTCCGACGAGCCGCTGTTTGTGCTCCGCAAGATGATCCTCAGCTCGACCGAGGCCGAGCGCAAGCAGGCCGTCAACGAGCTGTTCCCGTTCGTGAAGCGGGACATCAAGGCGACGCTCGAGGCGATGGAAGGCCTCCCGGTCACCATCCGCATGCTCGATCCGCCGCTGCACGAGTTCGTGCCGCAGAGCACCGAGAAGCAGGCCGAGCTGGCGAAGGCGCTGGGCATCACGCTGGAGCAGGTCAAGGCCCGCGGCGACGCGCTGCACGAGAACAACCCGATGATGGGGCACCGCGGCGTCCGCCTCGGCGTCACCTATCCCGAGGTCACGGAGATGCAGGTCCGCGCGATCTTCGAGGCCGCGGCCGAGCTCAACAAGGCGAAGAAGAAGTGCAAGCCGGAGATCATGATCCCGGTCACCTGCGACGCCAACGAGCTCAAGCACCAGAAGGCCCTGATCGCGAAGGTCAAGGCCGAGGTCTGCAAGAAGATGGGGGTGCGCGACATCCCCGTGCTGATCGGGACGATGATCGAGATCCCGCGCGCGGCGCTGCTGGCCGACCGCATGGCCTCCGAGGCGGAGTTCTTCAGCTTCGGCACGAACGACCTGACCCAGATGGGCTTCGGGTTCAGCCGCGACGACATCGGCGGATTCCTGGGCGACTACCTGGACAAGAAGATCCTGGCGGCCGATCCGTTCCAGACGATCGACCAGGACGGCATCGGGCAGCTGATCCAGATGTCCGTGCAGAAGGGCCGCAAGGTCCGCAAGGACCTCAAGGTCGGCATCTGCGGCGAACAGGGCGGCGACCCGGCCTCGGTCGAGTTCTGCTTCAAGAGCGGGCTCACCTACGTGAGCTGCTCGCCGTTCCGCGTGCCGATCGCCCGCCTCGCGGCGGCGCAGGCGGCGCTGAAGGCGAAGAAGGGCTGATCCGGACCGCGGTCTGAACGGGAGGGCCCCGGCGGGAAACCGCCGGGGCCTTTCGCCCCGGGGCGCAGAGGAGAAAGCGCTCGACAGCCCGGACGGGGCAACGTATAGTCCGCAGTTCTTTTCAAGCCGCGGGGTTCGCCCGGGGAGCCGTGCCGCCCGCGGGAAAGGTGCATCACCATGTCGAAGATGAAGACGCGCAAGTCGGTCGCCAAGCGGTTCAAGATCACGGCGAAGGGCAAGATCAAGCGCCCGTCCGCCGGACGCGGCCATCTGCTCTCCAGCAAGTCCCGCAAGCGCAAGCGCCATCTGCGTCGCGGCGCCCTCGTCTCGGGCGCGGACTACAAGCGCATCATCTCCGCCCTGATCGGCCGCTAACCCCCATTCTCTGACGGAGGACACCGACCATGAGAGTCACCAATGCCGCCTCTTCCCGCCGCCGCCGCCGCCGCATCCTGAAGGCCGCGAAGGGCTACTACGGGGCCCGGTCCCGTCTCTTCCGCACCGCGACCGAGTCGGTCGACCGCGCCAAGCGCCAGGCCACGGTTCACCGCCGCGCGAAGAAGCGCGACTACCGCGGCCTCTGGATCGTCCGCCTGTCCGCCGCGGCGCGCCTGAACGGCCTGACCTACAACCGGCTGATCGAGGGCCTGACCAAGGCCGGCGTCGCGCTGAACCGCAAGATGCTTTCCGAGATCGCCATCCACGACGCCGCGGGCTTCACCTCGCTCGTCGGCATCGCGAAGGCCAAGCTGGCCTGACCCGGGTCCAGCCCCGTCGTTTCCAAGCCTTGGACGCCGCCCCGTGCGGATCGTCCAAGGCTTGGACCGTTTCGGGGGGCCGCGGGGTGACCTCGGCGGGGAGACCGGCGCAGCTCGGCGGCGGCCCGTATTCTGCCGTGGCCTTCCGCGAATGATGTCCGGCGAATTGCCTATCTCTCGGCGTTGAGGCACGATGCCTGTCCGTTGTCCGGCGGCTGACCATCCGGTGGACCACGACGGGGGGCGGGCGATGATGCGATGGCCGGGAGGTGGAGACCCCGTGCGGGAGCCTGCATGAGGATTCTCCTGATCATGCCCGATGCGCACATGCACAAGATGCGCATCGGTCCGCATGTGCGGTCGCTTCGCGAGGCCCCACTCACCCTGACCACGCTGGCTGCGCTAACCCCCGTCCATTCGGACGACGAGATCCGGCTGATCGACGGCAGCGTGGACGCCATTCCGGACGATGCCCCGGCCGATCTGGTGGGTATCAGTCTCATCACCGGATGCGCCCGTGCCGGCTACGCCATCGCCGACCGCTTCCGCAGCCGGGGCATCCCCGTGGTGCTGGGCGGAGTGCACGTGACCCTGCTTCCCGGCGAGGCGAGACCGCATGCGGACAGCCTGGTCATCGGGCGGGCCGAGCGGAGCTGGCCCCGGCTGGTGGAGGACGTCCGCCGCGGCCGGCTGCAATCGGAGTATGTCGAGGAGCCCATCGCCGACGGCTGGCTGCGTGACGTGCCTGTGGCGGCCCGTCATCTGCAACGGCGCAGCGGCTACGTGATTCCCGATACCGTACAGGCGACAAGGGGGTGCCGCCACCGATGCGACTTCTGCACCGTGAACGCCGTGTGGCCCTCGTACCTGCGCCGGCCGGTGGCCGACGTTCTCGCCGATATCCGCAGCGTGCCGGGTCGAAACGTGGTCTTCAATGATGTCAGCCTGGTGGACGACGTCGAGTACGCCAAGGAACTCTTCACGGCGATGATCCCGTTGCGCAAGCGCTGGGGCGGCCTGGTCACGGTAGACGTGGCGAGGGACCCGGAGTTGCTCGACCTGATGGCCCGCAGCGGCTGCATCTACCTGCTTCTCGGTTTCGAGTCGGAGCACGACGGTGTGCTGACCCAGATCCGCAAGGGCTTCAACCGGAGCATCCGCTACGACAGGGTCGCCGCCGAACTTCACGAGCGCAACATCTCCATCCAAGGCTGCTTCGTGTTCGGTTTCGACCACGACGATGCGTCCGTCTTCGATCGAACGGTGCAGCGGGTGGTGGACCTGAAGATCGACATCCCGCGCTACTCACTGTACACGCCCTATCCCGGCACCGACCTCTTCCGGCGGATGCAGGCCGAGGGCCGCATCCTCAGCTACAACTGGGACGACTACGACACGATGCATGTGGTCATGAGCCCCGCCCGCATGACGCCGGACGAGTTGTACGCCGGATTCAAGCGCGCCTACCGCGACACCTTCCGCATCGGCCATATCGCGCGCCGCCTGCGCCGTCCCGACTTCACCGCCGTCATCAACTTCTTTGGCAACCTGACGTACCGCATGTTCGTCCGGCGGCTGTATGCAGAGCCGCGCTTCGCCCGTCCCTATTCCATCGGCAACCCGGGCGCGCCGCCACCCCCGTTCCATTGGCGCTCCGTTCCATCCGGCGATTCGCCATGCCCCACCTGACGCTCATCTACCCGGCGGTGGGCCACCGCCCCGGCCGCCGCTACATCCGGACCTGGCAGATGCAGCCGCTGGCCATGGCCGCCCTCGCCGGGCTGACCCCGCCGGACTGGCGCATCGCCTTCTTCGACGACCGCCTGGAGACCATCGATTGGACTGTCGACACCGATCTCGTTGCCCTGTCCATCGAGACCTTCACAGCCCGCCGCGGCTATCAGATCGCCGCCCGCTTCCGCGCCCGCGGCATCCCGGTTGTGATGGGCGGCTACCACGCCACCCTGCAGCCGGGGGACGCCCTGAACCATGCCGATGCCGTCTGCGTCGGGGATGCCGAGGATGTCTGGTCGCAGATCCTGGGCGACGCGGCGCGCGGCGCACTTCAGCCGCGCTACGCCGGCAACCCCGTCCGCCCTCTGGCCGGCTGCCGCTATGACCGGTCCATCTTCCGGGGCAAGAACTACATGCCGCTGACCCTGGTCGAGACGGGGCGGGGCTGTCCCTTTCGCTGCCGCTTCTGCTCCATCACCGCCTTCTACGATGCCACCCACCGCCGCCGACCCGCCGCCGAGATTGCCGACGAACTGCGGCGCCTGCACGCGCGCGAGGTGTTCTTCGTCGACGACAACTTCACCGGGGACGGCGCGGCCGTGCACGACCTGTGCGCCGCCCTGCGGCCGTTGCGACTGCGCTGGGTCACGCAGGCCTCGCTCGCGGCTCTGCGCGATCCGACCGTGGTGGCGGCCATGGCCGGAAGCGGGTGTGCCGGCCTGCTCGTCGGCTTCGAGTCGCTGGATCCGCCCACGCTGGACACGATGGGCAAATCCGGCAACCGGGTTCCGGACTACGTGCCCGTACTGGATAGTCTGCGTCGACACGGCATCGCCATGTACGGGACCTTCATGTCCGGCTATCCCGGCGACGCCGCGGACGCAGCCACCCGGGCGGTGGCCTTCGCGCAGGAGCAGGCAATGTTCCTGGCCGCCTTCAATCACGTGGTGCCGTTTCCGGGCACACCCCTCTACGCCGAATTGGCGGCAGCGGGCCGCCTGCTGTACCCGCGGTGGTGGATGAGCCGGAACTACCGCTTCGGGCAGGTTCCGTTTCGCACCGGGGATGGCCCGCCCGCGGAGTTGGAGAATCGCTGCATCGAGGCGCGGCGCCGTTTCTACAGCCTGCCATCCATTGCGCGACGCAGCATGGACCGTTGCGCCAACACGCCGACCGTGCGCAAGGCGGCCGTGTTCTGGGGATTGAATCTTGCCTTGCGGCGCGAAGTGGATCAAAAATCGGGCCTTCCGCTCGGCGACGCAGAGGCACCCGAACATGATTGACGCCATAGCGCAGGGATGTCCGGCGGTGCTGTCGGCCTACCACGTGTCCACCGGCCTGATCCCCTTCTTCGCACCCGGGTTGGCCCTGTCGTTTTGCCGCAGGCTTTACGCCTGCAATCCGGTTGAACGCCGTCATCTGGCCCTGGTGCTGAAACCATGGGGCGCCCTGGCTGTCGGTATGGGAGTGGCCGGCCTGTTCGCCGCCGCCGATCCGCGCCGCTACTTCGGTGTGGTTGTCGCCATCGCCCTGCTGCTTGGGCTGCGCATCGCCTATCGTGCGGTCTTTCGCGACTGGCTGCGCGACATCAGTGGCATTCCTCCTCACCGGAACCTGATCAGCCTCGCCATCCTTGCAGTGGGTGTGGTCATCCTCGGCGCATGGTTTCTGACCGGAGGCCGTTGATGACCGACGCTTCGAAGCGCTGGTTGTTTCACTTCATCGAGGTGACCGACGCCTGCGACTGGGAGTGCCCTGTGTGTTACGCCGACGCGGGGCCGGATGGCGGCCGCTTCCTCTCGCTGGACGCGGCGGTGGACCTGGGCCGGCGCATCCGTGCCGCTGGCGGACGCTGGGTCTCGCTGACGGGCGGCGAGCCTACGCTGCACCCGGAACTGGAGGCGATCATCTCCGCCCTGCGTCGGCTGGGCCTGCGCCCGCTCATCGTGACCAACGGCGCGCGCATCGCGGCGGAGGCGGACCTGCTTCCCCGCCTTGCCGAGGCCGGTTTGCGCAAGGTGCAACTGCAGTTCGACTCCCTGCGCGACGAGGTCTGCATGCGGCTGCGAGGACGGCCCTGCCTGAGGGAGAAGCACCAGGCTATCGAGCGCATCCGGTCCGCGGGACTGCGCCTGGGGTTGGTGGCCACGATGTGCGAATACAACGTGGATGAGGCGGGGGATCTGGTGGCCTTGGCCGCCTCGCTGACGCCAATGCTCAACACCCTGATCCTGCAGGCGGCCCTGCCCGTCGGTCGCTACCCCGTCGGACTCCGCACGGTCACCCGCACGGAGATCCTTGGCGCCCTGCTCGGGTCCGGCCGCACCGGGGCTGTGCCCGATGACTTCCAGCCCGTGCCGAAGATCTCGCCATGGGGCATCGATGTCCATCCCGAATGCGGCGTGCATGCCGTGCTGGGCGTGGAGTCAGGCCGCATACGGCCGCTGTCTCAATGGATGGACGTCGAAGGACTGCGGGAGAGGCTCCAGATGTGGTGTGGCGGTGGCCTGTTCGGATCATCCCCGGTCCTTCCGCTGGGGTGGCTGCTGCGGTCGCTGCATCCCGGCCGGCGCATCGAGGGGCTTCGCCGCCTCCGGACGCTGACCCACGGTGGCGCGGCCCGCGGGTTCTTCTCGGTCTCCATCGGGAGCTACATGCACGCCGCCGATCGCGATGAGGAGCGGCTGCGCCGCTGCGCCAGCTGCACCGTCACCGCGGCCGGCTTCACGGGCCTGTGCGAGCGGAGTTGCACGGCGCGGACCCGGCCTTTGCTTGATCGACGCGCGGGGGATGCGGCATGAGGGGCGTCATGAAGATGCCCTGGCGGGGGCGCAATGTCCCCCATGGCGCGCTCGATCTGCTCCGCGGTTGTAACATCCGCTGCAAGGGCTGCTACAATGTGAGTCCTCCGCATATCAAGACTCTCGAGGAGATCGCCGCCGAGATGGACCTCCTGCTGGCCCTCCGGAGGCTGCATACCGTGACCCTGAGCGGGGGGGAGGCCACCCTGCACCCGCAGTTGCCCGACATCGTCCGCATGGTTCGCCGTCGCGGGGTTCATGCGGCCCTGATTACCAATGGACTGCGGCTGGACGACGCGTTGCTTCGCGAGTTGAAGGACGCGGGCCTGGAGGTCGTCTTCCTGCACATCCAGCGCGAGCAGGTGCGCGCCGACCTGTCGCCGGATCCGACGGCCGACCAGGTCCGGGGACTTCGCCTGCGCAAGGCGGAGCAACTGGCCGGGCACGGACTCGACGCGGGCTTCTCGTTCGTCGTCTACCGCCATAGCCTGGGCGAACTCCCGGAGTTGATCCGCGAGGTGCTCGACTCGCCGCATGTCAGCCACGCGCTTGTCACAGAGTATGCCCCCTTCGACCGCATGGGCCGGCTGACAGGGGACGTGTCAGGCGGTCTCCTCGCCGTGGGACCGCCTCCGGCGGCGCCCGCTGCCGATGCCGATGTGCCGGGAGAGGGGGAGATCGCCGCGAGGTTGCGGGCCATGGGACTGCGTCCGTTCAGCTACGTTCCCTCCAACGTCTCCGATTGCGATCCGCGCTGGTTGTCGTACACGGTGGCTGTGGTACAACGTCCCCATCACGAAACCCTCGTGGTCGCCCTGCGCGCCGCTCTGGTCGAGCGGCTGTTCATCCGCCTCGCCCGCGCCCTGAGCGGACGCTACCCGTTCTATCATCGGCCGAACCCGCGCCGGTTCCGTCGGCAGCTGGTCCTCAATGCGCTGAGCGGCGGACGGGTGGCCGGGAATCTGCGCGTGCTGGTCGCGGCACGCCGGCCGGGGTCCGCGTTGCGCGACAAGCACATCGTATTCCAGCGCGCTCCGGCGCTGTCCTCCGACGGTCGGGTGCTCTTCTGTCGGGAATGCCCCGACGCCACCATTCGCGACGGCCGTCTCGTGCCCTCCTGCCTGTCCGACCGCATCGTCAACCGCCCATGAAAGGAGTACGCCCATGCCCACGCAGCATCGCGCACTGAAGACCCTGCTCTGGGTCATCTGCGGCTATCACATTCTCGCCGGCCTTCTGTTCAATGCGCCGGCCTCCGCTGTCGCCTGGGTTGCCCAGCGTCTGGGCGGGATGACGCAGGCGCCCGACGCGGGGGCCATCTTCCTGGCCCGTCCGTTCGGCATCTACCTGCTGGCCTTCGGCGTGGCCATGGGGGCGGCGGCGTGGAACCCGGTGAAGAACCGCGCCCTCATCACCATCGGCTCCGCGCTGTTCCTGCTGCGGGTGGTTCAGCGCATCTTCACGCTCGACCATACCACCGCGCTGTTCGGCATGCCCTTCGCCCGCAACGTGGCCATGCTACTGCTGGTGACGGCCTTCGCCGTGGCCCTGGCCTGGTTCCGCTGGCGCCTGTACGCGGAAATGCGGTCGGGTCCGCCGACTCCGCCGGTATGAGCGCAGGGCTGCGCGGGCGGCTTGCGGGGCCGGAGGACGATGCCGGCATCCGCGCGCTACTGCGGGCTGCGGAGATGCCGGGGACCCTCGCCCTGGCCTTCACCGCCGAGCCCTCGTTCTTCGATGCCCTGTCCGTGGAAGGGCGTCGGCCGCGTGTGATGGTCGGCGTGGAAGGCGATCGCATCGCGGGAGTGGGGGTCATGGCCGAACGCGAGGTCTACCTCAACGGCACGCCGGCCCGTGTGGGATACCTGGGCAGTCTGCGACTGGCCCCCCACATCCGGCGCGGTACCGCCCTGGGCCGCGGGTACCGGATGCTGCGCCGGCTGCATGAGCAGGATCCCGCGGGACCGTTTTACCTCAGCACGATCCTGGAGGACAACGAAGCGGCGCGCACGATCCTGACCAGCGGCCGGGCCGGGCTGCCGCAGTACCACGAGATCGGGCGCTATCGAACGTTGGCCCTTGCGGCCCGCCGGTGCGCACGCAGGACGGCCGCCGGTATCCGGATCGTGCGGGGCGATGAATTGGGCGTCGCGGCCCTCGTGGGATTTCTCAATGACTCGGGTCCGGCGCGCCAGTTCTTTCCCCGCTACACGTCCGGGGATTTCGGCGCCGGCGGGGGGCTGCTGAAGGGACTCGATCCGGTCGATGTCGCGGTCGCGTTGCACGGCGGCGGGATTGCAGGAACGCTGGGCCTCTGGGATCAGTCGGCGTTTCGGCAGCGCGTGGTGATGGGCTATTGCGCCCCGCTTGAAGCAGTCCGCCGTCCGTTCAACACCCTGTCGCGTCATCTTCTGGGCGTAGAGCCGCTGCCCGCGCCCGGCCATCCCATGCCCGCGCTGCCGCTGGCATGTCCGGTGGTGCGGGACAACCGGCGGGACGTGCTGGACGCCCTGCTCGATCATGCGACCGGCCGAGCGGCTGAGCGGGGTGCGGCGTTCGCCCTTCTGGGGCTCGCCACGGGGGATCCGCTGCTGTCCGTGGCCCGCCGCCGCCTGCATGTGACCCTTCACAGCCGCATCTATGCGGTCCGCTGGCCCGGGGCGGACGGCGAGGCGGCTCCCGCGCTGGACGGCCGCCCGATTTACCTTGAACTGGGCGGCCTCTGAACAAACCCTTCTTATATGCGACTCAACGCCACGATCGTGCCAACGCGGGACCTGACGCCGGAGCAGCGCGGCCGCATGTATGCGCTCATGCAGGAGTCCTTCGACGGCGTGAGCGGGGACACATTCACGCGCGACCTCGAGGAGAAGCCGTGGACCATCCTGCTGGAGGAGGGCACCGTCGGCGCGTTGCGCGGCTTCTCCACGCTCCGGTTCTTCGACGCCTGCGTGGAGGGGCGGGACGTCTCTGCGCTCTACTCCGGCGACACGATTGTCCAGCGCGGGGCTTGGGGGGCCATGGCGCTGGAAATGGCTTGGATCCGCTTCGCCTTTCAACATGCCGACCGGCGGCCGGATCGACGGTGGTACTGGTTTCTGGTCTGCAAGGGCTACCGCACCTACCGCTATCTGCCGGTCTACTTTCGCCAGTACCATCCCTGCCCGGGGCGGCCTCTTCCGGACTTCGAACAGGCGGTTCTGGACCGGCTGGCGACCGAGCGGTTCGGCCGCGGATATGATCGGGTCCGCGGCGTGGTGACGGCCTCCGATGACTACCGGCTCAAGCCGGGGCTGAGCGACATCGGCGAGCGCGAGTTGCGCGACCCGCGCATCGCCTTCTTCCAACAGCGCAATCCCGGCTGGCCGTACGGCTGCGAGCTGGCCTGCTTGGTGGAACTGAGCCGGGCCAACCTCAAGCGCGGTGCAATGCGGTTGCTGGCCGGCGGGCATGCGTGAGCGTTCTTCCGTCAGCCATCCACACCGCGTGGTGGGCCTCGTGCGCGCCGGGCGCGGCCCGCTTTGCCGCCGCACTGGCCCGGCCCGAGGCGGCGCAACGCCGGCTGCTGGGCCGGCTGCTGGAGCGCAACGCCGGATGCCGTTTCGGCCGCGAGCACGGGTTCGCAGCCCTCCGCAGCGTGGAGGAGTTTCAGCGGAGTGTGCCGGTGTGTTCG
>CAYODK010000079.1:0-22250 GCA_964402695.1 uncultured Verrucomicrobiota bacterium
GGCATAGGACCGAAAACCATGAATAAGTGTCAAACGGAAGTTAGGACGTGACATTCCGTCTCCCCGACTCCCGCCTCCCCACTTCCGGCTGCCGTCTCCCGTCCCGTCGATTCGGTGCTTTCCCCGCCGCCCGGGGCGGGGTACAAGTCTCATCCATTTCCGCGGGCGATGGAGACGAGGCATGGCGCGACGATACAAGGTTGAAGGGACGAACGACTTCCTGATCGCGGCGGTGGTTCTCGCCGGGCTGGGGATCTGGGCCATCAAGGACGGGTGGTTCCCGTCCCCCGCGGTGCTCGAGAAACATCCCCACGAGGTGGCGGTCGTGTCGCCGGTCGATGGGATCGTGGCGGACCTCACGGTGGTGGCCGGGGCGAGCGTCAGCACGAACCACGTCGTGGCGCGGGTGCGTCCGGCCGGTGCGTCAGGATCCGCGCAGGCGCCCGGGGATGTGGAACTCCGGTCGGGCCGGCTGGGCACCGCCACCGAGGGCGCCGTTCTGGAGGTCCGTCGCGCGCGCCACGACGAGGTCAAGTCGGGCGATACGATCGTCCTGATTGCGCCCGACGATCACTTCTACGCCTTCAACAAGAGCCTCGCGGTTCTTTCGCTGATCGGCGCGGTCGTCTGCGCCATCATCCACCGCGCGGTGAAATAGGCACCCATGAAACCCACGATGCATTCCACCCATGGCGGACGGATCGCCCGGGCCGTGATCACGGCCGCGGGCGCGGGGCAGCGGACGCTGCCGCTGCACGTTCTCGTGGACCGTGACGGCGCGGAGAAGACCGCGCTGCAGATCATCGTCGAGGAGGCCCTCGCGGCCGGCGTCGAGAGCGTCGGCGTCGTCGTGCGGCCGGGCGACGAGGCCGCGTACCGCCAGGCCGCCGGCGGGCATGCGGCGCGGCTCCAGTTCATTCCGCAGTCCGATCCGCGCGGCTACGGCCACGCCCTCCACTGCGCCCGCGACTTCACCGGCGGCGGGCCCTTTCTGCACATGGTCAGCGACCACCTCTACGTCAGCGCGGGGCCGCAGGGCTGCGCGCGGCAGCTCGTCGACGCGGCGATCGCCGAGGACTGCGCCGTCTCCGCCGTGCAGGCCACGAGGGAGAACATGCTGCCGTTCTACGGGGCCGTGGGCGGACGCCGCGTTCCGCGGAGCCCGAACCTCTACCAGATCGAGGTGGTCCGGGAGAAGCCGACGCCGACGCAGGCCGAGCAGGAGCTGATCGTGCCGGGGCTCCGCGCGGGGCACTACCTCTGCTTCTTCGGCATGCACGTGCTGACGCCCGGCATCATGCCGCTGCTCGAATCGCACCTCGCCCGCGCCGGCGGATCGCCGGTGGCCCTGTCGCCCGCGCTCGCAGAGCTCGCCGCCCGCGAGCGCCACCTCGCGCTCGAGGTGGCCGGCCGGCGCTACAACCTCGGCCTCAAGTACGGCATGCTCCAGGCCCAGCTCGCGCTGGCGCTCGAGGGCCGGGACCGCGCCGAGGTGCTGGCCCAGATGGTCGAGCTGCTGGCGGCCCGCCAGGCGTGAGCCGCCGCATGCGCGACCTCGTCGACATCATCACCGCGACGGACCCGGCGGTCCGCGACCTCCCGCTCGAAACCGCCGGCCGCGGCGCCGGGCTCGCCGAGTGGATGGAGCAGTGCGCGCGGCTGGACGCGTTCCGCCGCGAGTGCCCCAACCTCTACGAGCGCGTCCGCGCCCTGTTCTTCCTCCACGCCGCGCACCGCTTCCACCTGCCGCGCCTGCCGGGGCTGCCGGCCTCGGGCCGCATCCCGTTCGCGGGCTACGAGCACCTGCTCGACCGGCGCTTCGAGGAGGCCGTCGACGTCTTCCTCGCCGCGCAGGCGGAGCAGGGCCCGAGCGACACGCTGTGCAGCGCGCTCGCCGAGGCCTACCACGGGCTCGGTTTCCAGACGCTGGTGAACCAGGTCCGCCGCAGCGTCCGCGGCGTCCGCGGCAACCAGTGGATGTTCCGCACCGGCCATCCGGCGGACCAGCCGCTCCGCCTGCGCCGGGAGCTGCTCGCCCGGCCGTTCCCGATCCTGCGCGAGTGCACGCCGGTCCGCATGGACCTCAGCCACAGCGCCTGGAGCGACATCTTCTTCCTCGGGATGGACTTCCCCGAGGGCGCGCGCGTGCTCAACGTGTCGATCGACCTCGGCATCGTCGGGCGCGACGCCGCGCCGCGGCCGCCGATCGAGGTCTACCTGCGCGCGATCGACGAGCCCGTCCTGCGCCTCGTCAGCGTGGACCTCGGCGCCAGCGCCGATGTCGCCTCGCTGGCCGAGGTCTTCGACTTCGCCCGCGACTACCTCGGCCTGCTCAAGGCCGCCGTCATCGCCTCCGGCCTCGTGCCGCCGGGCCTCGAGGGCTCGGGGCAGGACCTGAGGGATCTCCTCGCGCGCGTCGTCGGCCCCGGCCTTGGCCTGGAACTGGTCAGCAGCGTCAACGGCATCCCGAAGGGCTCGCGTCTGGCGGTGTCGACGAACCTGCTCGCGGGCCTGATCTCCGTCTGCATGCGGGCGACCGGCCAGGCCGCGTCGCTGACCGGCGCGCTGGACGAGAACGAGCGGCGCCTCGTCGCCGCTCGCGCGATCCTCGGCGAGTGGCTCGCCGGATCCGGCGGCGGCTGGCAGGATTCCGGGGGGCTGTGGCCGGGCATGAAGCTGATTTCCGGCGTGCCCGCCGCCCCGGGCGACCCGGAACACGGCGTCAGCCGCGGCCGCCTGCTCCCGCAGCACCGCATCCTCGACGCCACCGACGCCTCGCCCGCGACGCGGGACCTGCTCCAGAGGAGCCTCGTGCTCGTCCACGGCGGGATGGCCCAGAACGTCGGGCCGATCCTCGAGATGGTCACCGAGAAATACCTCCTGCGGTCCGAGGCGGAGTGGGCGGGCCGTCGCGAGGCGATCCGCGTCCTCGACCGCATCCTCGAGGCCCTCCGCCGCGGCGATGTCCGGGGTATCGGCGCCGCGACGACGCACAACTTCGAGGGACCTCTCCAGGCGATCATCCCGTGGGCCGGGAACTTCTACACCGCGACGTTGATCGAGCGCACGCGCGCCGCCTTCGGCGATGCCTTCTGGGGCTTCTGGATGCTCGGCGGCATGTCCGGCGGCGGCATGGGATTCATCTTCGATCCCGCCCGCCGCGACGAGGCGCGCGCCTTCCTCGGCCGCCTGATGTCCGACACCAAGCGCGAGCTGCAGCACGCCCTTCCGTTCGCGATGGAGCCGGTCGTCTACGACTTCGCCATCAACGAGCGCGGCACCTTCGCCGCGCTGCTCGAGGGCCGCGAGGCGCTGATGCCGCCGGGTTACTACGCGCGCATGGTGCCCGGCTGGCTCCGCGCCGACCCGCGCGCGCTGCCGGCCTCCGTCCACGCCGAACTCGGGCGATTCGGCGCCGCGTGCCGCGTCCGCCCCGAGCTCGCCGGCATGGTCGGGACGCTCTTCGACCGCCTCTTCCCGCGCGAGGCCTCGGACCGCGACGCCGGGGCCAGCCTGTCCGCCCTGCTCGAGGCCAGCGGGTTCGACCCCGACCTCCACGAGGCCGTCCGCGCCGACCTGCGCGGGGGACGGCTCGGCCTGTCGCAGAACCGCCTGCCGCCGAGCACGACGATCGAGGATGTTCGCGCGGAGGACGTCGCCGACGCCACCGCCGGCCTCGACGCCGCGTACGCGGACGCCGGTCGCGAGGCGCTGCGGTCGGGCGCCGTCGCTGTCGTCACGCTGGCCGCCGGCGTCGGCAGCCGGTGGACCCAGGGCGCGGGTGTCGTCAAGGCGCTCCACCCCTTCTGCCGTCTCGGCGGCCGGCACCGCAGCTTCATCGAGGTCCACCTCGCCAAGAGCCGCCGCGTGTCCCTCGGGGCCGGTGCGCCCCTGCCGCACATCTTCACGACCAGCTACCTGACCCACGAGCCCATCCGGGAGCATCTCGAGCGGCGCGGGAACCACGGGTATGCCGGCCCGCTCCTTCTCTCGCCGGGCCGGGCCATCGGCCTGCGCATGGTCCCGATGGAGCGCGACCTCCGCTTCGCGTGGGAGGAAATGCCCCAGCAGCGGCTCGACGACCAGGCCCAGAAGGTCCGCGAGAGCCTCCGCCAGGCCCTGATCGGCTGGGCGCGGCAGGCGGGGGAGGGCGCGGACTACACCGACAACCTCCCGCTCCAGTGCCTCCACCCCGTCGGCCACTGGTTCGAGGTGCCGAACCTCCTGCGCAACGGGGTGCTCGCCGCGCTGCTCGCGGAGCGTCCGGGCCTCCGGTACCTGTTCCTCCACAACATCGACACGGTCGGCGCGGATGTCGACCCCGCGTTGCTCGGTCTCCACATCCGCTCCGGCGCCGCGCTCACCTTCGAGGTCATCGCCCGCCGCATCGAGGACCGCGGCGGCGGCCTCGCGCGCGTCGACGGCCGTGTGCGCCTCGTCGAGGGCCTCGCGATGCCCCGCGAGGAGGCCGAGTTCGCCCTTTCGTTCTACAACTCGCAGAGCACGTGGATCGACATCGACCGGCTCCTCGCGCTCTTCGGACTCGACCGCGGCAGCCTGGGCGACGAGGCCCGCGTCGCCGCCGCGATCCGCGAAGTGGCCGCGCGCATGCCGACCTACATCACGCTCAAGGACGTCAAGAAGCGCTGGGGCCACGGCCAGGAGGACGTGTTCCCGGTCTCGCAGTTCGAGAAGCTCTGGAGCGACATGACCTCGCTGCCGGACCTCGACTGCCGCTTCGCCGTCGTCCCCCGCGCCCGCGGCCAGCAGCTCAAGGACCAGGCCCAGCTCGACGGCTGGCTCCGCGACGGCTCCGCCGCCCACGTCGAGTCGCTGTGCGACTGGGGCTGACGGGAAGGGCGGAGGGCGGAAGCCTGAACGCCGGGGGGCCGGGGAGTCGGGAGCCGGGCGTCCGAGGCGGTGAGGGCGGACGACGTTTGTTATCACGGGAGGTACGACCATGCGGGAAATCGGCACGCGTTCTGCAACGGGCATCCGGAGATCCGCGTGGCGAACGGGGATCGCTGCGGGCCGTCTTCTTGCGCTGGCATGCCTCGGGCCGTGGATCGGCCCGGAGGCCCGGGCCGCGGAGGGCGTGAAGGAGGTCAGCGCGCTCTTCATCGGCAACAGCTTCACCCGCAGGAACCACCTGGCGGACGTGGTCGAGCGGCTCGCGGAAGAGGGCAACCCGGGCCTGGCGTTCCGTCATACCGAGGTCATCTACGGCGGTCGGAACCTCCGGCAGCACTGGGAGCAGTTCCAGACGCAGAACCTGCTGCGGCTGCCGGACCTGAAGAAGGCGGACCTCGAGGCGGCGTGTGCGGAGCTTGAGCGCGCGGCGGCGGCGGTGACGAACGGGACAAAGGACGCGTCGTCGGATGCGGGCCGGTACCGCGGGGCGGCGGCCAATCACCGGGCGTGGATGGAGATGCTGGGAAGCCCGCCCCGGTGGGATTACGTGTTCCTGCAGGCGTGGAACGACAAGGAGGGCGGGACCGACTCGGGCTACGCGGCGTACGCGCGGAAGTTCGCGGAACTCGCACACAAGCGCGGCGCAAAGGTCGTGCTCTATGTGACCGCGCCCGAGCGGCAGAACGCCGAGCCCCTCGCGGCCGCGCCGGACGCCGCGCCGGTGGCCGCGGAGAACCGCTTCCTCGCCTCGCTGGCTCGCGAGCTCGACGCGCTCGTCGTTCCCGTCGCCGCCGCGATCCAGCGGTGCCACGAGCGGCGGCCGGCCATGGTCTTCCGCTGGAAGAACGACATGCACGACAACCAGACCACCGCCTACCTCACCGCCTGCATGATGTACGCCGTGCTGTTCGACAAGTCCCCCGAGGGCCTTGCGATGAACGAGGTCACCGACGACAAGATCGTCGACCGGCGGAAGCCCGACGCCGATCCGGACGGGGGGCCGCGGAAGGTCACGTTCGATGACGCGACCCGCGCCTTCCTCCAGAAAGCCGCATGGGAGACCGTCGTGGAGTTCCGGAAGGTCGGACGATGAGCCCTGAAAAGGGTGTCAGGTTTCAGGTGTCAGGCAGGAGGAGTTCCACGATCCAGGTTTCAAGTTGGGTGGCCAAGGATAGGTATCAGGTGTCAGGTTTCAGGGAGGACGCCATACGCACCTCGGACGTCGGGCCCTTGCCCTCCGAAGCTTCAGCGAAGGAGGGTCGGACCTCGATCGGTTGCACCCCGACCTCCGCCCTCTGACCTCCGACGTCTGACCTCTGATCTCCACTCCCCGCCCTCCGCTCTTCGTTCTTCGCCCTCTGCTCTCCGCTCTTCCCCGCCTCACTCCGCCGGGATCGATTCGATCGCGCGGGCGAGGGCCTCCCGCCGGCGCTCGATCGGGGCGGGGTCGGCGGTGAAGTGCGTCAGGTCGGTCGTGATGTCGGCCGGCACCTCGAGCAGGGCGCGCAGGGCCGCGGCGCGGGCGGGATCGAGCGAGGCGCCCTTCGCGTCCAGCCGCCGTTTCAACTCGGCGTGGTATTCGTAATCCTCGATACCGTCGCGCAGCATCTCCCAGCGGATCGAATCGACCGGGCCGTCGAGCACGGACGCGGCGGGGCGACCGTCCGCGGCGGCCTCGGGCGGATAGAGGAACCGTCCGTCGCCGTTGCCCCAGGGCCTCCTGGCGCCGGGCTCGCCGCCGGACACCCAGCCCATCGGGTCCTCGTAGGGATTCTGCGGATGCGCGCGGTCGGGATAGGCGGTCGGGCTGGTCCAGTAGGTCGCCTGCCAGACGAGGATCCCGTCGATGCCGCGCTGCCACGTCTGCCAGAGCCACACGCGCAGTTCGGTGCCGGGATGGTCGATGAAAAGCGTCGCGTAGGGCGCCTTGGGGCCGCAGCAGACGTACCACCAGAACTGCTCGCCGTGGCGGCGGCGTTCGGCGGCGAGGACGGGATCGAACGACGGGGTCAGCGGACACCAGATGTGCGGGCCGCCGACGAGGCCGGGCTCGACCTGCTCGGTCAGCATGCCGCGCAGTCCCGGTGCGTGGCGCCGGATCTTCTCAAAGCCGCGGCGGACGAAGTCGTACTGGTGATCGTCGGGTTCGTCGAACCAGTAGACATAGGCGCGGTCGAGCCAGCCCCTGTCGCGGAGGTGCGCGGTCATGGCGCCGGCGTAGGAGGCGAAGAGCGGTTCGTACTCGGGATCGCGTTCGCGGAAGCCGAGCAGGTCCGGTTCGGAGATGCCCTCGAACGTGCCGCCGCCCATGCCGGGGAGGTTGACGTCGAACGACGTGAAGTGATGCACGTTCATCGCGCGGTCCATCGCACGGTCCCACGCGGCGAAGTCGAGCGTGGCCTTCAACTGCTCCGGCGGCGCCACGGGCGGCCGAGCGGAGGCCGGCTCGAAGCCGCCTCCGGCGACGAGGTTCGTCCCCGCGGTCGCGTCGAGGATCTCCACGTCGTCGAACCACACGAGGCCGGTCGTGGACCCGTCGTCGCGCCACTCGGTCGCCCGCATCGTGAACTCGACCGAGGCCGCGCCGGCTGGGAAGTTCGTGACCGTGCGGTCGAAGGCCTCCCAGAGCCCGCTGCCGCGGATGTGCATGTCGTTGTTCCGCCCGCTCATCCAGCGGTTCGACGCGTCGAGATGGTTGAACGTGACGATGAACGTGTGGCCCGGGACCGCGGTGCGGTGGTGGAGCCTGAGCCGGAGGCCGCCGGGCGGGATCGGGATCCGGTGCCGCCACCGCACCGACGCGGTCGCGTCGCGGCGGTCGTCGAAGATCAGCAGGCTCCCGCGGCCGGTGCGGGCCTCGTTGGTCACCGGCACGGCGTCGAGCCAGTCGGCCCATGGAAGCGGCGGCGGCTTCACCGCGGGCCAGGTGACGCGCACCGGGTCGAGCGGCGCGGGGTTGTAGGGCGAGATCCGGTGGGCCGCGAAGTTCGCGAGGTACTTCTCCAGCACCTCGCGCCGCTGCGCGTCGTTCGTGAGACCATGGTAGCGGAACACGGTGTCGTGGCCGAGGCCGAAGGCCGAGACGCAGGCCGGCCGGTCGGGCAGCGCGAAGCCGAAGACCCCGACGCGCAGCGGCACCGCGGCGGACCAGCCGCCATCCGCCCGCAGGCGGATCGCGCCCTCGTAGGATCCGGCCGCCGCATCGCGCGGGACATTCACGCGGACCCAGAACGGCTGGTTCGTCCCTGCCGGCAGGTCGATCGGACCGCGCAGCGGCGGAAGCGGATCCGGCCACGCGCCGGGCGCGGCGGATCTGTCGGTCGGCTGGGCGACCTCGACGTAGCGCACTCGCAGCACGTCGATGCAGCCGGCCGGGATCGTTGCGCCGCCGGGGCCGCGCAGGCCGTCGCATTCGATCGTGAGGCCGGCCAGCGGAGACGAGGGCGTCACAACGAGCTGCACGGCCTCGGCCTCGCCGCGCGCGGCCTGCACCGAGACCGCGACCGCCTCCGACTCCGGCACGGGCTTCGTGCGGCCGATCTTCCAGCCGGAGGAGGCGGTCCACAGCGCGGCGCGCCCGCCGCCGCCCGGAAGGCGCGCGCCAACCGCCGCGTCACGGACGTCCGCGGCCGCCGTGGCTCCGGCGGTGAGAAGCACCGCGGCGGAGAGAAGTCGGGGGTTCATCGATGGGCCTCCGTTCCTGGGCCTGGGGGAAGGGACTTGAGTCCGGAGCCGGTCAGGACCAGCACCACGGGCTCCGGCAGTTCCGGACATTGACGCAGGGCATCGAGGACGAGCGAGGACGTCGGCTCGACGAGGAAGCCGGTCCGCGCCAGGCGGTCGCGGTCGGGGAGGATCCGATCCTCGTCCACCGCGAGGATCCGGCCGCCGCTGGCGCGGACGGCCGCGACGACCTCGGCGGCGCGCGCCGGCGTGGCGACGGCCACGCCCTCGGCCGCGGTCGGCCGTGTGGACCCGGTGTCCGCGCCGCGCCCGTCGAAGGCGCGGGCCAGGGGCGCGCACGCGGCGGCCTGGACGCCGACCAGCGCCGGGGCGCGGGCGATGACGCCCCCGTGCACCAGCCCGGCGAAGCCTGCCGCGAGGCCAAGCAGGAGTCCCCCCTGTCCGGCCGGCGCAACGACCGAGCCCGGGGCGTCGCCCTCGAGTTGCCCGACAAGTTCGCGCGCCATCGTCGCGTAGCCGGCGGGATGGAATGGGAGCAGGGCGTGGCTGGCGTGGACGGCCCCCGCGTTCACCGCCTCCAGCGCGGCGGCGGTGGCGTTCGAGCGCGGCCCGGGCACGCGGATGACCGTCGCGCCGTACGCGGCGATCTGTAAGAGCTTGGGCCCCGAGGCGGACTCCGGGACGAAGACCGTCGCCCGGATGCCGGCGCGGGCGCAGTAGGCGGCCAGCGCCGCCCCAGCGTTGCCCGAAGAGTCCTCCACGACCTCGCTGATCCCGCGCGCCGCGAGTTCCGACACGAGCGCGGCCGCGCCGCGGTCCTTGAACGACCCCGTCGGATTCTGGAACTCGCACTTGAGGGCCACGCGCCGGCCGTCGAATTCCGACCATACCAGCGGTGTCCGGCCTTCGCCCAGCGACACCGACGGGGGCCCGGCCGGCGCGCCGGAGAAGTCGAAGCGCGAATGGCAGTCCGGACAGTGGGCCGGGAGTCCTGCGGACGGATAGGGGCGTCCGCATCCGGAGCAGCGGGAGGAACTCATGAGACCACGCGGCAGCCTTCGATCTCCGTCGAGAGAATCCTGACGCCGGCGATTCGCAATTCCAGCGGCTGTTTGCGATCGATCGTTCGCGGGATTCCGGCCACCTCGAGCAAGCCTTCCATCTCCCGGTCGATCCCGGCGAGCGTGACGCGAGCCCGTCGGCCCACGGGCAGGCCCCACTCCTCGCGGATGGAGGCCAGCAGGACGCCCCGCTCGCGGCGCCAGTTCTCGATGCCGTCGGCGTTCCCCGACTCGAAGTCGAAGATGCCCTGGACCGATTCCGCGCCGCCATCCATCGGGGCCCGGCCTAGCGGAAGAGGATGCACACCGGCGCCGGGACGGCGATCTCGCTGCCCGTCGGCGTCAGGCGCCCGGTCGCGGGATCGACGCGGAACGCGAGGATGTTGTCGGTGTTCTGGTTCGCGGCGACGAGGAACCGGCCCGCGGGGTCGAGCGCGAAGTTGCGCGGCGCCTGGCCGCCGGTCGGCTGGTGCTGGACCGCGACGGGCGTGCCGTCGTCGCCCAGCGAGAAGACCGCGATGCTGTCGTGTCCGCGGTTCGACGTGTAGAGGAACCGGCCGGTGGGATGGACGACCACCTCGGCCGCGGTGTTCTTGCCGGTGAAGTCCTTCGGCACGCCCGGCACGGTCGCGAACGGCTTCAGTTCGCCCGCGGCGGCGTCCCAGCGGAACGCCGTGACGGTTGCGTCGAGTTCGTTGACGGCGTAGGCGGTCTTCCCGTCCGGCCGGAACGCGAAGTGCCGCGGCCCCGCGCCCGGGTGCAGCGCCGGGCTCGCCGGCTCGTGCCGGGCGAGGCGGCCGGTCGTGGCGTCGAAGCGGTAGCCGACGATTCGGTCGATGCCGAGGTCCGGGACGAACACGAAGTCGTTCGCCGGCGCGAAGGTCACGCCATGCGCGTGCGGCCCCTTCTGGCGCTGCGCGTTCGGGCCGGAGCCCTCGTGGCGCAGGAGCTGTGCGACCGGTTTCAGCCGGCCGTCCGGCGCGATCGGGAACGAGGCGACCGTTCCGTCGACGTAGTTCGCGATCACAAGGTGCGCGCCCGTCGCGTCGGTCGCCAGGTGGCACGGGACGGGACCGCCGGTCGGTTCGGTGTTGAGTTCCGTGAGCGCGCCGGTCGCGGGATCGACGGTGAAGGCGATGACGGCGCCGACCGGTTTGCCTTCGAATCGCCCGCTCTCGTTGACCGCGTAGAGCACGGGCAGCTTCGGATGAAGCGCGAGGAACGACGGGTTCGTCGCCTTCGCCGCGGGCCGCGGCGCGTCGAGGCGGCCGGTCGCCGGGTCGAGCCGCGTCGTGTAGATCCCCTCGCTGCCGCGCTGCGAGTAGGTGCCGATGTACAGGGACAGGCTCTCCGCGGCTTCCGCCGCCGAGACTGCGATCACCGCCGCCGCAAGAGAACCCAGGCATCGATTCATGGCTTGCCTCCATCCGTCTTCGACTCCGGCAGGGTACCGCGAAGGCGTGGCGATGACGAGTGCCGGCTGGCAGTCGCGATTCCGGGCGTCACGCGTGGCGGGTTCCGGTCCGGAGCGCGGGGGCCCCGAGGAGTAGGGCTCCGAGAATCAGAACGCCCGCCGTGGCGGGTTCCGGGATGACCGTCAGTTCGCCGCCCGTGATGGACGCATCCGAGATGTGGCTGTTGCCGCTGGTGGCGGCCGCGTTCCATCCGTAGAGCCGGACCTCGACGGGGCCGGTCAGTCCGGCGAAGCCCGACGAGGGAAACGTCGCGGCGACGATGTGCACGACGGTGTCGGAGATCTCCACGTTGGAGCCGATCTGGTCGGCGGCCTCGAAGGTCCCCCCGCCGGTTTCGACCGCGATCCCGTACCGCTGGGGCGCATTCGCGCCGTTCCGCCGGACGCTGAAGCTGACCGTCGCGTTATTGAGGCTCAGTTGCCAGCCCGGGGCGGCCTGGATGGTGAAGGAGAGGTAGCGAAAGCCGTTGATGGCGGCCAGGATCGAGGTCGACGTCGACGTGCCGAACTGATTGACGTTCAGGTCGTCCGTCGCCGCCCCGCCGGCCGTGACCGGCACCAGAACGGACGGATTGAACAGGTTGACGCCGGCCACCAGCGAGAGATGAGGGTCCTGGTCGTCGACCGCGGTCAGTTCGAAGGTGTCCGGGTCGTGCGCAACCAGGCCGCTGACGCCGCTGAAGTCGAAATCAATCAGCGAGCCGGAGGCGCTTCCGGCCATGAACATGCCGCAGGCGATGGCGACCCGCGCTGGCGTCCATACTCGCATCGTCGAACCTGCCGTCGTAAAGATCGTCGCCGTGCGTCGTATACCGCCTCCGTGGGCCCCCGTCAACCTCCCGTCCCGGCGCCTTGCAGCCAGGCCTCCGGGGCGGTCAGACGTGGGAGGTGCCGGCCGGATCCGACGTGCGGCGTCCGTCCTCCGCCTCGTCCGTCCTCTTCCTGTCTTCCGTCTTCCGTGAGCCGCCAGGCGCCGCAAGCACCTCCGCGAGCCACGCGCGGGCCCTGCGGCGGAACTCGCAGTCGCGCAGCGCCCACGCGGCGGTGTGGTTGCGGTAGGGGAAGTCGGCAAACGTCCACGGCGCGGTGACGCCCGAGCCCTCGAGGAAGGCGCGGGTCTCGGCGGTCGAGCCCTCCTGGCTGATCCACTGCGGCCGGCCGCCGAGCCGGCGCAGTCGGGCGAGGGCGGAGTCGCGGTCGCTGCCGGCGTAGGCCCAGCGTCGGACGCCGTCGTAGTGCGAGTGGCACAGGAATGCGCGCCACAGCGGGGCGATCCCGTCGTTGCGCAGGCCGATGTAGTTGCAGGCGAGCGCCCCGCGCGAGAAGCCGCACAGGATCAGCGCGCGTTCGTCGCCGCCGAACTCGCGGACGAGGTGGCGCATCGTCGCGACGGCGTAGCGCGCCGTCTCGTCCGCCTCGCCCCACCAGCGCGTCGCGTTGCGCTTCGTGCCGTTCGTGACCTCGACGAACGGCAGGCAGACCCAGATGAAGTTGGAGCCGCCGGAGAGTCCGTAGCCCATCATGCAGCCCTCGACCGTTCCGCCGCTGACGTCGCCGAAGCGGTTCGAGTAGCCCCCGTTGCCGGCGTACTCGGCGATGACCGGATAGCGCGCGCCGGGCTTCCAGTCCACCGGCAGGTAGAGGGCGTGATGCGCCTCCGTCGCCTCCCAGCCCGGCGTCACGTGCCGGACGCGGCGGCCGGGCGCGGGCGCGGCGTCGGTCATCGCGGGCAGGAGGAGGTCCGCGGGGACGGACGCGATGTCCGGCGCTTCGGCCGCCGCGGCCGCCGCAGCCACAGCAAGGAGCATCGCGGACAGACCGGGGGAGTGGATCGTCTTCATGCGGTCAGGATTCAGCCCCGCCCGTGAGCTGTCAATCACGGTCGCGCCGGTCCGGATCCTGGGCGCCGTCCGCACGGCAGGACCGGGCGCCTCCCGCGGCCCCTCCGCGATGCCATGCCAGCTTTGAGCCCGTTCATGTGTGACATCATCGGGTGCGACCGCACTTGATAATGTTACACGTCAGGGGGGGGGCGGATGTACGGATATGGCTGCTGATCGCGAGGCGCTGTGGCGCCGCGCCCGGCAAGCGGGTGTAACAATAGCAGATGCGACCGCATCCAATAATGTTACACATGGGAAGGCGGATTGCCGCCGGCCGCTTGACGGAAGGAAGGCCCCGCGTTAGATTCCAACGGCAACAAAATGAGGCTTCCATGCGTGCTGCGGTGATGGTTTCGGTGGTCTGCCTGGCGTTGGCTTCCAATCCTTGGACGGCCGTGGCGCAGGATTTCCAAACCTTGGAAACCGCGCGCACGGGCATCCTGGGCGGGGCGAAGGAGATCCCGGCGACCGGCGCGGTGGGACTGTTGAGCGTCTTCGGACCGCAAACCGCGCCGCTGTTCGCGGGCGAGCGAGCCGGCGTGCTCGGTGCCGCCGCGGCGATCGGGTTCGCCGGTCGGGGCCGTGTCGTCGCGTTCGCCCACGACGGCTACCTCTCCGGGGCGGCCCGCGACGAGGTCGTCGGCGGGCTGGTCGAACGCAGTCTCCGCTGGGCCGCGGGCGCATCGGGCACGGGCGCGGTTCCCGTCGCCGCGCGTTCGGGGGGCGGAATTCGCGACTGGCTTGGGAAGCGCGGCTTCGCCTCGACCGACCTCCGGCCGGAATCCCTGGCCACGGCGCGCGCGGTGATCGTGGTCGGGCGGCAGATCGACGACGCGATGATCGAACCCCTCCGCGCCTTCGTCGAGAAGGGCGGGGGGCTTGTCGTCGGCGAGACGGCGTGGTCGTGGAGGAGCGGTGGATCCGAGGTGCGTAACCACCCGGCCAACCGGCTCTGCGCGCCGTGGGGGATCCTGTGGACCGACGGCATCGTCGAAGGCACCTCCGGCAAGGCCTTCCGCGCCGACCCGGCGCCCCTGTGCCACGCGGGCGCGGCGCTGGCGCTGGCGACGGACGCCGCCGCGAAGCCCTCGAAGCAGGACCTCAAGCAGGCGGGCGTGACGCTGAGCGACGCGTCCGGCTGGATCCCCGCGGACGACCGGCTCCTGCGTCCGCGGCTCGCGGCCGCCGTGGCGGTGCTCGAGTCGCCGTACCCCGCGCCCGGGAAGCCCGTGAAGTCGACCGAGGTCCTCCGCCGCGTCGCGACCGCGATGGGCACCGTGGCGGCCATGGGAGCGGAGATCGATGCCGTCGCGGCGCACCCGGCGGCGGTCGCGTTCCCCGGCGCCGTCTCCTCGACGGTCGAGCGGGTGTCGCGCGAGGTCTCGCTCGACCTCCGCAGGCCCGGCTGGGCCTCGACCGGTCTCTACGCGGCGCCGGGCGATCGGGTCGGTGTGACAGTGCCGGCCGCCCTTGCGTCGGCGAAGCTGCGCGTCCGCATCGGCGCGCACAGCGACCGCCTCTGGCATCTCGACTCGTGGAAGCGCTGCCCGGACATCACGCGGACCTTCCCCGTGACCGCGGAGCGTACGGCTGCCGCCAACGCGTTCGGCGGGCTCATCTACCTCGAGTCGCCCGGCGGCGTCGGCGACGGCGCCTCGCGCGTGCGGATCAGCGGCTCGGTCGACGCCCCGCTCTACGTCCGCGGCCGCACGACCGCCGCCGAGTGGGCCGCGATCCGCGACCGGCCCGCGCCATGGGGCGAACTGGCGACGGACAAGGTCATCCTCACCGTTCCCTCCGACCGCCTGCGCAAGCTGGACGATCCCGAACCGCTGCTGGAGGTTTGGGACCGGATCCTCGATGCGCAGGCCGACCTCGCCGCGATCCCGCGCGAGCGCTTGCGGCCCGAGCGCATCGTGCCGGACATCCAGATCAGCGCCGGCTACATGCACGCCGGCTACCCGATCATGACGTGGGACGACCAGTACGACGTGCTCGTCAGCCGCGATGCGCTGCTGAAGGGCCAGTGGGGTCTCTTCCACGAGCTTGGCCACAACCACCAGCAGCGCGACTGGACCTTCGACGGCACCGGCGAGGTCACCGTGAACCTCTTCTCGCTCTACGTCATGGAGACGGTGTGCGGGAAGCCGCCATCCGCCGGCCACGGTGCGATCGAGCCCGCGGCCCGAGCGAAGGCGTGGGCGCGCTACGCCGCCGCCGGCCGCAAGTTCGAGGACTGGAAGAGCGATCCGTTCCTCGCCCTGGGCATGTACGCCCAGCTCCGCGAGGCCTTCGGCTGGGAGGCCTTCAAGAAGGTCTTCGCCGAGTACCGCGACCTCGCGAAGGAGTCCCGTCCGCGCACGGACGACGACCGGCGCGACCAGTGGATGGTCCGCTTCTCCCGCACCGTAGGCCGCAACCTCGGCCCCTTCTTCGAGGCGTGGGCCGTGCCGACCTCCCCGGCCGCGCGCGACTCGATCGCCTCGCTCCCCGCCTGGATGCCCGCCGGCTGGCCCCCCGCGCCCGCCGGGGCGGAGTGAAGAGCCAGGAGCGGAGGGCGGAGGTCAGAGGTCAGAGGTCGGAGGTCGGAGGTCAGATAGCACGCGTTCGAGGGCCGAGAGCCGAAGTCCGAGGTCCGCCCTTGGATGTTGGGTGTTGGATGTTGATCCCCGTCCGCACGAACTTGAAATCTGAAACTTGGAACCTGAAACTCCCGCTACCCTGACACCTGAAACCTGACACCTCTCTCCGCCGTCTGGAGGCCAGAATCACTGGCTAAGCTCGTGTGCTCCAGAATCGACGAAGCTTCAAGGGCATCCCGAACGGCGCCGACGGAGCGGCGCCCTCCAGACACGTCCTCTCGTGTCTCTATGGAGCAGGATTTGGAGGGCCGCGCTCCGTCGCGGCCGTATCCTTACGTACTTCAAGCAAGTCGACCCCCGCGTAGAGCGTGCTTAGCCGGTAACTTGGCTGGAGGGGCTGTGGCTTGACGGCGTCGCACCGCTTGGGCACGCTTTCATCAGCGAAGGCAATGCGCATGGACGAAAAGCCCGAGGAGATGAGGAAGCGTCTCTCGGGAACGCATCTTCTGGCGTATCTCGTGTTCCTCATTGCCGGCGTCGTCATCATCATTGACCGGCGATTCAGCAGAGGGTTCCACAGCCTGGGGACCTACTTGGAGATATCGGGGGCGCAGGCCGTGGCGGCGGGGATTGCGCTTCTCGCGTGGTCTATGTTCGGCCTGTGGTTCACTTACCTGCGTCGGGCATGGAAGGCGGGTCTGCTGTCCCTCCGGGGTGTCGCCGGCTTTGCTGTCGTCACGGCAATCATGATCATGGTGCGCGAAGTGATTGGCTCCGCAGGCGGACCTCGTGCTGTGCGGGTGGCCGCCCTTGTTTCCTGGCCCATCGTGATGCTGGGCGGAGGGTGGTTCTTCCATGCCTGGATGGTGAGCCGGGCCGAACGAATGGGGGGTAGTCCGCGGAGCACCGATTGAGGTCCGCCGGTCCGGCGCCTCAGCGCTGAGCGGTTCCGCCGTCCTGGCCGACGTGTTCCCGCAGGATCCGCAGAACCTCCTGAATGGCGGGCGGCTCCTTGTGCATGGAGAGGTGGTCGCCGTGGACGACGAGTTCCGAGGCGGCGCCGTCGAGGTGGGCGCTGGCGTAGGGCACGACGCCGTCGGTGCCGTCCGTCCGTCCCGCCCCGTCGAGGTCGGCGGCGACGGTGTGGACGGGGACGCCGTCGGGCAGGGGCAGTTCGGAGAGGCTGCGGATGAACGCGCTCTCCGGTCGCAGGTTCCGGATCCCGGTCGGAGCGGCGACGGGTTTCACGCCGGACGACGGTCCGGATCCGAGGTAGTCGACGGTCGCCGACGGCAGCGAGACCAGCGCGTTGCCCAGGCGTCCCACCCACGAGGAGGCCATCTCCGCGCCGCGGTTCGGCGCGCCGATCAGGATTGCGCGCCGCACGCACGCCAGCGGTTCGAGGCGTCCGAGCGATTCCAGGTAGGCGCGCCGGTCGGCCGGGAGGGAGGCGGCTGCCTCCGCGAGTTCCGGCGCGGGGGCGAGGGTTCCGCGGGAGACGAGCATGCGTGCGATCAGCCCGCCCATGCTGTGGCCGACGAGGACCATGCGGTCCCACGCGGCGTCGGCGCCGTCCGGGTCGAGCCGCGCGCGGAGCGCCTCCAGCGAGTGCCGCAACTCGGAGGCCGACTGCGGGATCGGGTTCACGGTGGCGTAGAAGAACCCCCAGATCTGCACGCGCGAGGCGAGGGCGGGGTCGCGCAGGATCTCGTTGGCGAGCGGCATCCACGTGAAGGGCGAGTCCATCAGCCCGTGCACGAGCACGACCGGCACGCGGCCGCGGCGGTACGGTCCGAGCAGGTGCAGGCCGCGGAGCCCGTCGACGAAGTCGCCGTCGAGATAGAGCGGCATCCGCGCCAGGCCCCGGTAGGCGGTGTTCTCGTCCAGCACGCGCGCCAGCGGGAGGGCGAGGTCGGCCTCGAGCGGGACCTCCACCGGTCCGAGTCGTGCGGTCGCGGAGCCGACCGGGTCGTGGAGCGACAGGGACGCGGTGGCGGCGCCGTCGCCGGTCCCGTCGAAGCGGGCGAGGAGCGTCGCCGGACGGACGGGCAGCACGCGCACCTGCGGGTGCCACGGCTCGCGGGGCGGGACGACGACCTCGGCCGGGTGGAATGCGGTGACCGCGGCGCCGACGCCGTAGCGACGGTTGATCTGCTCCTCGGCGCGCGGGGCCTCGCGGCGCGCGACGGCGAGATTCGTGACGCCGGTCGCCAGCACGGCGGAGGGATCGACGCGGATCGCGGCGCCGTTCGTTCCGAGCGTCTCGGCGCGAGGCAGGCCGTCCTCCAACGCCAGGAGATACTCCGCCAGGGCGGCATTGTAGAGTTCGGCCGCGTTGCGGAGGTCCGGCGCAAAGGGGCGCTCCACGGCGTCGTCGGAGGTCAGGATCGCGAAGGCGTGGCGGGCGGACACCAGGGACCACCGGCGCCTGTCGTGCGGGGTGTCGGCGCGGCGCGCCTTCTCCAGGCAGAGTTCGGCGGCGACGGCGCGCGCCGCGTCCCCGCCGGCCGGGAGGCTGCGCACCACCGCGTCGAGGGCCGCGTCGGGGCTGCGGGTCCAGCGGTCCTGGAGCCCCGCGTGATGCAGCCACTGGCGCGTGGCGAGGCTTGGACCGCGTCCCCCGACCATGCCGGGCCGCGCGTCCTCGGCCCACTCCCCCGGCGCGGCGGAACGCAGGGCCCGCGTGGCGCAGCCGCCGGCGAGCGCGGCCGCGAGGACGATGGCGGCGGCCGGTCGCGCGGATGAGACGGCGGGAACGTTCCGGTTCATGCAGGCCCGCACTATGCCGATCCGCCGCGGTGGCCGCAAGATCACGCCGGTCCCGGCTTGCCCCCTGCCGCGATGCAGCCGGGGGCGATTCACGTCCAGGAATGCGGAAGGTGTTGGCTTGCGGATGGCCGGAACATCGGTCAGAAATGGGCGGCCCTCGGGCGGGTGGCATGCCGGCCGGGATGCGTGGAGGAGAATGGCGATGAGACGGAAGCGGAGTGTCCTGCTGGCCGCGGGGATCCTTGCGACCGCGACCGCGTTCGCGGCCGGGGAAGTCCGACGGCCCAACCTGATGATCATCCTGACGGACGACCAGGGCTATGCCGACGTGTCGGCCAACGGCGGGAAGGACGTGCGGACCCCGAACACCGACCGCCTGGCGCGCGAGGGCATGCGGTTCCCCGTCATGCGCTCCAACTGCACGGTCTGCTCGCCGTCGCGCGCCGCGATCCTGACGGGCCGGAATCCGGACCGCGCGGGCGTTCCGGGGGTCATCCGCACGCAGGCGGCCGACTCCTGGGGCTGGCTGTCGCCGTCGGCGCCGACCCTCGCCGACGGCCTGAAGAAGGCGGGCTACCACACCGCGATCGTCGGGAAGTGGCACCTCGGCCTCGAGGCGCCGAACCTCCCGAACCAGCGCGGGTTCGACCATTTCCACGGCTTCCTGGGCGACATGATGGACAGCTACACGACGCACCTGCGCCACGGGATCAACTACATGCGCCGGAACGGGGAGACGGTCGACCCCGAGGGCCACGCGACGGACATCTTCACCGCATGGGCCTGCGAGTACCTGGAGGGGCGGTCCCGCACGGAGGAGCCGTTCTTCCTTTACCTCGCGTACAACGCGCCGCACTTCCCGGTCGAACCGCCGGCGGAGTGGCTCGCGCGCGTGACGGCGCGCGAGCCCGCGATGCCCGCGCTCCGGGCGAAGAATGTCGCCTTTGTCGAGCACCTGGACGCGGGCATCGGCCGCGTGCTGGACACCCTCGACCGGACCGGGCTCGCATCGAACACGCTGGTGGCGTTCGCCTCCGACAACGGCGGGTCGCTGCCGCACGGCCAGTGCAACGATCCGTGGCGCGACGGCAAGCAGAGCCACTACGACGGCGGGCTGCGGATCCCGTTCTTCGTGCGCTGGCCGGGCGTGATCCCGGCCGGTTCGCGCTGCGACTACCCCGGGCAGACGTTCGACCTCTTTCCGACCCTGCTCGAGGCCGCGGGCGCGCCGCTGCCGCCGGACCTCGATGCCGTCAGCCTGCTCCCCGCGCTCCGTGGCGGGGAGCCGCCCGCCCCGCGCGACCTCTACTTCGTGCGGCGCGAAGGCGGCATCCGCTACGGCGGCAGGAGCTACGAGGCGCTGATCCGCGGCGACTGGAAGCTGATGCAGAACGACCCGTACTCGCCGCTCGAACTCTACAACCTGAAGAACGACCCGCAGGAGACGCGGAACCTCGCCGCTTCCGAGACGAAGGTTTTCCACGGGATGGCCGCCGCCCTGCGCGCCCGCATCCAGCGGGGCGGATCGGTGCCGTGGCAGGCGCCCGGGCCGCTGGGGCGCTGACGGTCCGGCTCGCCGCACGGGTCGCACCCGGCACGGGCGCGAAGGGCGCGGTGATGCTCGACGGCAGCGGGAGGCGACCGCCTTCCGCCGGATTAGGCGCAAGGGCGACATGGGGCCGTCGGGGATTGCTTATTCCACGTGCGGGGGATAATCATCCTGACGGTTGACGGGGGGGCGGGAGAGGTGGAGAGGGAGGGCGGCGACATGAGCGAGACGGAGCCCCGAAGCGGTTCGCAGCATGCGTGGAAGTTCTTCCGGGCGGGCGGGGTGGACCAGGTCGTGCTCCGCGATGGCGCCGACATCGCGAACCTCGACCAGTTGGACCAGAAGCTGTGGGTTGCGCTCAGCATGCCCGTGGCCGTCGCGGATTTCGACCCCCGGACGCTGGCCCTGCTGGACACCGACAAGGACGGCCGCATCCGTCCGCCGGAGATCCTGGCCGCCGCCGTGTGGGCGAAGGAAGCGCTCAAGGATCCCGGGTGCCTCCTGAAGGGCGGGGACTCCGTCCCGCTCGACGCGATCAAGGATCCCGCCCTGGTCGCCGGCGCGAGGCGCATCCTGGCCAACCTGGGCCGCCCGGACGCGGTCGCCATCTCGCTGGACGACGTGTCGAGCCAGGAGCGGATCTTCGCCGGGACCACGTTCAACGGCGACGGGATTGTCCCCGCCGACGCCGCCGAGGATGAGGCCACGCGCGCCGCGATCGCCGACATCCTCGCAACGGTCGGGTCCGAGACCGACCGAAGCGGCAAGCCGGGCGTCAGCCGGGCGCTCCTCGACGCCTTCGCGGCGCAAGCCGAGGCCTACACCGCGTGGGCGGGCGCGGCCAGCGTCGATCCCGCCTTCCTGCCGGCCGGTCCGGATGGAACCCCCGCGGCGCTGGCGGCCGTGAACGCCGTGAGGGCGAAGGTCGACGACTACTTCGCCCGCTGCCGTCTCGCCGCCTTCGATCCACGCGCCCAGGCGGCGTTGAACCGCGAAGAGAGCGAGTACCTCTCGCTCGCGGCGAAGGATCTCTCCATCTCCCCCTGCGAGATCGCCGGATTTCCCCTCGCCCGCGTCGAGGGGGGGCGTCCGCTTCCGCTCGGCGGCGGCGTGAATCCCGCCTGGGCCGGCGCGGTCTCCGCGCTGGCCGCGGACGCCGTCGCGCCGCTCCTCGGGGCCGGGAAGGACTCGCTCACCGAGGCGGAGTGGGCCTCGGTCCAGGCGAAGCTCGCCCCGTTCGCCGCGTGGTCCGCCGCGAAGCCCGCGACGGCCGTCGAGCCGCTCGGCGAGGCGCGGCTGCGCGAATGGCTGGCCGGCCCCGCCCGCGCCCGCATCGCCGGGTTGATCGAGCGCGACGCCGCGCTGGCGGAGGAGAACGCGCGGATCGAGGCGGTCGCGAAGCTGGTCCTTTTCCAGCGCGACCTGGCCCGGCTGCTGACCAACACGGTGAGCTTCGCCGGCTTCTACGGCCGCAAGGGCGCGGTCTTCCAGGCCGGCACCCTCTACATCGACGGCCGGGAATGCGGTCTCTGCATCGAGGTGGCCGACGCCGGCAGGCACGCGGCGCTGGCGGGCCAGTCCGGGGCCTTCCTCGTCTACTGCGACCTGGCCCGTCCGGGCGGCGCGAAGAAGTCGATCGTCGCGGTTGTCACCGACGGCGACTCGGAGACGCTGACGGCCGGCCGCAACGGCGTCTTCTACGACCGGCAGGGGCTGGACTGGGATGCCACCGTCGCGCGGATCGTCGCCAACCCGATCAGCGTCCGGGAGGCCTTCTGGCTGCCGTACCGGAAGCTCGTCCGCTTCATCGAGGAGCAGGTGTCCAAGCGCGCGCAGGCTGCCGAGGCGGCCTCGATGGCGAAGATGTCGGACACCGCGGCCGCGGTGGCGGCGGCGGAGGCTCCGAAGCCCGCCGCGCCGCCCGCGCCGAGGAAGCTGGATCTCGGCACCATCGCGCTGATCGGCACGGCGATCGGCGGCATCAGCGCGCTTGTCGGCGGCTTCCTGCAGGCCCTCTTCGGCCTGGGCCTCTGGCTGCCGCTCGGCCTGGCCGGCATCGTTCTGCTGATCTCCGGGCCCTCGATGCTGCTGGCCTGGATGAAGCTCCGGATGCGCAACCTCGGCCCGATCCTCGACGCCAACGGCTGGGCCGTGAACACGCGGGCGCGTCTGAACGTCCCGTTCGGCGCCACCATGACCCGGCTTGCGCGTCTGCCGCCGGGATCCGAGCGTCCCATGGAGGACCCCTTTGCGGAGAAGCGCCGTCCGTGGAAGCTCTACCTCGCCGTCGCGGCGGTGGCGGTGCTCGGGTACGCGTGGTGGATCGGGCGGCTGGAT
>CAYODK010000080.1:0-22153 GCA_964402695.1 uncultured Verrucomicrobiota bacterium
CCCTCAACCGCCTACGCCGCTTGATGTCGGGACAAATATGAGAGGTTTAGTAAGAACGACGCCCACGCAACGACGGTGCACGCGTCTCGTTCCGTCCATGACCACGTCTTCGCCCCATTCGATTCGACTCGACGGCGATGCTGCATGGCCGACATCCAGACGGCAAGTGCGTTTTCGCGAGACTGCGCTCCTCGCGGTTCTGGAACCGAGGGTTCCAATCTTTGGAAACCGTTGGACGGCGGGTTTCCGAGGCGTGGAAGACGGCGGACGGGATCACAGGATGAACAGGACCGGCCTGCGCCATCCCGTGAATCCTGTCATCCTGTCGCTCTGCCTCCGTTCGTTTCGCAGGGCCGGAGGCCTTCCGGTCAGCGCGCGGCGGTGGTGAAGGTGTAGCGGCCGGAGCCGATGGCGAGTTCGACAGTGCCGGCGGTTTCGCGGAGGACCTTCGCATCGGGGGAGGCGGAGAGCGGGCGGCCGCTTTCGGTCAACGACGCCGCGGAGGCGGCGGGGAGGACGACCGTCGCGGTGGTGTTGGCCGGGATCTCGATGTCGAACGTCATCGCGCCGGATTTCGCCTTGCGCCACGCGCTGACGATCGGGCCGGCGGGGCTGTCGTAGCTCACGCTCGCCCAGTCGAGCTTCGGGTCGATCGCCGGGGCGATGCGGATCTTCCGGTAGCCGGGCGCGTCGTTGCGGATGCCGCCGATGTTCTCGACCATCCACTGGTAGACGGCGCCGAACGCGTAGTGCGCGAAGGAGTTCATGCCGGGCGTCTGGAAGCCCTTGTCCGGCGTCCAGCCGTCCCACCGCTCCCAGATCGTCGTCGCGCCGTGTTTGATGGTGAAGCCCCATGACGGGAACGTGTCGTTGTGGAGCAGCCGGTAGGCGACGTCCTGCCGCCCGATCTTCGAAAGCGCGTGCATGATGTCGCGAGTGCCGACGAAGCCGGTGGAGAGGTGGTTCTCCCGCGCCTCGATGTTGGCGACGAGGTGCCGCGCGGCCTGCTCGCGCTGCGCGCCGTCGACGAGGTCGCCGACGATGGCCAGGATGTAGACGGTCTGCGAGTCGCCCTTGATCTTCCCGTCCGCGCCGACATAGGCCTTCTGGAACGCCGCCTTCACGCGCCCGTAGAGGTCGCGGAACTTCGCGGCGTCCTCGGCCTTGCCGAGCACCTCGGCGGCCTGCGCGGTGAGGCGGGCGCTCATCGCGAAGTAGGCGGTGTAGATCACGTCCTTCGGCGTGTCGGCGTTGATGTGGAGCCAGTCGCCGAAGCAGTGGAACTTCCCGGGCGGGAGCAGCTCCGGCGTCGAGCGCTTCACGCAGAAGTCCATGAAGCGGACCATCGCGGGGTAGTGTCGCTCGAGGGCGCGGCGGTCGCCGTAGACGTCGTAGATGGTCCACGGACAGATCACGCCGGCGTCGGCCCACGCGGGGCCGCCGTCGTCGCCGGCGACCTTGAGCGGCGCGACCATCGGGAACTGGCCGTCGGCGCGCTGGGCGTCCTCGAGATCGATGAGCCACTTGGTGAAGAAGGCCTGGACGTCATTGTTCATGCAGGCGGTGCGGATGTAGGCCTGCGCGTCGCCGGTCCAGCCGAGACGCTCGTCGCGCTGCGGACAGTCGGTGGGGATGTCGATGAAGTTGGCGTACTGGGTCCACACGGTGTTGGTCCACAGACGCGAGAGCATCGGGTCGCTGCATTCGAACCGGCCGGCGGCGGGCGTGGCGCTGCTGAGCGCGAGGCCGGCGATCAGGTCGGGGCCGGGCCTGCCGTCGAGGCCGGTGACTTCGACGTACTGGAAGCCGTGGAACGTGAAGCGCGGGATCCACGTCTCCGCCCCGCCGCCGCGGCAGATGTAGGTGTCGGTCGCGCGCGCGCTGCGCAGGTTGGTCGTGTAGATCGTGCCGTCGGGGTTGAGCCGCTCGGCGAAGCGGAGCTGGATGCGCTGCCCGGGCCGGCCCTGCACCATGAGGCGCGGCACGCCGGCGAGATTCTGGCCGAGGTCGGCGACCCACACGCCGGGTTTGGGCTCGGTCCATTTCTGAGGGTGGAACACGCCGACGACGCGCACGGGCGGCCCCGGATGCCACTGAAGGACCGGGTTCAACTCGGCGCCGGTGTCGACCTTCGCCCATCCCGCGTCATCGAAGCCGGGGCGGTTCCAGCCGGCGGGCTCCTTCGTCGCGTCGCAGACCTCGCCCATCAGGAAGTCCGCCTCGCGCAGCGCGCCGGTCGAGGCCTTCCAGTCCGGCCCGGTCGCGACGACCTGCGTCGTGCCGTCGGTGTATTCGATGTGGAGCTGGGCCTTCAGCCGCAGCTTCGTGCCGTAGTGATCGCGGCGGTGGCCGTAGCCGACGTGGCCGCTGAACCAGCCGTCGGCCAGGACCGCGCCGAAGGCGTTGGCGCCGGGCTTCACGAGGGGCGTCACGTCGTAGGAGCGGGTGTACACGCGCTTGCCGTAGTCGGTCCAGCCGGGGTTGAAGAAGTCGTCCGAGACGCGCGTTCCGTTGAGATGGAGGTCGTGGATCCCGAGCGCCGTCGTATGGACGATCGCGCGCTTCACCGGCTTTGCGGCGGTGAAGCCGGTCCGCAGCAGCCGCGGCGGCGGGAGGAGCTTCTCCCCGGACGTGATGACGCCCCAGGGCTTGCAACCGTGGGCGCCGACGGATTTCGCGGCCGGCCAGGCGCTGTCGTTCGACTCGCTCTCCCACTTCGGCGCGGGCTTGTTCGAGGCCTTCCACGAGGCGTCGGAGACGACCGTCAGCTTCTTCCCGTCCGCCATCGCCACATCGAGCCGCAGCAGCAGGCCATAGGGGCCGGGGGTTGCGTTCTCGATCCGCATCGCGAGGCGGTTTGAGCCGGGGCGGAGCTTCGCGGTCACGTCGGCGTGCTGGGAGGTCTTCCACGAGTCGACGACGCTGGCGGTGGCGAGGAGGCGTTCGCCGTTGAGGAAGAGCACGCCCTTGTCGTCGGCCGTGACGCGCAAGGTGGCGGCCGTGGCGGCGGCGGGGAGGTCGAAGGTGCGCGAGAAGAAACGGGCGCCGGCGGGCGCGTTGGCGGGGTCGCCGGCGAAGACGATCCAGTGCGCGGCGCCGAAGTCGTCGTCCGCGCGCGTGCCGCGGACCGCGTCATGGCCGATCCACTCCGCTTTCCAGTCCGACGCCGCGAGCAGGCCCATGCTCCACGATGCCGGGGCGCTCCACGGGGAGGGCTTGCCGTCGCGGTCCCAGGCCTGCACCGCCCACCAGCAGGGCCGGCCGGAGGCGAGGGGCTTGCCGGCGTAGACGAGGTCGCGCGTGGCGTCGGAGGCGACGCGGCCGGTGTCCCACAGGTCGCCTTCGCCGCGGGCGAGGATGTCCGGCGCGGAGGCGACAAGGACGCGGAAGGCGGTCTGCCGCTGGCCGCGCTCGGCGGACACGACGCGCCACGAGAGACGTGGCGTTGCGATCCCGACGCCCTGCGGGTCGAGGAGGTCTTCGCAGCGCAGCCCGGCCACACCGAACGGGACGACCGCCGGCGCGCCGTCGGGCACCGTGGCGCAGGAGGCGAGCCCGGCGGCGGAGAGAAGAGCGAGCAGGGCGGGCATCCGGCACAGGCGCAAGGTCGAGTTCATGGAATCGTCCCCCGGGTCCCGCATCGCACGGCGCGACGCGGACCGGGCCAGCATAGCGATCTGCCGCCGCGCCATGCAAGGCCCGCGGCACATCCTGGATCCGGCGCGTCCGGGCCGCGAGCGGCTCAACCCATGTGTAACATCATTCGATGCGACCGCATCCGATAATGTTACACACGAGATCGGGAGCGGAACGCTACAGAACACCGTCGTGAAGGTGGACGGAGCCGGTCGCGCGGTGGCGGAGGACGCGGAAGTTCTGCCGCGGTTCCTTCGCGAAGCGGAAAATGTCGTAATCCGTCAACGGCCCCGGCGCGAACCATGCGGGCCGCGCATGGAAGAAGCCGTTGGTCGAGGCCTCCCGCGCCGCGGGTTCCGTGACGGCCTCCAGCGCGCCGTCGCGGGTGAGGTCCGCCCAGAAGGTCCCGTTCGAGGCGATGACGGCGAAGTACTCGAACTCCATCGTGAAATGCGGCGAGCGCCAGTACCAGGAATGGACCATCTCCACCCCCGCCGGCTTCGGCCCCCGGAAAATGCGCCGCCAGTTGCCGGGATCGTCGCTCCACGTCCCCGCCTTGCCGCACCCGCCGGCCACCATCGCCAGCATCAGGCCTGCCAGCCATGCCGGGAACCCTCCTGCGCAGATCCGTCTCATCAGGAGAATTGTCCTGTCATGATCCAATACCCTGTAGCGGCAATCCGACAGCACATCAAGACGCGTCCCCTCGGCCGCGAGGACGACGACCAGGTCCGCCGATGTGGCGCGGACACTCCTGTCCGCGCAGGGAGGGGCTCGGAGCGCAGGAGGGCGCCGGTCGGACACCGGCGCTACGGCAACAGCCAACAGCCAATCTCCAACGATCGACATCGAACGGGGTCAGGGAGACGGCGTGTTTGACAGCGAGACGTTATCCACGAAGAACCGCACGCGGTCAGGGCCGTGGGAGGCGAAGCCGATCCAGCGGGCGGTGCGGAAGGTGTCGCGCAGGGGGAGGCCGTCGAAGACCTGCGGCCCGGCGGCGCCCGGAAGGCGCACTTCGAGCCGCCAGGCGCCGGTGCGCTGCGGGCCGATGCCGGCGGACATCGCCACCCCGACCCACGCGTTGAGCGGGACCTTGAGGAGGTCCTTCCCGGCCGCGTGCAGCGTTCCGTCGCCGCGGATCTGGACGTACGGGCCTTCGTGGTAGCGGCCGACCTCCTCCCGCACCTCGAACTCCATCGTCGCGCCCGGTTCGACACGAATGTCGGCCGATGCGCGGACGACGCCCGCGGTGTACGCGAAGCTCCGGTAGAGATGCGGCATGTAGGCGGCGCCACCCGGGCCGTCGCGGAAGCACAGGCTGCGCCGCCCGCGCGCCGCGGCCTCCTCCGTGACGACCGCATCGAACTCCTTCGAGGCCGCCTGCTGCTCAAACTCGGGCCAGCCGCGCCCGGCGGGCCAGCGCTCGAAGTCCTCGCGCAGGCTGTAGAGCGGCGGCGGCAGGGCCGGCGGGTACGCCCGCGGCACCGGCGGCAGACCGGCCAGCCTCGTGCCCTTCGTGATGCGCCCGGCGTTGGCGGGATCGAAGCCTGAAAGACCGCGCGCCGCGGCCGCACCGCCGGGCTTCAGGCGGAAGTCGCCGGCCGCGGCGTTGACGAATCCCGGGTCGGCGATTTCCGCGCCCGGCTCGCGCGCGCGCCACGGGTCGAGCGTCTGTCCCTTCAGGAACGTGACGGCGGCGGTCGATCCGGCGCGCCAGTAGAGGTTGCTCCGGAAGACGATCTCGTCGTCCGGGTCGTGAGCGTAGAGCTTCTCCCAGTCGCCGATGAACACGTTGTCCTCCAGCGTCAGCGGGCCGAGCCTTGCCGGGTTGGAGAACTGCATCATCGCGTTCGTGCCCCACGCGAAGATGTTCCCCCGGATCGTGTTCTCGCGGCAGGCGTGCGCGTGGAAGGGCGCGTCCTGCGTGCGGTACGCGAGGTTGCCGGTCTCGAGGAACTCGCTGCTGCCCTCGTCGAAGTAGAGGCCCCAGCCGCCGTAGCCGTTGCAGGTGCGCGACACGTCGTGGATGTGATTTCCCGCGAGCACGCTGCGGGGTTGCCGGCCGAGGGTGTAGATGCCGCCCATGTCGTTGAGCACGCCCTGCCCGAGGTGGTGCAGGTGGTTGTTGAGGATCCGGTTGTCGCGGACGGGCGTCGCGTTGGTGTTCCAGACCCAGCCGAGCGAGACGGCCGAGTAGTAGAAGTCGGAGATGTCGTTGTGCTCGACCAGCGACTCCGCGCCGAAGCCGATCCACACGCCGATCGCCGCCGGGTGGATGCGCCCGCCGCCCTCGATCCGGCAGTCGCGCACGACGCAGCCGGTCGCGAGATCCGCGGCGTTGAGCCCGCCGATCTTCACGCCGCCCGCGCCGAGGTCGACCATCTCGCAGCGCTCGACGCGGCACGACGCGCACCCGCCGGCGAATTCGACCGCGTAGCCGGCGGTGTGGCGGATGATGCAGTCCTCGACCGCCACGTGCCGAGCCGCCGTCGCGACGAGCGCGCCGGGCACGACCGCCTCCGCCTGGCAGAACGAGTAGCCGTCCCTCGGCCGCGCCCACGCCGTGTGCGCCAGCGTGAGGCCGCGGAACGCGACGTGTTCGACGAAGCGCCCGGCCTTGCGGTCGCCCGCGAGGCGGACGAGCACGTCGAGGCGCGGCGCGACGCCGACGGTCGTCTCCGGGCGCTCGCCGGGCAGGGGGGCATAGAGCACCGCGCCGGCGGCCGCGTCGTGCATCCAGTCGCCCGGCCGGCCAAAGGCGGTGGCCGCATTCTCCACGCGGTACCGCGTGGCCCCGGTGATCTTCGTCATGCTCTCGGGATGCCATGTGCCGCCGCGGAGGCGGACGACGCGTGCGGCCGCGTCGAACGACTCCACCGGCAGCCGCGACATGCTCCAATTGTGGAACAGCAGGACCTCGACGCCGCCCTGCGTCGCCCACGCCGGCTCGAAGTCGCCGTCGCGTGCCTCGAAGGCGGTTCCGTTCGTGCAGGGCGATCCGCGCGCGGCGAAGAAGTAGCCGTCGCGCGGCAGGGTGGGGCGGAAGCGGCGCTGGTCGTTGACGTGGAACTGCGCGAAGGTCCAGCCGCCGTTCGTGGCGCCGTCGACCGCGGCCCGCCAACGGCCGTTGCCCGCGTCCTTCCAGCCGGTGACCGGGATGCCGCCGCTCAGGATCGGAGTCTCGCCCGGCGCGGCCTCGAAGACGAGCGGGGCGGCGGCGGTGCCCGAGTCCGCGGGCTCGAGGACGAGCGTGCGCGGCAGGCGGTGCGTGCCGCCGCCGATGCGGATCACGATGGGCGTCGAGCGGCCCGGCTGCGCGGCGCGCAGGGCGCGCGCGGCGTCCCGCGCCCGCTCCAGCGTCGCGAACGGCCCTCCGTCCGCGGAATCGCTGCCATTCGTGGCCACGTGAAAGTCCGGCGCCGCCGCCGCCGCCAGCGCCATTCCGCAGAACCCTGCAATCCACCGCATGACCGTGCCTCCCATCCGCCGGCGGATCCTATCGGCCCCGGCCCCGGAGCGAAAGCCCGCCGGCGAGGATCCGGCGGGCGCGCAGGAGAGGTTGTGTCGGCCGGGACAGCGCGTACACTGGGACCGGAGCGCCGCGTGTGATCTCCATCATTGAATTTGATTTTGGAACGAAACAGGACCGGTCGGTCGGCCTGGCGGACGTCGCGGGGTCGAGGGCGGTGGGGCGGTTCTGCTGGATCGATGCGGCGGCGCCGACAGACGCCGAGATCTCGGACCTCTTCGCCGCGCTTCCGATCAACAGCGACGTTCGCTCCGAGGTGCTCGGTCCGGATCGCGAGGGAAGAATCGACGTCTACGAGGACGCGCTTCACTTCTCCCTGACCGAGGTCCGCATGCGCGACCGCGCGATGGAGACCGCCCACGTCGATGTCGTGGTGGGGGCGGGCTTCCTTCTGACGTTCCACCGGCGCGAGGCCGAGTTCCTCAAGCGGATGCGGAGGACCTGTCACGAGGATTTCGTCCAGTTCAGCCGGTCCCACGGATTCCTTCTCTACGAGCTTGGCGACCACCTGCTGGACCAGCATCGGCGCGCGCTGCAGGAGGCGACCGTCGCCGTCGAGGACGTGCAGATGCGGTTGTTCGGAACGGTCGACGACGGGATTTTCAAGGAGGTCGCGCTCCTGGCCTCCGATCTCAACAGCCTGCGTCGCGTGCTCCTCGGCGCCCGCGAGGTGCTGCACGAGATCGCCGCGCGCCGCTCGCCCTTCATCCCGGAGAGCACCCAGCCCTTCCTGGACCGCATGGCCGGCACGACGGAGCGGCTGGTGGCCGACAGCAACGCGGCGCGTGAACTGCTGCACGAGACCCTCAACCTCTATCTCGGCATGGTCAGCCACAAGACGAGCCGGATCGTCAACCGGCTGACGATCCTGAGCATGATCTTCCTCCCCCTGACCTTCCTGTGCGGCGTCTACGGAATGAACTTCGAATTCATGCCCGAGCTCACGTGGGTCTTCGGGTATCCCGCCTTCTGGGTCGTCGCCGTGCTGCTGGCGGCAACACTGCTGGCCATCATGCGCCGGGCGCGATGGATCTGACGGCGGCCGACTCGCGCTCGAAGGCGGCGTAGGCGCGGACCAGCGCCTCGTACACGGGCGCCGCGCCCGGCGACGGATCGACGCGCGACGCGGCGACCGGCTCGGCGAGGCCGCGGACGACCTCCGGCCACGGGACCGGCGCTCCGGCGGCGACGCTCCAGCCGTGGAACGCGCGGAGCGCGGCGCCCAGCGCGGCGCTCGCGGTCGTCTCGAAGCGGAACACCGGGCACCCGTGGACGTCGGCCATGACCTGCAGGATCTCGCGGTTCGCCGAGGCGCCGCCGGTCGCGTAGATGCGGCCCGGCCGGACGCCCATCCAGCCTGTGTGGATGCGCATCGACATCATCTGCGCCTCCACGACGGCGCGGCAGCGGGCGCGGTCGGTCTCCGCGAGCCCGCGGACCCGCACGCCCGGCGTCAGCACGCGCGGCGTGATCTCCGGCTCGAACCACGGGAGCAGAAGGCTGCGCCCGTCCAGGCCCGGCGGGGTCTCGCGGATCGCGGCGGCGAAACCGGCCCAATCCAGGCCGAGCGCGTCGCGCACGCGCTCGCGGGCCAGGGAGCCGTTCTTGAAACACACGAGCGACATGTAGCCGCCGGCGGGCGAGCCGAACACGTGGCCCTCGCCCTCGGTCGAGACGCGGCAGGCGGGCATCGTCCCGAAGTACGTGTCGCTCGTGCCCAGGCTGATCGCGACCATGCCCGGCTCGACGAGGCCGAGGCCGACGACGCTGCACGGGTTGTCGCCCGAGCCCGCGAGCACGAGGGCCTTCGGGTTGAAGCCGTGACGGCGGACGAAGTAGGGAGCGACGGGGCCGACGACCGACCATGAGTCCGCGATCGGCGGCAGCTTCGCGGCGAGGTCCGGCGCCGTTGCGGCCAGCGCGCCCGGGTGCCACCGCATCGAGGCGATGTCCATCAGGTTCATCCCGGCGCCGTCGCCGGGATCGATCGGGGCGATCCGGCCGGCCAGGATCGACGGAACGAAGGACGACACCAGCGCGATGTGGGCGGTCTGCGCGTAGGCGTCCGGCTCGGACTTGAAGAACTTGCGGATCTGCGGCCCGGTGAACCGCTCGAAGGCGGCCGATCCCGTGGCCTGCGCGAGTGCGGCGGGGCCGCCCATGGCCCCGGTGATCTCGGCGCATTCGGCGGAGGTCGAGGAGTCCATCCAGATCGGCGACGTGACGCGGGCGAGGACGCCCTCCAGGCTTCCGGCGAGCCCTTTCGTCGGGTCGAGGGCCGCAAGCGCCGCGGGCGCCGAGGCGTTGAGGTAGACCGACCCGTGCTGCTGGCCGGACACGGCGACGGCCAGGATCGAGGCGATGTCGACGCCCTCCTTCGGGAGCCGCTCGAGGATGCGGTCGAGGGCGGCGGCCCACATCAGCGGCGGGGCGTGGACAACGGTCGGGTCGTCGCCGCGCAGCACGCCGTTGCGGGTGCCGTAGGCGGGGAGGGTGGCGTCGAAGTTGAGCGACACCTCCGCGACGGTTCTCCGCGCGTCGGCGTCGATGACCACCGCCGTCAGGCTCTGCGTGCTCGAATCCAGTCCGAGAAACAACCGTGCCATGGCGCCCCGTCCTTTCCGCGACTGCGGGAATTCAGGTAGCACGCCCCGCGGCCGGGGTCAACGGGGCGCCCGGGCCTCCGCGTTTCGGCCGGCCTGTGGTTCCCGTTTGAATTCTGGCGGTGTTTCCGATAGAACGACCGGGTTGCCGTCCCGGCGGGGCGGTGCGAGACAGGATCTGGAGGACGGCATGAAGACGGCATTGGTCTGCGGAGCGGGCGGGTTCATCGGCCACCATCTGGCGAAGCGGTTGAAGAAGGAAGGCTACTGGGTCCGCGGCGCGGACATCAAGAGGCCCGAGTTCTCCAAGAGCGCGGCCGACGAATTCCGCGTCCTCGACCTCCGCGAGGCGAAGAACTGCGTCAAGGCCGTCACGCTGGCCAACGGGCAGGTGGTCGACGAAGTCTACCAGCTCGCCGCGGACATGGGCGGCATGGGCTTCATCCACTCGGCCGAGTGCGAGATCATGCACAACAGCGTGCTGATCAACGTCCACATGACCCACGCCGCCGGTACGCTCGGCGTGAAGCGCTACTTCTTCTCCTCGTCCGCCTGCGTCTACCGCGACATGAAGATCGGCGAGCCCGAGATGACCGAGGCCGGCGCCTATCCCGCGCAGCCGGACAACGAGTACGGCTGGGAGAAGCTCTACTCCGAGCGCATGGCGATGGCCTTCGGGCGCAAGTACGGCACCGCCATCCGCATCGCCCGCTTCCAGAACTGCTACGGGCCCGAGGGCACGTGGCGCGGCGGCCGCGAGAAGGCCCCGGCGGCGATGTGCCGCAAAATCGCCTGCGCGCCGGACGGCGGCGAGATCGAGATCTGGGGCGACGGCACGGCCGTACGGTCCTATACCTATGTCGACGACATGGTCGACGGCATCTTCCGCCTGATGCACTCGGAGTTGGAGGACGCCGTCAACATCGGTTGCCCGCAGTACGTCAACGTGCGCGAATTGGTCGAGACGGTCGCGGCGGTGGCGGGCAAGAAGATCCGCGTCAAGAGCATCCCGGGCCCCGTCGGGGTGATGTCGCGCAACTTCAGCAACGGGCGGATCGAGACGACCGGCTGGCGCTCCCAGTTCGACCTGCGCCGCGGCGTCGAGCTGACGTACCCCTGGATCGCGGAACAGTGCCGCAAGGCCGGGCTCGTCCCGGGCTGATCCGGGAGTGGGAAGCCGGGAGTCGGGAGCGGGGCGGGTGATCCGGAAGACGGAGACCGCCCGTATCCCCATGTCGATCGGGGCCTGACGGGCCGCGCCTTGCCTGCCACTCGACGCGAAGCGGCGCGTGGTCACGGCCGTATCTCTGCGCGCTTCACATGGGGTCGCTGGATCCCACGTGCCGGGTGGAGGATTCGGAGCCGTTCCGCGGCGTGGCGCCCTGCCGTCCCCTCGGGTAGACTGGGGGCATGCGGATCGCCGACATCTCCGACCTGCATGCCAACCTGCAGGCCTGGCGGGACCGGTCCATGAAACGGGTCGGTCTTCCCATCGAACTGACGAGGCTGTTCGATGCCTTGGAGGACGTGCAGTTCTGGGTGAAGGATCGTGCAGGGCGGTACTGCACGATGAACCGGGCCTGCCTGTTGAATTACGGGCTGGACTCCCTCTCGAAGGCCATCGGCCTGACGGATGCCGACCTCTCGCCGCCGCACATTGCGACGCAATTCCGGCTGGATGACGAGAGGGTCCACCAAGGCGCCATGATCGTGGACCGCATCGAACTGGTGGGGCGTTTCGACCACACCGCCGTCTGGTGCGTGACCAACAAGATCCCCTTGAGGGATTCCCGGGGACGCATCGTCGGAACTGCAGGAGTGACGCGTCCCCTGAAGGCAGGCTTCGAACCCCAAGACGGACCGCGAATGGGACTGGCCCCCGCCCTGGCCTTCATGCGGCGGCATGTCGCCGGCCCGGTGCTGAACCCGGATCTCGCCAAGGCATGCCGGCTTTCGCTGCGGGTCTTCCTGCGGCGGTTCCGGTCGGAGTTCGGCATTCCGCCCCATGCCTATCTGCGGCGCCTCCGCGTGCGTCTTGCCTGCCGTCCGCTTGTCTACTCCGACGCCACGCTGGCCGCCATTGCGACGGAGCATGGCTTCTCCGATCAAAGCCACTTCGGTCGCGAGTTCCTCCGGGAGATCGGAACCACGCCCGCCCGGTACCGCCGCCGTTTCCGCGCCCCCTGAGCGGTCGGCACGATTCTTCCAAAAATCGGCGCGCCCTTGCTAGATGCGCGCGGGCGTCATCCCGAAGATGGGACCATGAACACATCAAGGCATCGCGGCAGGCCCGCCGCTTCGGGGAGCGTGAAGCTCACCCCCGGGATCTGATCATGCCCGCTCCCCTCCGGCGTGGCCCCTATCTCTTCTGCCCGAAGTCGGGGCGCTTCATCGGGTGCAGGCCCGGGTTCGAGGGATTTCGATGGACCTTCCCGATCGTCGGGCTCTGTGCGCTGGTCTGGTACCTCGTGCGCGTCCTGCCGAAGCCCGATCGGGCGGGGTATCCCTGTCAGCGCGTCGCGATGCCCGTGGCGTGGGGCTTCCTGGCCTCGCTTGCCGGATGGATCGTCGCCGCCCTGGCCGTACGCAAGGCCCGGCGTCTCTTCGCCAAGGGCAGGCTTTTCTTCGGCATGTTCTTCATCGGCGGAGCGGTTGCGGGCGGCCTCGTCGGGTTGATCCACTCGGCGGAGCGGGCCGAGGCGTATGTGCCCCTCGATCCTCCAAACACTCCGATCGGCGTCGCGCGGGGTCTGTTCCCCGGCCGGGTGGTATGGGCGCACGATCCTGCGGCGACGAAGTGGGACGGCACCAACGGAACCTGGTGGGCCGATGCCTGCAACGATCAGGCGGCCATCGACGCGATGGTGTCCGCGTCGATCCGCGTCCTCACCGCCACGCTCACGGATGCGGGGGCGTGGGACGCCCTGTTCAAGGCGCACAATGCGGCCAACGGATCGCCCGGCGTCGGCTATCGGACGAATGAAACCGTCGCGATCAAGATCAACATGAACAACATGTCGACGACGAACGACGTCAAGTCCGACAACCGACTCGATGCGTCGCCGCAGCTGGTCCTGTCGGTGGTCCGGCAACTGGTCGAGCAGGCGGGGGTGCCGGCCGCGAAGATCATCGTATACGACGCGCAGCGGCTGGTCGGCGATCACATCGCGGCCAAGGTGTACGGTGCCTTTCCTGGAGTGCGGTTCGTCCAGGTCGCGGTGGTCAGCAACACCTTCGGGCGCGAGCGGGTGACCTGGGTGAACAACTCCATCGCCTACTCCGACCCCGGGGTCACCAACGTCGCCGCGCGCAGGCTCCCCAGGCAGGTCCTCGACGCCAAGTACCTGATCAACATGGCATGCCTCAAGAAGCATGGCGATGGCGCGGAGACGCCGGGGGGAAACGGAAACACGGCCCTGACCCTCTGCGCGAAGAACCACTTCGGCACCATCGGAAGCCCCTTCAGCATGCACTCGTTCCTCTGGCCCTCCCGGGGGATGGAGGCCTACAACCCGCTGGTCGACATCTGCGGAAGCGGGCACCTGGGCGGCAAGACGATCCTGTATCTGATCGACGGCCTCTACGGAGCCTACAAACACAACTCGGTTCCGATCCGCTATCCCGGCGCGCCCTTCAACAATCACTGGCCCTCGATGCTCCTGGCCTCGCAGGACCCTGTGGCCATCGATTCCGTGGGCATGGATTTTCTGAACAGCTTCTGTCCGAAAGCGATGTGGAGTTGCGCGGACAACTACCTGCATGAAATGGCCCTCGCGGACAATCCCCCGTCCGGAACGGGGTACCAGCCGGACGGCGCGCGCTTGTCCAGCCTGGGCGCCCACGAGCACTGGAACGATGCGACGAACCGGCAGTACAGCCGGAACCTCGGGACCGGGCTGGGCATCGAACTGGTGGCCATTCCGCAAGGCTCACACATGACGGCGCTGCAGACCTGGAGACTTTCGCATCTGGGCACGACGGAAGACATCGGTCCTGCCGCCGATGGGGCCGATTTCGAGGGCGATGGCGTGCCCAACCTGTTGGAATACGCGTTGGGTCTCGATCCGCGGCGGCGCGATGTCACCGGTGTGCCGCAACCATCGCTGTCCGATGGACGCCTCGGCTTCGATCTCGTCGAGCCGTCCGGTGTCCAGGGCATCACCTACGGGGCCGAGATCTCCGAGGATCTTGTTCATTGGACACCACTGGCGGACGAGGGCGCTGGAACCACGCACCGATTCTGGACGTCGATGTCGTCCGCCGACGGGCTCTTCATGCGGCAGTCGGTGTCTGTGCCGTAGGCGGGGTGGTTCGCTCCCCCCGCGGGGGGGCTCCACGCGAAGCGGACCTGACGATTCCGGGGATTCGCCGCCTCGCTCCACGGGGCCCACGCCGTCAAGGGCCGCGACCTTTCGTCGGAAGCGGGGGTGCCCCGGAATCAAGACTGCGGGCGCCCGTCGCCAGCGACGGGGCGTGGCGCGCCGCCGTCCCCTCGGGTAGACTCCGGGCATGCGGATCGCCGTCATCTCGGACCTGCACGCCAACCTGCAGGCCTGGCGGGCCGCGTTGCGCGACCTGGTCGGGGCGGGGGCGGATTCCATCGTCTGCCTCGGGGACGTCGTCGGCTATGGCCCCGAGCCGCGGGCGGTGCTGGATGGCCTGCGCGAGGCGACCGACAACATCGTCATGGGCAACCACGAGGCCGCGATCGCCGGCCGGATGGACCTGTCCGAGTTCAGCGATCCCGCCCGGCGGCTGATCGAGTGGACGCGCGGGCAGCTCGACGACGAGGCCGTGCGCTTCCTCGGGACCCTGCCGCCCGGGATCGCGGGCCATGGCGCGCTCTTCGTCCACGCCGAGGCCGTCGATCCGATGCGCTTCCAGTACATCGAGGACACCGCCTCCGCGCGCGCGAACCTCGAGGACCGCGCCGAGAGAGTTGTCTTCGCGGGCCATACGCACCTGCCCGGCGTGTTCGTGATGGATCCGGCGGGTGGAGACGTCGTCCACGCGGTTCCGCTCCTCCTGCAACTCCGCGCGGGGATGCGCTACCTCGTCAATGTCGGCTCGGTCGGAGAACCCCGCGATCTCGACCCGCGGGGCGCCCTCGCGATCTTCGACGACGAGCGCGGCACGGTCGAGTTCCGTCGTTTCGAGTTCGACATCGCGGGATACCGGAATGCACTGGCGAGGACGGGGATCGACCACCAGCCCTTCTTCCTTGCCGCGCACCGGCGGCGCGAGTTCCTGGCGGGCGCGGGCGCGGTCGAAACGGACCCTTCCGCCGCCGGCGTCCCCCCGGCCCCACGGGCCCTCGCAGGCAGCCGCATCCTGCGGCCCATCGCCGGAGCGACGACTCCGGCCACCGCGCCCCTCCAGGAAGGAACCCGGATCCCCGCCCTGCCTCCGGATCTCGCGACAACCTCGCAGAAGTCCATCCTGACGGCGCGCCGGCTTCGCTCCCGCAGGGCCCTGACACGTGCTGCCGTGGCCCTCCTCTTCCTGGGCCTCTCGGGTCTGGCCGCGTGGGAGTACCGTCGTCGCGAGGTACCAGCGGAACCGCCCCCAACCGTGGCCCTCGCGGCGGGGACAGAGATGATGTCCGCAACCGGTTCCGCGACCCAATCTAATCTTCAACCCGTTCTTCTGCAGAATGAAACAAACAAGCCCGACCGATCCCTGACGATGGGGACAGAGATGCGGTTGGAGGGGACAGGGACGACATCCACCCCGGCCGTGACGATGGGGGCAGGGAAGCAGGATGCGCCCGAAACACCCCCTCCGCCATCCCCAACGACGGCCGTGGCTGCATCTCTGTCCCCAATGGGCGGGGACGAAGAAGAACCCCAAGCAGGCGGCATGCGATCTCTGTCCCCCGAAGGTCCGGATGGGGACAGAGAAGAGGCGGCGATGGGCGGCGCGCGTTCTCTGTCCCCGGCGGATGGCGGGATCGTCGATTCGCAAGTATCCGGTGGACAACATGTAATGGGACGGGAGTTTCGGGCGACGGGCCAAGCACCAACGCCGGGGCCCGTCATGCCGACGCTGTCGCGGCCGCCGTCGTACAAGCTGGCGAAGTCCTCGGCTTCTCGGGTCCCGCCCGGGGCGAACCGGCCCGCGGGGGGCCTGCAGACGACGGGGGGCGACCGGTCGCAGGCGGGTCTGTCCCTTCTTCCGTCGCCTGCGGCCGTGGCCGCCGTGCGCGGAACGGTCTGGCTGGTTTGCTTCGGCCGTGGCGATCCGTTCCTGGCGCCGGGGGGCGTCGTGTGGAACGACATGGCGGACGCCTTCGTTCCACCCGCTCCAGCGAGGCGCGCGTGGAGGGACATCGGTGGCCGCCGCGAAATCGAGGCGACGATCACTTCCGTCGAGGGGCCGCTCGTCTCGACGCGGGGGGGCGTGTCGGGTCTCCGGCTCGTAATGTTCGGCCACATCGTCTCCGACGACGCCACCGACGGGGCATGGGCGGCGGACGGTCGTCCCGCGTCCCTCGTGATCCGGATCGCGGACCTTCGACCGGAGGCGCGATACGTGATTCACGTGCTTGCGGCCGGAAACACCACCAAGGGCGGTCGCGTCGAGGAATGGTCCGTCGAGGGCGCGCCCGGTCCGGCGGGGCGGCATTGGTCAACCGGCACGGACGGCTCCGAACTGACGTCGCCGCTCGTTCCGACGGCCGAGGGCACGCTGACGCTCGCCTTCCGGTTCGCGGCGGGGTATGGATCGTCGGGTATCAACACGCTGGGCATCTGCGAGGTGCCTGCGAAAGGGGAGGACGGGCGATGAAAGGTCGGACCGGTAGCATTCGCGGGGCCGCCATCCTGATGTTCGCCGCGGCCGCCGTCGCGGCGGATGTCGTCCAGCCGCCGCCGGGCGGATGGAAGCCGAAGGACATGAACCGTCCGCGCCCGCCGGTGCGCGATCCCGGCCCGCCCTCCGCCAAGGAGTTCGCGCCGCCGCCCCCCGGGGCTGTCGTGCTGTTCGACGGGAAGGACCTCTCCGCCTGGGAGCGGAAACCCTCCGCCAAGGACGTCGACAAGTCGCCCGCGCCGAAGTGGAAGGTCGTCGACGGATACATGGAAGTCGCTCCGAAGAGCGGAAGCATCTCGACGAAGGAGACGTTCGGCGACTGCCGCATCCATCTCGAATGGGCCACGCCCGCCGAGGTGAAGGGCAACGGCCAGGGCCGCGGCAACAGCGGCGTCTACCTCCCCGGCCAGTACGAGGTGCAGGTGCTCGACTCGTTCGGCAACGACACCTATCCCGACGGACAGGCCGCCGCGATCTACGCGCGGTATCCGCCGGCAGCCAACGTCTGCCGCAAGCCGGGCGAGTGGCAGAGCTACGATATCACGGTCGAGCAGCCGCGAGCCGCCGCCGATGGCAAGCCCGCCATCCCGCGCCGCGTGACGGTGGTTCACAACGGCGTCCTCGTCCAGGACCGCGTCGACCTCGGCCCCGGCGGCCCCGCGTCGGGCGTGCTGCTTCTGCAGGACCACGGCAACCCGGTCCGCTTCCGGAACATCTGGATCCTGAAGCTGCCGGCATCGGGAACACCGTAGCCGTCCGGCGGCCCAAGCGGGGCGTGCGCGCGGGGCCGGGTCCCGCCGGGCAGATTCTTGAGGCGCGCGGCCCCGTCGGGTAGAGTGCGGGGCGTGTCCGACCGGCTCAAACACTTCGAAACGGATCCCTACCGCGACACGGACGGGATCCTGCGCGTCGTCCGCGAGGGCCTCTGCCACCGCTGCGGGGCCTGCGTCGGGTTCTGCCCGGTCGGAACCTACGCGACGAAGGCCGGCTACCCGGACCCGGTCAACGACTGCATTCACTGCAACATCTGCGTCCGCGTCTGCTCGGGTCTCGCGGTGGACTACCCGGCGATCGGGAAGGCCCTGCACGGCCCGGACTACGCCTTCGGCGGACTCCTCGGCACGACCCGCGGCGCGTGGCTGGCCCACGCGGCAGACCCGGCCATCCGGTCGCGCGGCGCGAGCGGCGGCGTGGTGACCGCGATCCTCGTGCACTGGCTGAAGACCGGCTTCATCCGGGGCGCGCTGGTGACGGTCGAGGACCCGGACGAGCCCTCGATGGGCCGAGGCATCATCGCGCGCACGCCGGAGGACGTCCTGCGCGCCGCGCAGTCGCGCTACACCACCGCGCCCTCGCTCGCCGCGCTGCAGGAGATCAAGGACGAGGACGGCCCCTTCGCGGCCGTCGGCCTGCCGTGCCAGATCCACGCGCTGCGCAAGCGGCAGCTTGTCGATCCGCGCTGGGCGAAGCGCGTTCCGTACGCGATCGGCCTCTTCTGCCATTACAACCTGCCGTGGGAGACGACGAAGCTCACCGGCGCCATGCTCGCGCCGCGCGGGGAGAAGGTCACCCACGTCCGCTTCCGCCAGCGCGACGAGCGCGGCTGGCCGCGGAGCACCTACGAGTTCACGTTCAGCGGCGGATCGACGTGGCGCTCGCCGCACGCGTCGTCGCCGACCTTCAACGTGCTGTCCCGCGTGTCGCCGCTGGGCCGGTGCCTGATGTGCATGGACGGCGCGGCGGAGTTCTCCGACTTCGCCATCGGCGACCCGTGGATCCGCGGGAAGGACGGCGAGTGGAAGTACCACTCCGTCGAGGGCGACTCGACGATCGTCCTGCACACGGCGCAGGGCGCGCGGCTGGTCGAGGATCTCCGGGCCGCGGGCGCGCTGGACCTCCGTCCGCTGCCGGTCGCCGAGATCGCCGAGGGCCAGCACGCGATGCTGACGGAGAAAAAGGCGCGCGTCGCCTTCCGCATCCGCGTCCGCCGCCGTCTCGGCCTGCCCGTGCCGCGGTATCCCATGCCGCTGCCCGCCACCACCGCGAAGCAGCGGCGGAAGGAGATCCTGTTCCTCCTGACGCGGCTCAATTCCTTCTCCCGGGCCTGGCAGCGGCTGCTGCTGCGAATCGGCCTGGGCCCGGTCGGCGTCTTCCTCGTCAACCGCCGCCTCGCGAAGCGCAAGCGGCTCGCCGCGCAGGGCAAGGTGCACCTGAGCGCCTCGGACTACGGCGACGCAACGGAGAAGTGATCCGCATGCCCGCCGTCGGGCGAGGCCGGAGTGCTCGTCCCTTGGCGCGGCCGACCAGGGGACGGAATGAGCCACACGCCGCGGATGGGGATTTGATTTCTCCGAAGGACCCCGGCACCCTGCCCATGGGAATGAAGGCCGGGATGGTCCGGCCGCCGGGGCGGACGGGAGGGCGGGTATGAAGAAGACGCTTCAGGTGTCGTGCGTGCAGTTGCACTGGGCGAAGCCGCTGGCGTTCAACCTTGAGCGGACGCGGCACTACGTCCGGGCCGCGGCGGAGGCCGGCAGCCGCGTCGTTCTGTTTCCCGAGGCCAGCCTGACCGGCTACTACTTCCCGGACGTCGTCCGCCTCGCGCCCGCGGCGGTGAAAGCCGCGCTGCGGGCGACCTGCGCCGCGGCGAAGCGGCACCGGATCTGGGTCATCGCCGGCACGATCCGGCGGGCGGGCGACCGCCACCTCAACCTCGCGCACGTCATCGCGCCGACCGGCCGCATCGTCCACGAGTACGCGAAGGTGCACATGGCCGGCCGCGACGAGGTCAAGTACTGCCGCGGGGGCGACAAGCTCTCGCTCTTCGAGATCGACGGCATCCCCTGCACGCTGGTCATCTGCCGCGACGGCCGCCACCCGGAGCTCTACCGCATCCCCGCCATGGCCGGTGCGCGGATCCTGTTCCACCCGTCGTGCAGCTCGGACGAGATCGAGGCCGTGTGCTGGAAGCGGACCGCCGGCCGCGCGCAGCAGCCGGTCGGGCCGAACAGCCGGATCTTCCACTGCGTCGCGAACACGATCGGCGAGGCGCCGGACGGGAAGCAGACCTCGAGCGGATCGTCGTTCATCCGCGAACCGGGCGGCATTCCGCTTGCCGAGGCCGGCTTCCATCGCGAGGAGATGATCACGGCCGTCCTTGACCTGGACCGCGCGGACCGCGCCTACGTGCTGGACAGCCTTCGGAACCCGCCCTTCCTCGCGAAGTACTGGCGGGCGATGGTGAAGGAGGTCCGCCGCCGCGCCGACGACAAGCCCGCGTGACACCCGCGCCGCCGGACCGCGTCAGGGGCGCTCCAGCCGCTGCGCGAGCTTGTTGACGAGACGCACGAGGTTGGCGCGGCTGCAGGTTCCGCCGTCGCGGGCGTTCTGCCTCCAGTAGGCCGTTCCGCGCACAACGCCCTCGGCCTCGAGGACGCTCAGGGCCCCGTCGAGGCTGTCCACCGGCCTGATGGCCGCGGCCGCGCGCACGATCAGAGCGGCCACCCGGCCGCCGTCGAAGGCATCATCCCCGGCTTTCGCCGCGACGAGCCACGCGTCGGCGTCCGCGAGGATCCCGCGCTTCTGCAGCACGGCCAGATCGTTGCGCAACTGCACGGCCTGGCCGTCGGCGCCATCCGGGATTTCCGCCTTCAACGGGGCCTTGCCGGCCGGCGGGGCCTTCGCGGTCCCGCGGAGCGCCGCCATCGCGGCGGAGAGCCGTGTCCGCGCCGCGGCGGCGGCCGGGTCGTCCGCCGCGACCGGCGTCTCGGCGACCGGCGAATCGGAGATGTCGACCAGCCGGCCGTCGCCGTAGAGCTTCCACCGGTGGTCGGCGAGGAAGAAGTCGCGCCCGTGCTGCGCATGGACCCATTCCCGCGGCGTGCCGGCGCGTCCGAGGATCTGCGGCGCGAGGCTCCGGCCGTCGGCGCCGAGGTCCGCCGGCAGCGGCACGTCCGCGAGGTCGAGAACGGTCGGCAGAAGGTCCGTGAAGTCCGCCAGGTCCGGGCACACACGGCCGGCGGGGACGCGGGCGGGGCAGTTGACGATCAACGGCGTGCGCACGCCGCCCTCGCCGACGTCGCCCTTCGCCCCGATCATCGGCCGGCCGCGGACCGTGCCCAGCGGCTCGCCCTGCGGACCGTTGTCGGAGGTGAAGACCAGGAACGTGTTGTCGCGCAGGCCCAGGCGGTCGAGATCGTCCGCGAGCCGGCCCATCGTCTTGTCGAGGTAGGCGACCATGTCCTGCACATGGTGCGCGTCGTTCCGGCTGTCGGGCGTGCGCGTGAAGGGAAAGTGGGTCAGCACGGCGGAGTAGTAGACGAAGAAGGGCCGGTCGCGGTGGCGCTTCATGAACTCGACGAGGAAATCGTGCGTGACGTCCGGCCCGTACTGGTCGGACCGGCCCTGGAAGATCCCGTCGTGGCGGTGGTATCGCGGGCTCCAGTAGCGGTCCGGCGTTCCGCGGCCCATCCACAGCATGAACTCGTCGAACCCGAGCCGCGCGGGCGCCTCGATGTCGCCCTCGGGCGCGCTCTGGCCGAGCTTGCCGATGGCGCAGGTGGCGTAGCCGGCCCTCCGAAGAAGGAGCGGGATCGTCGGATGCAGCCGCGGATCGATGATGGAGGTGTTGTTATCCACCGCGCCGGTGCGGAACGGGTACTTGCCGGTCAGCAGCGCGGCGCGCGACGGCCCGCAGATCGGCATCGAGTAGGCGCGCTCGAAGCGGACGCCCTCCGCGGCGAGGCGGTCGAGGCGCGGCGTCGCGAACGGCGCGCCGCCGTAGCAGCCGATCCGCGAGAGCCCGGTGTCGTCCGCGAGCACCAGGATGATGTTCGGTCGCCGCGTCGGCGGGGAATCCCCTGCGGCCGTCTCCGCACGAATGGCGCCCGGGATCGCTCCCAGGGACGCCAGCATCGCCCACCCGTACAGGATCGTCTTCATGCTCCGTCCTCGTGGCCCCCCGCGTGTCCGAATCAGCCCGCCCACCGCGCGCGACGAAGGACGGCGGCGGGATCGAGCGGGAGGATCCTGCGGGCGGCCCCGCGGCCGGCGCGTGCGCGCGACCACCGCACCGGCCGGGCGTCCGCGCCGCGCGCGGCCGTCCCGGCGGCGGCCGCCGCCAGCGAGCGGAGGAACAGGCGCCGTTTCATTTCCACACCCCCGCGATCGATTCCGCGCACCATCCGCACGCGCCGCCGGCCAGGTGGCGTTCGGCGATCTCGAAGCGCACGCGGCGCAGGACCGGCTTGCGGCAGGAGGGGCAGAGCGTCGTCTCCCCGTCCTCGATCATGACGTTTCCCGCGTACACGAACCGCAGGCCCTCGGCGAGGCCGATCTGCCGCGCGCGGCGCAGGGTCTCCGCGGGCGTCGCCGGCAGGTTGCGCATCCGGTGCTGCGGGTGGAAGCCGGAGTAGTGGAGCGGGGTGTCCGGGCCGAGCGTCCGCCGCATCCAGCGGGCGACGTCCCGCAACGCGTCATCGGAGTCGTTCAGCGTCGGAATCACGAGGTTCGTCACCTCGACCCACACGCCGAGCGACTTCGACAGCTCGATCGCCTTCAGCACCGGCGCCAG
>CAYODK010000081.1:0-22073 GCA_964402695.1 uncultured Verrucomicrobiota bacterium
GGCCGTTCCCGCTGGGGGGGGGGTGGGGGGTAGGGGGGGGTAGGGTGCCGGGGACGCTTCGGTTGGGGGGGGGGGCGGGGCGCTGCCGCCGTCCCCAGGAGCCAGCATGGCCTTGCACTCGTTGAGCCGGCGGATCAGTTCATCGGTCGAGACGGTTGTGGCGGCGCGCGCGCAGCGCATCAGCGTCGTTTCGAGGAGGGTGCGCGGGGACAGCGAGTAGCGCACCCGGCCCTCGGATTCCATGAGGATCTCGATCATGCGCAGGAGTCGTGCATCGGTCGTCACCGCGGCCTGGGCCTCGAGGATGGACGCCTGGGCCGCGGCGACATCGAGGGCGGCGACGCCGCCGGCGGACCGGACGATGAGGACGTTCCGGAAGTGCTCGATCAGTTCGACCAGCACCCGTCCGAGGTTCTTGCCGTGGGCATCGAGTTCGCCGACGGCGGCGATGATGGCGGGGAGATCGCCCCGCAGGACGGCGTCGGCCAGCGCTTCCAGGCTCCGACGGGCGACGAGGCCGAAGACCGAGAGGACGTCCTCCTCGCCGATCTGTTTCCCGCGGAAGGAGATCAGCTGGTCGAGCGCCGACTCCGCGTCGCGCAGGCCGCCCTCCGCTCCGCGGGCGATGGCGAGCAGGGCATCCTCGCTGGCCTCGATGCCCTCGGCCTTCGCGATCGTGGCGAGGTGGCCCATGATGTCGCGCATCGGGATCCGGCGCAGGTCGAAGCGCTGGCAGCGCGAGACGATCGTGGTCGGGACCTTCTGGGCCTCCGTCGTCGCGAAGATGAACTTCACGTGCGCGGGAGGTTCCTCGAGGGTCTTCAGCAGCGCGTTGAACGACGAGGCCGACAGCATGTGGACCTCGTCCACGATGTAGACCTTGTACGGTCCGCGGGCCGGGGCGTAGGCGACCCGGTCGATGATGATGTCGCGGACCTTGTCGACCTGGGTGTTCGAGGCGGCGTCGAACTCCAGCACGTCCAGGCTCGACCCCTCGGTGATCTCGCGGCAGGAATCGCAGACGCCGCACGGCGTGGGGGTGGGGCCCTTCGCGCAGTTCAGCGCCTTGGCGAAGATGCGGGCGATCGATGTCTTGCCGATGCCGCGCGGCCCGACGAAGAGGTAGGCGTGGGCGATGCGCTTCGCCGCGATCGCGTTGCACAGGGTGCGGGTGACGTGCTGCTGTCCGACGACGTCGTCGAACTGCTGCGGCCGCCATTTCCGTGCCAGGACTTCGTACGCCATGATCCGCCTGTGTCGGGGAGATCCATCTCCCGGTGCGGCGCGGCGGGAAGGGGCCAGGTGATCCTACGGCGCCCGGGCGGCATGACGTACCGCTGCTCCCTTCCGGGCCTGACGGGATTGGCCCGCGCCCTGTCGCATAGGGCCCGGCCCCAAAATCCCGCCGCGCAACGGGCCACGCTATCACGCCCGCCGGGCCGCCGCAAGGAGGGCGCCGATGAACATCGAACATCGAACACCGAGCATCCACCATCGGGCATCAGTTGCCCGGCCCGGGGGCGCCGGAGATTATGATGAGGAGCACGATTACGATTAGGATCCGGGAGCGGCGGTGGTTGCCCTGAATGCCACGCGGCCCCTCTCTTCGTAATCGTGATCCTGCTCGTAATCGTAATCTCGAATGGGTCTTCGTGTTGTCCCCGTCCGACGGCTCCGGGCCGGGCCGGCTTGTATGCGGCGGGGGGTGCGGAGCAAGATGGCGTTCATGAGCGGCCGCAGGAATGGAAGGATCATCACGGCACGGACTGCCCGGGCGCTGGCGTGCGCCCTGGCGGCGGGGGCGGGAGCGACGGTTTCCGCGGCGGAGGTCCCGCAGGTGGAGCGGCTGTTCGACGAGGCGGCGGCGTGGGACACGACCCCCGCGGCGGCGGCGAAGCGGTGGAGGCCCCTCGGGTTCCGGTGGATGGACGACGCGAAAACGGACCTCCGCTGGTTCGAGCCGCGGCAGGCGTTCCTCCAGCACGGGCACCTGGCGACGAATCTCGAGGGACGGCTTCCGGACATCCAGGTGCTGGGCGAGCGTCCGATCGAGGTGGTCCTCCGCTTCCGCGAAGACCGTCTGGCCGGGATGACGACGGTCCTCTACTCCCGCGGGGACTCCGGCGACACGCACGTGACGAACCTCCTCGGGCTGGCGCGGACAGTGGCCGGTCGCCTCGATGCGTGGACCGGGACGAAGGGGTTCGCGCAGCGGGGGGATCGCCGTGGCGACGGGGCGGTCATCGACCGGATGATCTGGGTCCGCGGCGGCGAGCGGTTCGACCTGGAATGGAGCACCACCCGGCTCTCCGCAACGGAATCGCGCCCCGAGTTCGTGCGGCTGCAGGCGTCGAAGTACGATCCGTCCGAGCAGGCCAGGCTCATGGGGGGGCGCGCGGCCGACGGGACGGTGTCCGCCGCAGGCCAGGGTCTGCCGGCCTCCGCGCAGCAGATGAAGCAGCGCGTCGAGGTGCGGGAGAACGGCGACCGCATCGTCCCGGTGCCGATGGTCGACCAGGGGCCGAAGGGATACTGCGTCGCGGCGGTGCTCGAGCGGGTCGCTCGGTTCTACGGGCGCGAATTCGACCAGCACGACGCGGCGCAGCTCGCCGGCACGACCGCGGAGGGCGGCACCACGTCGGAGAAGCTCGTGGACGCGCTTCGGAAGATGGCGGGGTTGATGAAGATGCGGTGCACCGGCCGGACCGACATGGACGAGAAGGCGAGCTTCCTCAACAAGGAGCGGCGCATCAACCTGAAGGTTCCGAAGGATCTCGCCGACACGCTCAAGGATTACAACAAGGAGGCGAAGCGGGCCGGGAAGCCCGAATTCGACATCTGGGAGGCGTTCGACTCGGGCGAGGTCGGGGATCTCTACAAGAAGTTCGACAAGGACATCCTCCGGAAGATCCGACTCGCGCAGCGGGTCGACGCGGAGAAGTTCCATCGCGACGTCGCCCGGACGATCGACGCGGGCGTGCCGGTGGTGTGGAGCGTGCTTGTCGGGATCGTCCCGGAGCCGAAGCTCCCCGGGGACGGGGAGGTCGCCGGGCACATGCGCATGATCGTCGGCTACAACGCGAAGACGCGCGAGATCCTCTACTCGGACAGCTGGGGTGCGGGCCACGAGGAGAAGCGGATGTCGATGGACGACGCCTGGGTGATCACCAAGGGGACGTTCGTCGTGACCCCGCAGAACGTGCGGCTGTAGCCGTCCTCCGGCCCGCGGGATGCCGCGCCGTTCCGTTGCGCCTCACGGGCGGGTGAGATAGACCGTGCCGGTGACGGATGAACTGTCCGTCACGTATCCGCCCGAGATGACGTTGCCCGCCAGGGTCGCGCTGATCCGGATCTGCCGGTAGGGACTGGTCGTATCGGGATCCGTTCCCGTGTACAGGAACCCGCCGACCGCGCCGTCGGGAAGTGCGAACATGCGGCCGATGTTGTTGCCGGCGATCCCCGTGAGGTTCGTGACCAGGCCGGAGGGGTTCACGTCCATGACGATGTTGGTGACCAGCGGCGGCCCCACCATGGTCGGCTGGGTGAGGTTGCCGGACCATCGGCCCGCGCACAGCGAGGGATCCTCCACGCGCCGGATGACCGCCGCCTCGTACGGCGGGTGCACGGTCAGGCGGTTCAGGTTCACGAAGTCGCAGACCACGGTGATGATCTCATCGTAGGTGAGGAACTTGAGCGTCAGCCGTCCCTGCGGCGTGATCGTGAAGTACCCGGAAGGGGCCCGGCGGATGAACATGCCGCTCTCGCTGATGGCGCCGTCCTCCTGCCCGATGAAGAAGATGTTGCCTTCCTCCGGGTACTGGATGATCCAGACGCCGCGCACGACGGCGGGGGTGTAGGCCTGGGCGATGCGGAAGAAGACCGGCAGGGAGACCGACGTCTGCCGCGCGGTGGTGACGATGGCGTCGAGGGCGTGCCAGTTGACGGACCAGGGCCCGCCCGCCTCCGGCGCCCACTGGACGACGAAGGCGTTGGTGCCCGGCTGATTGGTCCACGTCATCACGCCGTTGGGTTGGAACGACGTGATGAGGGGAGACTGCGCCCGAGAGGACTGGAGGGGCATCCCCAGCAGCGCCTGTCCAAGGATCCAGGCAACGGCAGGGATCGGGAGCGGAATGCGGAGGGAAACCCTGTCCGCCCGTTGACGTGAGATGCTCATGGCTTCTCCTTTCCGTCAACCCACGGAGACTGCAGGAAATCACGTCGTGGGGGCGGTGCGGGCACACGTCCGGCGGGGCCGACCCGGAACGAAGATCTCCTGGCCCGAACGTTGCGGCGTTTCTCCGGAAAAGGCAAGATCAAACTGCCGCCAATTTCGATGGATTCAGCGGCGTTTCGGCCGCCCGGACCGCCGCGTGGGGCGAAGCCGGGCCCCGGCCTCCGGGCGGGGGGCCGGGCCCCTCCCGATTCGATTCGCTCCGGTCCCGGGCCTGTGGCATAGTGATGCGTTGTGGACGTGGCAACCATGAACCGTGCGGCCATCTACGCGGGGACGTTCGATCCGATCACGCTGGGGCATCTCGACGTGGTCGAGCGGGCGGCGCGCGTCTTCCCCCGGCTGATCCTGGCGGTCGCCGTGAGGACGACGAAGGAGCCGTTGTTCTCGCTGGACGAGCGCGTGGCGATCGCCCGCGAAGCGGTCGCGGGGTTCCCGTCGGTCGAGGTCGAACCGTTCGACGGTCTGCTGGTCGCCTACGCCCGGCGGAAGAAGGTGGGGGTGCTGGTCCGGGGTCTTCGCGCCTTCTCCGACTTCGAGTTCGAGTTCCAGATGGCGCTGACGAACCGGAAGCTGGCCCCGGACATCGAGACGCTGTTCCTGATGCCGAGCGAGGACTACAGCTACGTGAGTTCGAGCACGGTGAGGCAGATCGCCGAACTGGGGGGAAGTGTGCGCCAATTCGTGCCGGAAGCCTCGCGCCTGGCGCTGGCGAGGAAGCTGGGGTTGGCGTCCACGGACCGCGTCGCGGAATGAGGGCAACGCGGTGCTGATCGAGGTTTCCAAGATCCCGGAAGACGGGGCGACGTTCGAAGGCGAGGAGGACGCTGCGATTCTCGAGCTGATCCCGTCCGACGGCGTGCAGCCCGCCGGGCCGGTCCGCTACCGGCTCTACGCCCAGGTTCTGAAGCCGGAGCTCATCGTGAGGGGGGACGTCGAGGTTCCGCTCCGGGCCGAGTGCAGCCGGTGCGGCGGTTTTTTCTCGACTTTGGTGCGCGATCCTGCATTCTTGCGCGATTATCCGCTGCGGGAAGGGCAGAGGGACGTCGACGTGACGCCGGACCTTCGGGAGGCGATCCTCCTGAACCTGCCGGCCCATCCGTTGTGCGACGAGGGCTGTGCGGGGCTCTGCCCGCGGTGTGGTAAGAATCTGAACGAGGGGCCGTGCGAGTGCCGTCCGTCCTCCGATGGCGGACGCTGGGGTGCGCTCGACAGGCTCCGGATATGACACGACCTCCCGTGCGCGGCGAGGTCGGGGAGATGGGAAATGGCCGTTCCTAAGAGACGGAAGTCGAAGAGCCGCAAGCAAATGCGGATCAAGTCGCACAAGAAGGCGATGCCCGCCCTGTCGACGTGCCGGCAATGTGGGGCGCCCTCGCAGCCGCACCGGGTCTGCCCGGCCTGCGGTTACTACGCGAAGCGGCAGGTCCTCAGCATCACCGCAGACTGATCCCGCCTTCCGATGCGCATCGCCATCGATGCCATGGGGGGCGACCATGCTCCCCGCGAGATTGTTGCGGGCACGTTGGATGCGGCCCGGAGTCTGCCCGGCATCGACGAGTTGATTCTCGTCGGGCGGGAGGACGACATCCGTGCCGTGCTTCCGCGCTCGGGGCTCCCTGCGGGCGTCCGGATCGAGCCGGCGCGGGAAGTGGTCGGCATGGACGAATCGCCGGCGACGGCGGTGCGCCGCAAGAAGGACTCGTCGATCAGCCGCGCCGTGGACCTGGTGAAGGCCGGCGCGGCCGATGCCGTGTTCTCCGCGGGCAACACCGGCGCGGCCGTCGCCGCCACCACGTTGAAGCTCCGCACGCTTCCGGGCGTGTTGCGGCCGGCCATTGCGACGACGATGCCGGGCGCGGGGGCGACGCCGTGGGTTCTGATCGACGCGGGCGCCAACACCGACTGCACACCGGAGATGCTCTTCCAGTTCGCGGTGATGGGCACGGTCTATGCGCGCGAGATCCTGGGCATCCGCGATCCCGGCGTCGGGCTCATGAGCATCGGCGGCGAGGACACGAAGGGCAACGAGATCACGAAGGAGGCCTTCGCAGTGCTGAAAGCCTCGCGGTTGACCTTCCGCGGCAACGTGGAGGGGCATGACCTGTTCACGGAGCGGGTGGACGTCGTCGTCTGCGACGGGTTCGTCGGCAACGTCGTCCTGAAGACGAGCGAGAGCGTCGGGCACTACTTCGGGAGCCTGCTGAAGTCGGAGCTGACGAAGACCCTGGGCCGCAAGCTGGGGGCGTGGATCGTGAAGCCGGGGCTCGACGCCCTGCGGCACAGGGCCGATCCCTCCTCGTACGGCGGCGCGCCCCTTCTCGGGGCCAACGGGGTGTGCATCATCGGCCACGGCGCATCGTCAGCGCGCGCCGTGTACAATGCGATCCGGGTTTCCGCCGAGGCGGTCCGCCGCGACATCTCCAAGCAGATCGAGGCCGGAGTCCACGAATTGAGGTCCGCATGAGCCCGGCATCCCACTCCCCGCAGTCCGGAGCATCCTCTGTCCTCCCGCCGCGGGCCGTCGCCATCGCGGGCACGGGCGCCTATGCGCCGGACCGTGTGATGACGAACCACGACCTCCAGAAGATCGTCGACACGACCGACGAATGGATCGTCACCCGCACCGGCATGAAGGAACGCCGCATCGCCGACGACGGGACCGCCACCTCCGACCTGGCCGCCGAGGCCGCCCGGAGGGCGCTCGCGGATGCGGGCATGGAGGCGTCCGAGGTGGAGATGATCCTCGTGGCGACGATCACCCCCGACTATCCCTTCCCGAACACCGCGTGCGTCGTCCAGGACAAGATCGGAGCGAAGAAGGCCTTCTGCATGGGCCTCGAGGCCGCGTGTTCGGGCTTCGTCTACGCCGTGGAGACGGCCCGGAACTTCATCGCGTCGGGCGCGGTCAACAACGCGCTGGTCATCGGCGCGGAGAAGATGAGTTCGATCCTCGACTGGCAGGATCGGAGCACGTGCGTCCTGTTCGGGGACGGCGCCGGGGCGGTCGTCCTGAAGCCGGCCGAAGCCGGTTCCCGCGGCATCCTGACCGCGTCGCTGGGGTCGGACGGATCGTTGACCGATCTGCTGCTCGTCCCGGCCGGCGGCTCGCGGAAGCCGGCGACGGCGGAGACCGTGGCCGCCCGGGAGCACTACCTTCGGATGAGCGGCAAGGAGGTCTTCAAGCACGCGGTGACGAACATGGTCCGCGCGGCGCAGACGGCGCTGGCCCGGGCCGGACTCGGGGTGTCGGACATCGACTGGATCATCCCGCACCAGGCCAATCTCCGGATCATCGCGGCCATCGGCGAACGGCTCGGCGTGCCGGCCGGGAAGTGCATTGTCAACGTGCAGACCTATGGCAACACCTCCGGCGCCTCGATCGGACTTGCGTTGGACGAGGCGGTCCGTGACGGCCGGATCCGGAAGGGCGACATCGTGCTTCTCGTCGCGTTCGGCGGGGGGTTCACATGGGGAGCGATGGTGCTGGAATGGGCGAAGGGGGCGGAATGAAGTCTCTGGCGTGGTTGTTTCCGGGGCAGGGGGCGCAGGCCGTCGGTATGGGCCGGGATATCGCGGAGCAGATTCCCGCGGCCGCGGCCCTTTTCCATCGCGCCTCGGAGGTGCTGGGCTTCGACCTGGCGAAGGTCTGCTTCGAGGGGCCTGACACCGAGTTGACCCGGTCCGACCGCGCCCAGCCGGCCATCTTCGTGGTCAGCATGGCGTGCGCCGAGGCGCTGTCCCATGCGAAGCCCGGGCTGGCGTGGGCCTTCGCGGCGGGGCACAGCCTCGGCGAATGGAGCGCCCTCTGCGCCGCCGGTGTGGTCTCGTTCGAGGACGCGCTGCGCATTCTCCAGGCCCGCGGACGCTTCATGCAGGAAGCCTGCGAGCAGAATCCGGGGTCCATGCTGGCGGTCCTCGGCCTGCCGCGCGAGGCGGTCGAACAGGTGGCGGCCCGGTCGGGGGCCGAAGTTGCCAACTTCAACGAACCATCCCAGACCGTCCTGTCCGGAACGCGCGAGGCCATCGATGCGGCCGAGAAGGTCGCCGTCGAACTGAAAGCCAAGCGGGCCGTCCGGCTCTCCGTGGCCGGCGCCTTCCATTCCACGCTCATGAAACCGGCCGCCGATCGCCTGGCGGACCTGCTTGCCGGGATCCCATTCTCCACGTCCCGATTCCCCGTCATGTCCAACGCCACGGGCCGTCCGCACGGCACCCCTGACGAGATCCGCCAGGCGATGGTCCTCCAGGTCACGTCCTCGGTGCGCTGGTCGGATAGCATCCAATATCTTGCCTCGCAAGGAGTTGGAAGATATGTCGAATGCGGCCCCGGCCGGATCCTGACGGGCCTCGTGAAGCGTATTGACAGGGAGGCGGAACTCCATAACATCTCCGACCTTCCGAGTCTTCAGGCGGTGGCGGCCAGATTCTGAGGCGGACCGCAGGGACGGGGGATGGACGAACATGGGTGCTTTGGACGGAAAAGTGGCGTTGGTCACGGGGGCGGCCCGGGGGATCGGGCAGGCCATCGCGGTCCGGTTGGCTTCCGCCGGCGCGGACGTTGCGCTGTGCGACCTGGACGCCGCGTGGCTTGAAGAAACCGCCGGCCTCGTCCGCGCGGCGGGCCGGCGCGTGGAGTGTTTCGCGTGCGACGTCAGCCATTCCGCCCAGGTCGCCGAGGTCGTGGACAAGGCCGGCGCGGCCTTCGGGCGCATCGATGTGCTCGTCAACAACGCGGGGATCACGAAGGACATGTTCCTCGCCCGCATGTCGGAGGCCGACTGGGACGCGGTCCTCGACATCAACCTCAAGGGCACTTTCCTGTTTACAAAGGCCGTATCCCGGCTGATGATGAAGCAGCGGTCGGGGTCGATCGTCAACATCGCCTCGATCATCGGTCTGATCGGCAACGCCGGCCAGTGCAACTACGCGGCTTCGAAGGCCGGCGTGATCGCGTTGACGAAGTCGGTCGCCAGGGAGCTTGCGTCCCGGAACGTCCGGGCCAATGCGGTGGCGCCGGGGTTCATCCGGACGAAGATGACGGAGAAGCTTCCGGAGGATATCCAGAAGAAGATGCTCGAGCAGATTCCGCTCGCCCGGTTTGGCGAGCCGGAGGACGTGGCGCGGGTTGTCCTGTTCCTGGCGGGCGACGACTCGGCCTACCTGACGGGTCAGGTCATCAATGTGTGTGGTGGAATGGTCACATCATGACGGTGGGCAGGACGGGTTCACGGCCATAGGAACGGCCAAGGGGAGAGGAAGGAACGAACGATGAGTGCAAACGCGAACGCTGTGGTTCCGGTGAGTGGCTTGTACTACTGTGGTACGTGCAAGGACGCCGAATTGAAGTCCTTCAACGCCGGAGAGAAGTTCACCGAGTGCCCGGCGCACGGCGCCGCGACGACGTGGCTGCCCGGCCTGGAAGTCAAGGTGAAGACGATCATCGGCGACCAGTTGGACCGGAACACGGAGCAGGTCACCCTCGAGGCCTCGTTCATCGGCGATCTGGGCGCGGATTCCCTCGACACCGTCGAGCTGGTGATGGCCTTCGAGGAGGAGTTCGCGGAGGAGATCCCCGACGAGGACGCCGAGAAGCTGACCACCGTCGGCGGCGTGATCACCTATCTCCGGGAGAAGGGGTTCAACGACAAGGGCTTCAAGGATAAGGGCGGCAAGGAGTAGGTTCCTCCACCCCTGCCGGGGCCGGGCGCGAATGCCGAAGGGCGTCGTTCCCGGCCCTGCGTGTCGTTTTACATCGCGATCGGGAGACCGACATGTCGGATCGTCGTAGAGTTGTGGTCACCGGCCTGGGCGTCGTGTCGCCGCTGGGGTGCGCCGTGGAAACGGTGTGGAACCGGATGGTGCAGGGGCAGTCCGGGGTCCGGCCGATCCAGAGCTTCGACGCGTCCGCGTTCGACTCCCGGATCGCCGGCGAGGTCGTCGAGTTCAACGTGGACGACTTCGTTCCGAAGAAGGAACAGCGGCGGATGGATCCGTTCTGCAAGTACGGGATCGCCTCCGCCAAGCTGGCCGTGGCCGACTCCGGGCTCGATTTCTCCAAGGAGGACCCGTGGCGGACGGGCGTCCTCGTCGGCAGCGGCATCGGCGGCCTCCAGATCCTGTTCCAGCAGAGCAAGGTCTTCATGGAGCGCGGGCCGTCCCGCTTCTCCCCGTTCATGATCCCGCAGATGATCACGAACATCCTCTCGGGCCTGATCGCGATCGAGTACGGCCTGCGCGGACCGAATTTCGCGGTGATCTCGGCCTGCGCCACGGCGACGCACTCCATGGGCGAGGCCCTGCGGATCATCCGGGAGGGCGATGCGGACATCGTCCTCGCCGGCGGCGCCGAGGCGCCGATCATGGAGCTCGGCGTCGGCGGGTTCTGCGCCATGCGCGCGCTGAGCACCCGGAACGACGATCCGACCCACGCCAGCCGGCCCTTCGACAAGGACCGCGACGGTTTCGTCATCGGCGAGGGCGCGGGCACCGTCGTGCTCGAGGAGTACGAGCATGCCGTCAAGCGCGGGGCGCGCATCTACTGCGAACTGGCGGGCTATGGCCGCACCTGCGACGCCTTTCACATGACCGCCCCCGACGAGCAGGGGGCCGGCGCCGCGAAGGCCATGAGCCTGGCCGTCGCCGACGCGCGGCTGGCGCCCGAGCAGATCGACTACATCAATGCCCATGGCACCAGCACCGAACTGAACGACAAGTGCGAGACGCGGGCGATCAAGAACGCCCTCGGCGAGGCCCAGGCGCGCAAGGTCATGATCTCCTCGACGAAGTCCATGACCGGCCACCTGCTCGGCGCCGCCGGTGCGATCGAGTCGCTGGCCTGCGCGATGGCGATCCACAAGGGCGTGGTTCCGCCGACGATCAACTACACGACGCCCGATCCCGATTGCGATCTGGACTACGTGCCGAACACGGCGCGCGAGGCGAAGGTCCGCGCGTGCCTGAACAACTCGCTCGGATTCGGCGGGCACAACGCGACGCTCTGCTTCACGGCCGTGTAGCCGCTTGGAGCGTGGCGGCCGGGGGACCCTCCCCCGGGTTCGCAGGGAAACGATCCCGCCCATGAGGGGCATGGGGTCGGGACGAGGAACGGCAGCCCCGGGGACGGGCGGGTTGCCAGGGGATGAGGAAAGGAGACCCTTCATGAGACTCGACCTCCGGCGTATGCCGATGAACGAGCTGGCCCAGTTGCTCAAGGACATCGCCCACGAACTCCAGTCCCGCGGCCGCGGCGGGCAGGGCGGGAATTTCGGCGGCCACGGAGGGCAGCCCGCCACCAACTACGGCCGGACCGGCTACGGACAGCCCGGGTTCGGCCAAGGGGGCCAGGGCGGCGGCGGCTACGGCGGCAACAGCCGCTTCGGCGGCGGTGGCGGCAACTTCCAGCCCCGCGGCGGCGGCCAGGGCGGCGGCGGGTTCCGGCGCCACGGCGGCCGGCGCCAGGACTTCCGGCAGCAGCAGCGACAGCCGGTCGAGCCGCCCGCTCCGATCGACGACACCCCGTCGGACCGCCCCGAGCCCGGCAACGAGGCCTGAGCCTCCGCCCGCCCGCGCCGTCCTCCACAGGACGGAACGCCGCGGCCTCTTCCGACGCACCCCGCGGCTGAACGTTGAAGGCAGTGGCGTCCGTGGTAGGGTCTTTCGCGGGCCGGTGCCCGCGGAGGCATGATCATGAAGTCCCGATCCTGCAGTTCGAGCGGATGCGGCTGCGGTTCGCTGTCGCGCCGATGGTCGAGGTCCGTGACCGAGGGGGTCGAACGCGCCCCCAGCCGCGCGATGCTGCACGCCGTCGGGTTCTCCCGCGCCGACTTCCGCCGCTCGCAGGTCGGGGTCGCGTCGACCTGGAGCATGGTGACCCCCTGCAACATGCACATCGACGGGCTCGCGCGCGAGGCCGCGCGCGGCGTGGATGCGGCGGGCGGCAAGGCCGTCATCTTCAACACGATCACGATTTCCGACGGAATCTCCATGGGCACCGAGGGCATGAAGTACTCCCTCGTCTCGCGGGAGGTCATCGCCGATTCCATCGAGACCGTCGCGGGCTGCTCGCAGTTCGACGGGCTCGTCGCGATCGGCGGGTGCGACAAGAACATGCCGGGCTGCATGATCGCGATGGCGCGGCTCGACCGGCCCGCGGTCTTCGTGTACGGCGGCACGATCCGGCCCGGGCGGCATGCGGGCAGGGATGTCGACATCGTCTCCGTCTTCGAGGCCGTCGGCCGGCGCGCGCGCGGCGACCTGGACGACCGCGAACTCGCGCAGATCGAGGCCCGCGCCATCCCCGGCCCAGGCTCGTGCGGCGGCATGTACACCGCCAACACGATGGCCTCCGCGATCGAGGCGCTCGGCATGAGCCTGACCAACAGCGGCGCGCAGGACGCCGTGTCGGCCGCCAAGCGCCGCGATTGCCGCTCCGCGGGCGCCGCCGTGATGGACCTGATCCGCCGCGGCATCCGTCCGCGCGACATCCTGACGCGCACGGCGTTTCTCAACGCCATCGCCCTCGTCACCGCGCTGGGCGGTTCGACCAACGCGGTGATGCATCTGATTGCGATCGCCGATGCCGCGGGCGTGCGGCTGAGCCTGGACGACTTCACCGCCGTCGGCCGCCGGACGCCGGTCCTGGCCGACCTGAAGCCGAGCGGCGCGTTCCTCATGAGCGACCTCGTCCGCATCGGGGGCACCGCGCCGCTGATGCGGACCCTGGTGGAGGAGGGGCTCATGGACGGGGGCTGCCTCACGGTCACCGGCCGGACGCTGCGGGAGAACCTGCGGAACGTCCGGCCGTACCCGGCGTCCCAGCGCATCGTGCGACCGCTGTCGGATCCGATCAAGCCCACCGGCCACCTCGTGATCCTCCGCGGCAACCTGGCCCCCGGGGGCGCCGTGGCGAAGATCTCCGGCAAGGAGGGGACGCGGTTCGAGGGGCGTGCCATCGTGTTCGAGTCGGAGGAGGCGGCCCTGGCCGCGATCCTCGACGGCCGCGTGCGGAAGGGCCACGTCATCGTGATCCGGTACGAGGGGCCGCGCGGCGGCCCGGGCATGCGGGAGATGCTCGCGCCGACCTCGGCGGTCATGGGGAGGGGGCTTGGGAAGGACGTGGCGCTGATCACCGACGGCCGCTTCTCGGGCGGGAGCCACGGCTTCGTGGTCGGTCACATCACGCCGGAGGCCTTCTGCGGAGGGCCGCTGGCCGTCGTCCGCAACGGCGATCCGGTGGCGATCGACGCCGAGCGGCGGACGCTCAGGCTGGGACTCTCCGCCGCCGCGATCCGGAGCCGCCTGTCCCGGTGGAAGGCGCCGAGACCGCGCTACACGCGCGGGGTTCTGGCCAAGTACGCGGCCACGGTCCGGACGGCGTCCGAGGGGGCTGTCACGGACCGCCTGGATCCGTGAGGGGGATCGTCGGGGGTGGAGCGCAAGATCGGACGGAGGAACTGCCGCCATGTTGAAACTGGCTGACCACGTCGTACGGGCCGCCGTGATGGCCCTCATGGGCATGCTGTTGATCGTCGTCCTCTCGGGGACCGCCGACCTCGCGCTGTTGCTCTGGACCGAGCTGACGAATCCCCCCGTGGGGATGATGGATGTGCGGGAGATCCTGGAGATCCTCGGGCTCTTCCTCATGATCATGATCGCGATCGAGATGGTCTACGTCGTCCGCCTCTACGTGGTCCACCGTCATCTCGACGTCCACGCCGTGCTCTTCGTGGCGCTGATCGCCATCGCGCGGAAGGTGGTCGTGCTCGATCTCGAGAAGTACGATGCGATGCACATGCTCGGCATCGCCGTCCTGGTGATGTCGCTCGCCGGCGCGCTGTTCCTCCTCCGGCGGCAGGACGCGCCCGCTCCCGCCCCGTAGCCGGAGCGATGCCGTTGACCTCGATGCACGGAGATCCGCGGGCATCGCTCCGGAAGTAGGGAAACTCCAAGGAAGTTGGAAGATCCCTGGAGTTTCTCACTTTCCTCTTCCGGAACGGCGCCCCATGCTGCTCCGGATTCGTGGTATAGGGTCTCCATGCGCAGGGTCCGGACACGCCGTCGGGGCGGGGGCTGTGTGCGCGCGGTCTCGTTCGCCCCGGTCGCCCGCCAGGACGCGGAGGTGCTGATCCTCGGCACGATGCCCGGCGCCGCCTCGCTGGCGGCGGGGGAGTACTACGCGCATCCGAGGAACGCGTTCTGGGACATCCTCGCGGCGTGGACCGGCGTGCCGCGCGGCGCGTCCTACGCGCGCCGCTGCGCGGGATTGCGCCGGGCGCGGATCGCGCTGTGAGACGTGGTCCGCGTCTGCCGGCGCGCGGGGAGCCTCGATGCGTCGATCGATCCGCGCAGCGTCGAGCCGAACGAGGTCGCGGGTCTGCTTGCGCGATGTCCGCGGGTCCGCACCGTGCTGTTCAACGGAGCCCCGGCGGAGCGTCTCTTCCGCCGCCACGTGGCGCCGGGCCTCCGCGCCCGGGCGTCGGGCCTGAGCGTGGTCCGCCTGCCGTCGACCAGTCCCGCCCACGCGGCCCTCTCCCCCTCGTCCAAGCGGGCGGCGTGGCTTGCGGCTCTCGACCTGGCGCTGTGCGCGGGGCGCAGTTGTGCTAGAATGCCGCCACGAGGGCGATCATCATGAAGTGGAGTCTTCAGGGCTCGGGGTGGTGGCGGGCGGCGGCCGGCGCGACGCTGCTGGTGCTGGGGGCGTCGTCGTCGAACGCGCAGGCCGATTTCCGCGGCGAGCTGCACGCGCTGACAACCACGCTTCGCTCGCTGGGGGACCGCGTGATCCCCGAGCGGCAGTGGACGGATATCGTGAGCCGGCTGGCGGATCTTGCGTCGCGGGCCGAGGCCGCCGGGGACCACGGTGTGGCCATCGATGCGTCCGTCGCCCGCGCCCGCGCCTGGGGCGACCTCCGGCGCGATCCGGCCCAGGCCGCCACGATCCTGCGCATGACGCGCGAGCGCTTCGTCCAACTCCCGTTGCCCGAGGTCCGGCAGGTCTACCTGACCGAGGCGGAGATGCTGGCGCGCGTGGGGGATTCGGACGCCATCCGCCGCCTCATGGTCACGTACAAGGGAAGCCCGCTCTACGATCCGGCCCCGCTGGTCTACGCCCCGGACGCCGCCGGTGCGCCTTCGATCACGATGGTCCGCCCGCGATCGCCGCAAACCGAATCGCGGGTCGTTCTCGGGATGCAGAAATACCTCGACCAGGCGATGGCGTCGGCCGGATCGCGCATCCCCGATTTCCGGATCACGGACATCCAGGGACTGCAGTACGCCCCGGGCTCGCTCGAGGGCCGGGTGGTGCTGCTCGATTTCTGGGTCGCCGGGTCCGTCCCCTGGACGCGCAACCAGCCGTTCATCCGGCAGGCGCGCGACAAGTACGCGGCGCAGGGATTCGAGGTCATCGGCATCTGCCAGAACCTCGGCGCGGCCGGCATCCGGCAGTACGTCGCCGGGCTGCCGGGCATGACGTGGCCGCAGGTGGAGGGGCGCACGGCGCGCGACCTGATCGTCAAGCTCGGGATTCCCGGCGAGACCGCGAACTTCCTCCTGGACCGGAACGGCCGGATCCGGGGTCGCAACCTCGAGGGCTCCTCGCTGCTCGAAGCCGTCGGGCGGCTCATGGCCGAACCGAAGTGACCCCGATCGAGCGCGAGACCCTGGCCGACGGGTTCCGCCTCTGCCTGCTCGGGGCGCGTCACGAGGCCTCCTCGGGCGTCGCGGACGCCCGGGCGGTGCTCTTCGACGGCGGCCGGGCGGTGCGCACATGGACGGCGCGCACGAACCTGCGCGAGGCGGATCCGGGTTTCTTCGACGGCCTCAACGGGATGCTCCGCGCCGTGGCCGGCTCGCCGCATGTCCTCGCGTTGTGGGGCGGCGGATGCGCGGCGCTCCTGGCGCGGGTCGCGACGCCGGCGATCCTCGCCGCCTACCGGATCCTCGACCTCCGGCGCAGCGCGATCGCCCTGGCCGGCGGTCTGCGCCCTTCATCGCCGGCCGGGGCCATCCTCCGCGCCTATCGGCTCCCCGCGGTCGAGGATGCGGCCGCGCCGCTGTCGACGGCGCACGAGGACCTGCTCTGGGCCGTCGTCGCGGAGGCGGGCCGTCACGGGCTCGACTGGCCGGGGCTTCTGGCCGCGGCCGCGGCGTCCCGGAAGGCCGCGCCGTTCGACCGCTACGCCTTCGACGAGGCCTCGCTCGCGGCGCTGCCCGGGACGCCCGGTGTGTACGCGATGCGCGACGCGGAGGGCCGGCTGCTGTACGTCGGAAAATCCTCGAATCTCCGGCGGCGGATGGCGGAGTACTTCCGGCCCGCCTCGACGCCGGGGCCCAAGATCGAGGGGCTGCGCGATCGGATCCGCTCGCTCGAATGCCGTCCGGTCGGATCGGAACTCGAGGCGTTGCTCGTCGAGGAGCGGTGGATCCGCGAGGGCGCGCCCGAGATCAACGTTCAGCGGCGGGTGGAGGAGGGCGCGAGCCGCTACCGGCCGGGCCCCGGCCCGGTCTGCGTCATCGCGCGCTCCGCGTCCCCGGGGTGCGTCGAGGTCTTCGCGTGGTCGCCCCGAGGGGCGGCCTTCCAGGTTCGCGTCCGCGCCGCCCGCCCGCCCGCCGCGGCGCTGCGGACCCTGCATGCGCACGTGACGGGCCGGTCGCGCCGGGCGCCCCGCGGGGCGATCGTGACGGAGTGGGGGCGCACCGGGGCCGAACTCTGCCACCGGTTCTTCTCGCGCGGCCCGGGCCGTCTCCAGTGGCTCGACCCGTCCGGCGCGCCGACGGCGGCGCACTTCGCCGCGGCGCTGGCGTCCGCGGCCCGGGCCGTCCTCGATCGCGGCGCCGATCCCGGCGAGTTCCGCGGGCTCGACGCGGCGGGCTGATCCCGGCGGATCCGCCGCGGTTGACCGCGCCGCGGCGCGCGGTAGGTTGTGCGGATGAACTGCACCCCACGTCCGGCCCACGCGAACCGGCTGGCGGGCTCGCCGAGTCCCTACCTGCGCCAGCATGCGGCGAACCCCGTCGACTGGCGCCCGTGGGGGCCGGAGGCCTTCGCGGAGGCCCGGCGTCTCGACCGTCCCGTCTTCCTTTCCGTCGGCTACTCGTCGTGCCACTGGTGCCACGTGATGGCGCACGAGTCGTTCGAGGATGCCTCGATCGCGGATCGGCTCAACCGGTCGTTCGTCTGCGTCAAGGTCGATCGCGAGGAGAGGCCCGACGTCGATGCGGTCTACATGCGTGCGACGCAGTGCATGGCCGGCCGCGGCGGGTGGCCCAACTCCGTCTGGCTGACGCCCGACGGCCGGCCGTGGTTTGCCGGCACCTACTTTCCGCCCGAGGACCGCGGGGGGGCGATCGGACTGCGGACGCTGGCGGAGCGCATCGACGCGGTGTGGCGCGGGCGGCGGCCGGAGGTCGAGCGGCAGGCCGACGAGGTGACCGCGGCGGTGCGCCGAGCGGCGGACCCCGCGGGCGACCCGGCGCCGGCGGCGGACGTCGCGGGCGATCCCCTCGCCGCGGCGGCCGCGTGGCTGCGCGAGGACTTCGACGCCGACCACGGCGGCTTCCGCGGCGCGCCGAAGTTCCCGCCGCACGGGGAGCTGGAACTGCTATCCGATCTCCACGCCGCGACCGGATCGGGCGAATGGCTCGGGATGGTCGTCCGCACGCTGGAGGCGATGCAGGCGGGCGGCATCCACGACCACGTCGCCGGCGGCTTCCACCGCTATGCCGTGGACGAACGCTGGTTTCTTCCGCATTTCGAGAAGATGCTCAGCGACAATGCGCGGCTGCTCGCCGTCTACGCCGCCGCATCGGTCCGCGCGGCCCGCCCGGACTTCGCCGCGACCGCGCGCGGGATCGCCGGCTGGATGCTCCGCGAGATGCGCGCACCCGGCGGCGGATTCTTCACGGCGCTCGACGCCGACAGCCCCGGCGGCGAGGGGCGCTTCTACCTGTGGGACGACCGCGAACTGGCGGACGCCCTCGATGCGGACGACCTCGACCTCGTGCGGCGCGTCTTCGGGGCCGCGCCCGGCGGCAACGCGCACGACGAGGCCACGGGACGCCCGACGGGGCTCAACCTCCTCCACCGGACCGGCGCCGGCCGGCCGGGGGACGGGGCCCGGATCCCGGGTGTGATGGCGCGCCTCCTCCGGGCCCGAGCGGCCCGGCCGCGGCCGGAGCTGGACGACAAGATCCTCGCCGCGTGGAACGGGCTGGCCATCGGCGCGCTCGCCTCCGCGGGCCGCGCCATCGGCGAACCCGCGTGGATCGCGGCCGCGGAGGCGGCGGCGGAATTCGCGTGGACGCACCTGCGCGGCGGCGACGGCCGGTTGCGGCGCTCCTTCGCCGGCGGGGCGCCGCACCACGCGGCGTGCCTCGACGATCACGCGTTCCTGGCCCAGGGGTATCTCGACCTGCACGAGGCCTCGGGCGACGTCCGCTGGCTCGACCGCGCGGGGGAACTGGCGGGGGAGATCCTCGGGCGCTTCCGCGATCGCGGGCGGGGCGGGTTCTTCTTCACGGCCGACGACCACGAGCCTCTGATCGCGCGTCTCCGGGATCCGTTCGACGACGCGCTTCCCTCGGGCAACGCCGTCGCGTGTCTCGTGTTCCAGCGCCTGTACCGGGCCACGCAGTCCGAGGTGTACCGCGTCATGGCCGACGAGACGCTGCGCGCGTTCGCCGGGGTGATCCGCGGCGGGGCCCGCGGGGCGGCCTGCCTGCTCCGGGCGTGGATCGCGAACCGGGGCGCGGTCAGCGCGGCTTCTTCGGCCAGCCGCGGATGACCTGCAGGATCTCCCGCACGTAGGAGCATTCGCACTCGACCGGACAGCGCTCGAGGTTGTCCCGGTGGACGCAGTAGCCGGGGCATTCCGGCGCGCCGTTCGCCTTCCTCCGGAACACCGGTCCGTCGTGCAGGTCGCGGAACAGTCCGGCTTCCAGGGAGAGCGTGGTCCGGCACGCGTGGTTGAAGAGCACGAGGCCGAGGTGCAGGGCCTCGAAATCAACCTGGTAGCCGACGATGGCGACATCGGGGTCGTCCAGGAAGTCCTCGCGGGTCATCCAGGTGTGTCCGCAGCTGCAGCGGCGGAAGGGATGTGCGCTCATGACGGCGTGTCCGTCCCCGCGGGGTCGGGCCAGTGGAGCAGAGCCAGGGCGGCCGCGGCGGCCCACGGCAGGCAGAGGAATCCGTTGTCGCGCACGGCCGCGGCGACGGCGGGCCGGTCCAGCATCACGCAGGCGGGGTTCTCGAGGTCGTCGGCGATGGCGCCGCCCGTCGGCACGGCCCCGGTCGCAAGGAAGAAGTGGGCGCGGCCGGCCCCGCGGTTGCTGTCGACCGCGTAGCTGCCGAGTCCGGTCCACCCGCCCGCGGAGTGGCCGGTCTCCTCGCGCAGTTCGCGCTTCGCCGCCGCCAGGGGGGCCTCGCCGGGCTCGACGAAGCCGCCCGGAAGCGCGAGCGAGGGGGCGTTGCAGGCGTACTTTTCGACCCGGAGGCACAGCACGAGCCCCGCCGCCGTGACGGCGAAGACGTTCACGTAGTCCGGGGTGACCACCCAGGGCCAGCCGTCGATCCGACGGCCGCCGGGCAGGCGGACGTCGTGCTCCTCGACCGTCAGAAAGCGGTCGCGGACCAGCACCGTGCGTCGCGCCAAGGTCGTCCATCCGCTCACGGGCACTCTCCCTTCACCGATGTCCTGCAACGATTTCACTTTATCCGGGGCCCGGGGTTTCGCAAACTACTGTTTTCCGCGGCGGGTTCGGTCGCGGTCGAACCCGGGCGATCCCGGGGAAAGCAGGGCACATGCGCGGTGGGGTCTTCATGGCGGCGGCGGGGCTGGCGTGGGCGGTGACGGCGGCGGCCCAGGACATCGTGGTGAGCAAGTCGGGCGGGGAGAAATCCTCGATGGACTGGAGCGGGTTCGCGGCCGCCGGAGCGGCGGGCGCGACGTTCGCCAAGGTCGCCCAGGCCGACCTCGAGCGGTCCGGCTGGTTCCGCCTCACGACGGGCGCGGGCGAGATCCGGGTCTCGGGCGAAGGCGCCGAGGCCGGCGGCCGGCTCCGGGTGAAGTGCATCGTCGTCAATGCCGGCCGTGGCGCGCAGGTGCTGGGCAAGTCGTACGAGGCCGGTGTGTCCGAGGCGCGCGCGCTGGCGCACCGCGTGGCCGACGAGATCGTGAAGGCCGTCACCGGGCGGGAGGGCTTCGCGTCGTCCAAGCTGGTCCTGGTCGGAAACCGGACGGGGAAGAAGGAGCTCTACCTGTGCGACAGCGACGGGGCGAACCTCGTGCAGCTGACGCAGGACCGGGGCATCAGCCTGTTCCCGCGATGGGGCGGGGAGAACCAGTTCATCACCTACACGGGATACCTGCGCGGATTCCCCGCCGCCTATCGCATCCAGCTGGCCACCGGCCGCCGCGAACAGCTCGCGGGATTCCCGGGGCTCAACTCCGGCGCGGTGATGTCGCCCGACGGCCGCAGCGTGGCCCTGGTTCTTTCGCGCGACGGGAACCCCGAGCTGTATGTGCAGACCCCCCCGGGCGGCGCCCTGACGCGCGTCACCCGGACGCCGAAGGGGGCGGAGTCGAGCCCGTCGTGGTCCCCGAACGGCGCGGAGCTGTGCTACGTCTCCGACGTGTCCGGCAAGCCCCAGCTCTACATCGTCTCGCGGGCCGGCGGCGCGCCGCGCCGCGTCACCAGCCGGGGGATCGAGAACGTCGCCCCGAACTGGGGCGCCCACGGGAAGATCGCCTATGCCAGCAAGCTCGGCGCCCGCTTCCATGTCTGCGTCCTGGACCCGGCGACGATGGCGGTGACGCCGTTCGCGTACGAGGACGCCGACTACGAGGATCCGAGCTGGGCGCGCGACGGGCGGCACATCGCCTGCGCCCGGACGTCGGCCTACCGCAGCAGCGTCTGTCTCATTGACACCATGGGCGGGGAGAAGCTAACGTTGGTGTCCGAACGGGGTGACTGGTTCTCGCCGGCATGGTCCCGGTGAGTCGAATGCAAGGGCGACGATCGGAAAGGACGACGAACATGCGTAGCGCGCGATGGTTTCTGGTGGCGTTGATGGCGGTCTCGGTGGCGGTTTCCGGGTGCCGGACCAAACCGACCGACACGATGCCGGCCGACGGGATGGGCGGAGACGTGCTCGGCATCCGGCCCGGCCAGGCGATCAACGAGGGCGAAATCGGGGGCATGGCGCACCTCGCCGGCAGCGAGGTTCGCGGCCAGTTCCAGCCCGTCTACTTCGCGTACGACAGCTCCACCGTGGCCGACGCCGAACGCACCAAGATCGAGGAGGTCGCCAGCTTCCTCCGCAGCAACGCGACCCGGGCCGTCGTCGTGGAAGGACACTGCGACGAGCGGGGCAGCAACGAGTACAACCTTGCGCTGGGCGAGCGTCGCGCGCTGGCGGTCCGCGCCTACCTCGTCGGCCTCGGGATCGGCGCCGAGCGCATCCAGACCAAGAGCTTCGGCGAGGAGCAGCCGGTCGCCATGGGCCACAACGAGGAGTCGTGGCGGTTGAACCGGCGGTCCGAGTTCGTCATCATCGTGCAGTAGCGCAGACCAGCGGCGCGAGCGACAAACCGTCCGGTGCCGTTGCGGGCCGGACGGTTTGCCCTTTGTGCCGAGGAGAACGGACATGATCGGCATGCCGGTCACAGCATTCATCAGCGGCGTCGGGGGCGGGGAGCTCATCGTGATCTTCCTGATCTTCCTGCTGCTCTTCGGCGCGAAGAAGATGCCCGGCATCGCGCGCAGCCTCGGCAAGTCGGTGTCCGAGTTCCAGCGGGCCGCCCGCGAGGTCCGGGAGGAATTCAGATCGGAAGAGCGT
>CAYODK010000082.1:0-21581 GCA_964402695.1 uncultured Verrucomicrobiota bacterium
CCCGGTTAAAGCTCGAAATCCTGATTCCGAAGCACGAAACAAATTCGAAGCACCCGTCCGGAAATCCCAAGCACGGCAGGGGAGCCGGTGTCCGCGTTTGCAGCCTTGGGGCTTCGTGTCTTGTGCTTGTTTCGTGCTTGGTCATTCGGGTTTCTTGCTTCGTTCTACGGGTTCATCATGGGTCCGTCCAGGACGCCCCTCCGCACGTACTCCCTCGGGCAGTGGGCGAAACAGCGGCCGCAGCTGAGGCACTCGCCGCGGTCGGCCACGTAGTCCTTGCGGTCGGAGCGACGCGACAGGGCGACCAGCCGGATGGCGGCCATGAGTCCGAGGAAACCGCCGGCCCACGTCAGGGCGGACCGCACGCGGCGGAGGGCTCCGTCCTCCCGTGCGAGAAGGGACTCCAGGGTCTCGCCCGATGCCCGGAACTCGCGCGTCGCCCACGACAGGTCGCGCGCGCCGGCGGCATCCTCCGCGCGGATCTCGGCGGCGAGCGACACGGCGGGGTGGGCGCGGGCGAGCATGGGACCCGCGATGCGTCCCGCGACGGCCCCGGCCGCGGCGAAGACGGGGATCATCAGCAGCGCGACGGCGAGGGCGCGGCGCGCGGCGGCCCGGTCGACCGGGCCCGGTTCGGGACCGCGAATCGCGTCGTACGGGCACGAGGCCTCGCACAGGCGGCACTGGATGCACTCGTCCGGCGTGATCGACAGGTGGCGTCGCGAGAGGCGGGAGCACCAGTTCAACAGGACGCCGTAGGGGCAGAGGAACCGGCAGTAGGGCCGTGCGACGACCGTTCCGATCGCCAGCAGCGCCACGCCGGTCAGGATCATCGCGGCCGGGCCGCCGCGTCGGAAGAGGCCGACGAACGGGTCGTAGCGGCAGATCCAGAAGCCCGCGCCCGTCGCCGCGAATGCGACCGCCAGGGCCAGGTAGGCGTGGGGGACGAGGCCGAGGGTCCGGTGGAGCCAGCCCGGCAGGCGGACCGGCCGGACGATCGTCATCTCCTGGATCGCCCCGAGCGGGCAGACCGACGCGCAGAAGACGCGGCCGAACAGGAGCGCGAAGACGAGCGGAAGCAGGAACAGGGCGGCCACGGTCGGCGGGATCCCGTACGACGGGTCCGCCAGTCCGAGCGCGACGTTCTGGAGCGAACCCACCGGGCAGATGCAGCCCTTGCGCCAGAAGCCGAAGTAGGCGAGGCAGGCCGCGGAGAGGAGGAACAGCCCGCGGCGCGACCGGCGCCCGAGCGCGAGATGCGCCGCGAGGCCCAGCGCCCCGGCCAGTGCGCCGACGTCCGCCCACGCGCGCCACGGGGCCTGTGCCGCGGGCGGCCGGTACACCGGCTGCACGTGGCCCGTCTTGAAGTCGGGCTGCGGGAAGCGCTGCTCGACCGCGGGCGCGGTCAGGGCGGTGAGCGCGACGGCGACCAGCAGGGCAAGGCGGAGGAACCGGATGCGGACCCGGAACGCGGAACCCGGAACGCGGAACCCGCGTCTGGAAGGCGCCTCACGCATCGGCCGGCTTCTTCCCGGCCGGCGCGGGGGCCGGCCCGTGCGAGGACTTCATGAGGTAGGCCTGTTCGACGGGCACGCGCCGGATCGCGTCGGCCGGGCATGACCGTGCAATCGCGCACTCGTTGCAGTCGACGCACAGGTCGCGGAGGATCTGCAGGTGCAGCGAGCCGTTGCCGAAGGTGTTGCAGCCCTTCACGCACTTGCCGCAGCCGGTGCAGAGGTCCTCGTCGATCGAGTACTCGTAGTACGGGGCTTCCACGAACGTCCGGCGGATCGCGCCGGTCGGGCACATCTGGTTCTCCGCCGACGAGGTCAGCGCGGCGGCGCCGGGCTGGAAGTAGCCGAAGCAGAGCTTGCAGTAGCCGCACATCGCGTAGGTGTGCACGCACTTCACGGCGGATGGCTGGAGCACGCAGTGGGTCATGCACTGGCCGCACTGGATGCACAGGTGCGGATCGATCTGCCACACCATCGCCGCCTTCGACCCGGCGCCGCGCATCGCGCCCGCCGCCGTCGCGGCCGCGCACAGGCCGGCGGCGCCGGCGAACCCTCGGCGAAGGAACTCGCGCCGGGCCAGGAAGGTCGCTTCATCCGCCATGGGGGATGCCTCCGGTCCGCGCCTCGGGTCGTGTGCAGGAGGGGAGCTGCGCGCAGCGGGAACACGGGGTCCCCTCCGGACAGGCCGGTCGCACCCCGCGGGCGTGGTCGCGGAGGGAGCGGCCCGCCAGCAGGGCGCCGGCTGCAAGGACCACCGCGCGCGCCGCCGCACGGAACCACTCGCGGCGCGAAACGGCCGGGGATCGACTCATGGCTTGGCCTCCGCGGGTTTGCGGACGAAAACGCGCACCGTGTCGCCCTGGGGCATGATCGCAAGAACCCGTCCCCGGGAATCGACGGCGACATCGATGCCGGCGGTCCCCTCGGGGAACTCGTCAGGGCCGGCGACGACGCTCTCGAGGCTCCCGTCGGCCCGGTGCACCTTGATGCGCACGAGCCCCTTCTCGACGGTCACGAACGATCCGTCGGGGAACCGGGCGATATCGGTCGGGTTGCAACAGCCGCAGAACCCGTCGATCGCAAACCCCGGCTTCCCCCAGCGTGCGCCCGGAGCGCCGTCGGGCCCGTAAGATTCGAGCCGCAGCTCCCCGGGGTTGACCACCCAGAGCATGCCGTTCCGGTCGAGGGCGACGTCGAAGTGCGGGCTCGGCACGGAGAACCCGGCGCCCGCCGGTCCTTCGTTGCGTCCGAGCATGCGGCCTCCATGGTCGAAGGACCAGACGATCCGCTGCCCCGCGTCGGCCGCATAGAGGACGTTCGAGCCGGCCGCGAGCGAGGTCAGCAGGGCCTTCTCGCCCAGTTCGGGGCCCTCGGCCTTGGTCTCGAAATTCGTCGTGCAGACGAGGAAACCGCGTTCGAAGCCGATGGCGACATCGCCATTCGGCGCGACGGCCAGGCATCGGACCGGCACGGGCAATTCCGCCGACCGGAGGGGATTCCCGTTGAGCCCGAACCGCATCAGCGTCCGTCCCGCCGCCACGAGGAAGGTCGGTCCCGGTTCCGCCGCGATGGCCGTGAGCCCGTTGGTCTTGACGCGGATGGGGGCGTGCTCGGTCCATCGCCTCAGGGCCGGATCGATCGTGCGGAACCGGGCCAGGTCCAGCGTGAAGGCCGCCCCGGGCCCCTCGGCCGCGACGGCGGCGTGGAGACCGAGCGCAACGACCGCCAGGGTCAGGGACCAGCGCGCGGCGAGCGGGAACGGCAGACAGGATGACAGGATGCATGGCAGGGCCGATCTGGATCGGTCCGGTATCCCGGGATCCTGTCGCTCCGGCCCTCTGGAGGCTGCCCTGCGCCAGGGCGTCCGGCCCGCTCTGTCGATCGCCTTCATCGTTTCCGCAGGTCCAGGCATACGAGTTTCTTGGACTCCCGGGCGAGGAGCCGGCCGTCGACCAGGGCCATGGGGCCCCAGGCGTCGCGGCCCCTGGGCAGGACCTCGGCGCGGGCCATCTCCTCGTAGCGTTCGGTCGACACGCGCGCCATGGTCAGGGTTCCCTCGTCGTCGAGAACGAACAACCGGTCGCCCGCGGCCAGGAAGGGGCCGAGGCCGAACCGGTGATCGGGCCCGCTGCTCCACACACTCTGTCCGCGCGGGTGGTAACACGCAAGCTGTCTCTTCAGGGCCCCGGCGTCGTTGGGCATGACGGTGAAGAGGTGGTCGCGGAGCAGGACGGGCGTCTGCTGTTCGCAACCGAAGACGGTCTTGTCGACGCGCCAGGCCACCTCCGCCTTGAAGCGGCCGCCGTCGGGCTGGAGTTGGAGCAGGATGCTGCCGGCGCCGTAGCCGGCGGTGAGGAAGACGCGGCCCCCGGGGAGGATGACGGGCGAGGGCGCCGTGACGGAGTTCCTCCAGTCGGTCGAGGTCCAGAGGACGGTCCCCGCGTCCGGACCGTCCGCCGCGACGCCGGCGACGCCGCCGATCGCCGGGTAGACGAGCATGCGCCGGCCGCCGAAGGTCATCGGGACGATCGAGGCGTGGGACATCTCCCAGCCGTCGGGGTTCGGGGTCTGCCACAGCACGCGGCCGCTCGCCGCGTCGACCGCCACCATCAGGGCCTTGCCGCCCGGCGCGAGGATCGCGGTCTCGCCGTCCAGCAGCGGGCACTGGGCGGTGTACCAGAGCGGCTCCTTCGTTCCGTAGTCGCGCACGAGGTCGATCCCCCACCGGAATTCGCCGGTGAGCGCGTCGCAGCAGATCACGTGGCAGCGTGGTCCGAGGCTCAGGACGTGCTTCTCCGAGACCGCGGGGACGGTGCGCGAGATGCCGTGGTTGCGCCTGATGTCCACCGCGTAGGACCGGCGCCACAGCTCGCGGCCGTCGTCGAACGAGAAGCAGCGCAGCGCATCGGCCCGGGCCTTTTCGTCGTAGTCGAGAAGGTAGACGCGGCCGTGGCGCACGGCCGGTCCCGCGTGGCCGTCGCCGAGGTCGAGGGACCACAGGACGGGCGGTCCGGCGGCCGGCCACGTCTCGGCCAGCGGCACGGTCTCCTTCGAGATGTTGTCGAAGTCCGCGCCGCGGAAGCGCGGCCACGAGGAGGTCACGGCCGAAGGGGTGCCCGCGAAGGTCTCGAATCGTCCCGTGAGGTCGACCGTGGCGGCCACGTCGGCCCGGGCGCCCGGATCGGCGTCCGGGAGGCGCTCGGCCAGCGGGATGCCGGATTCCGTGGAGAGCCAGCGGACGACCGCGAATCCGCCCGCGGCAAGTACGGCCGCGGCGGCGGCGGCGGCCACAAACGGTCCCGGGCGTCCGGCGCTCATCCGATGCATCCTCCCCGGCTCGCGCCGGGCCCGGGCAGTATGCCGATGGGGCGCGTTTCAAACAAGCCGCGGTGCAACCACCGCGGACCGAGGTGCGATGGCTAGCCCCCGGCCGGCGGCATGAACGGCATCCGCGGACGTCCCTTCATGCGCTTCATCATCTTGCGCATGGTCGAGTGGCGCTTGAGGAGTTCGTTGACGTCGCTGACAGTGGTCCCGCTTCCGCGGGCGATCCGGGCGCGGCGGCTGCCGTTGATGAGGTCCGGATTGCGGCGCTCGCGGGGGGTCATGCTGAGGATGATCGCCTCCATCCGCTTCATCTCGGGCCCGGAGTTCTCGCGCAGGCCGGCCATCGCCTCCGCCGGCAGCCGGTTCGCGCCGGGGATCATCTCGAGCAGCTTGTCGAGGGGGCCCAGCTTCTTCATCTGGCGCATCTGGGAGAGGAGATCCTCGAAGTCGAATCCGCCCTTCGAACGCAGCTTCTGCTGCATGGCCTGCGCCGCGTCGAGATCGACCACCTCCTGGGCCTTCTCGACCAGGGAGACGATGTCGCCCATGCCGAGGATGCGCGACGCCATCCGGTCGGGGTGGAACGGCTCGAGGTCGCCCGGCTTCTCGCCGGTGCCGACGAGCAGGATGGGGCAGCCTGTCACGGCGTTGACGGAGAGCGCCGCTCCGCCGCGCGCGTCGCCGTCGAGCTTCGTCAGGATCAGCCCGGTCAGGCCGACGGCTTCATGGAAGGTCTTCGCGACGTTGACCGATTCCTGGCCGATCGCCGCGTCAAGAACGAGGACCGTATTGTGCGGCTTCACGGCCTCGCGGAGCGCCTTCAGTTCGCCGACCAACTCCTCGTCGATCGCGAAGCGTCCGCCGGTGTCGAAGATGACCGCGTCGTGCAGTTCACGGTTGGCCTTCCTCATCGCCCGTTCGGCGACCTGGACCACCGAGTCGCCGGGCTCCGGGCCGACCATCTCGATGCCGTTCTGCTGCGCGAGCAGGCGCAATTGGTCGACGGCCGCGGGGCGGCGGAGATCGCAGCCGACGAGCAGGACGCGTTTCTTCTCGGCCGTCCACCGGCGCGCCAGCTTCGCCGCGGTCGTGGTCTTGCCGGCGCCGTGGAGGCCGAGCAGCATCACCGCCATCGGCCGGCCGGTCCAGCGGAAGTCCTCGCGGGCGCGGCCGAGAAGCTCGACGAGTTCGTCGTGGATGCGCTTGACGATCTGCTGGCCCGGCGTGATGCTGTCGAGCACCACCTCGCCGAGGCATTTCTCGCGGACCCGCGCGATGAAGTCCTTCGCAACCTGGAAGTTGACGTCCGCCTCGAGCAGCGCCAGCCGCACCTCGCGAAGCGCGTCCTCGACGTTGCGGTCGGTCAGCTTCCCGTAGCCGCGGAGCTTCTTGAAGACCTTCTCGAGCGATCCTGACAGCGCGTCGAACATCGATCACTCCCGGGTTCCCGCACCGCATGCGACGGCGACCTCGTCCGCGGCGGGGGCGGACGGAAGGGGGTGCCTCACGGCCGCAAGCAGCTGCGCCCGGGTGAACGGCTTGGAGAGCAGGAGCACGGGGGAGAGCATCAGGGCCTTCTGCATGAGGGCACTCTCGGGGAAGGCTGTCATGATGGCGACCGGGAGGAATCCCCATTCCGCGCGGATGTGCGCGAGCACCTCCGTGCCGTCCATGTCGTTCATGAACAGGTCGAGCAGCACGAGATCGGGCCGGCGCTCCGCGATCATCCGGAGAGCCTCGGTTCCGCCGGTGGCGGTTGCGATCTCGAAGCCCTGCCGTTCCAGGGTGCGCCGTACGAGGTCGAGCACCGCCCCGTCATCGTCGACCACCAGGATGCGGCCGGGACGGGGTGCCGGATCGCCGGGCCGGCCGGGGGATGCGTCGCCCCCGGCGCTCCACCGCGCCAGATCCTCGCGGTTGAAGCGCCACGAGCCGCCGATGCGTATCGCCGGGATCCGCCGTTCGCGGGCGAGGCGTCGAACGGTCTGCTCGTTCAGCCGCAGATACGCTGCCGCGTCCTTCGGTCCCATCATCGGGTTGTTGTCGGTCATGCCGTGCTTCGCTCCGCTCGTCCGGCGGATCCGCCTGGAACTCCTCCCGGGACCCGCGTCGGGGGCGCACTGTACCCGATCCGCGCGCGGGGTCAAAGGTCGGGATGGGCGGAGGTTGGTCGGGGCGACTGGCGCGCGTTCGGACCGTGCCCCCGGCATGGTCGAACCCATCGTGGGCGCTGGCCCTGCACTGTCCGCGGCGGCCGGCCGGCGTCGGCCGGTGGATGCCGTCGAGCCGGGCGGAGCGGAGGCCGGGCAGAGTGCCGGAACACCTGGCCGGGCCTGTCGATGGTGTACGACCGGGCAAGGGCGGGCATGGGGAGGGGGATCCACGCCGCCGCCAGCAGCATGGTCGCCGTGCATGGCAAACGGTTCCTCATCGCCATCCTTCCGTTCAGAGTCTCCGCCTCCGCGGCCCGCCGGTCCATGACGAGTCGGGTTGTGCATGACACGGCGCACGGCGGCGAGTAGCCTTCCACCAGGCGTGGCGGGGAACCGTCGCGACGGACCATGAAAGACCAGCACAGCCGGAGTCTCCAGAGCCTGCTCCTGCGCCGTCTCATGGACGGCTCGCCGGCGGGGCAGCCGCCGGACCCCGAAAAACGCGCCCCGGGCTGGCAGGTGCGCTGCACCCGATGCGGCTTCACGGAGCCCTGGGGCATGTACGGGGTCCGCCTCCACGCGGTGTCATGGAAGAAGTACACGTTCGGCCGATGCGCGCAGTGCCGGCGCTTCGGCTTCCATGCCATCGAACGACGGCCGCCGGAGGCGACGTGATCCCGGACGCACCCCTCCCGCCCGCCGGGGGCACCCGTTTGGCGTGGGGTGCCGCGCACGCGAGGATGCGCAAGGGATATGCCCCGCCTTCGTTGCTGCGCCACTACGGCGCGGCAGCCCTCGCTCGCCGCTGGCGTGCCGAGACGTAGCTCGTCCCGCCAGGGACGAGCGAAGGCTGGTCGGGGCGACGAGATTTGAACTCGTGACCTCTTGCACCCCAAGCAAGCGCGCTAGCCAGTCTGCGCCACGCCCCGACGGGTGAAGTGCGGGGACGCTATCACGCCGGCCGCCGCCGGGTCAACCCGAAGGCGGGGGTGCGGGCGGAGCCGGGTCGGCGGAGGGCAGGGCGCGGAAGAGGCTCAGCGCCGCGGCGGCGACGACCGGGCCGAGCACGAGGCCGATGAACCCGAAGGCGGTGATGCCGCCGAGGAGGCTCAGGAAGACGAGGAGGCCGTTCATCGATGAGCGGCCGGACATCAGCAGCGGCCGGAGGAGGTTGTCGATCATCCCGATGACGCCGACGCCCAGGCCGGCGAGCACGAGCCCGGCGATCCAGTGGCCGGTGACGGCGAGGCCGATCGCCGTCGGCGCCCAGATGACCGCCGAGCCGACCACGGGCAGGAGCGAGCAGAACGCCATCACCGTGCCCCAGAAGACGGGCGAGTTGATGCCGAGAATCGCGAAGATCACCCCGCCGGCGAAGCCCTGGGCCGCGGCGATGGTCAGCGTGGTCGTCGTGCCGGCGTGGATCAGGTCGCGCGCCTGCGTCAGCATCGCGTCCCGCCGCGCGTCGTCGAAGGGAAGCATCCGCCGGATCAGCGGTCCGACCCGGTCCGAGTCGCGCAGCAGGAAGTACAGCGAGAAGAGCATGACGAAGAGCTTGAAGAAGAAGACCGAGGTGCCCCGGACGATTGCGCCGGCCTGGCCCGCGACAAAGCCCGTCAGACGGCTCGCCAGCGACAGGAGGCGGGCGCGCAGCTCCTCCGGCGCCGGCAGCGGCAGGTGCTCGCGCGCCCACGCCAGCGCGCGCGCGGCCTTCTCCTGCTTCTCCACGTCCTGGACCGCGGTCTGGACGGCCGCCACGGCCCTCGATCCCTCGTCGACCAGCGCGGACGCCAGGAAGGCGCCGGGCACGAGCAGCAGCAGCGCCAGCGCGGCCGTCACCAGGATCGCCGCGCGGTTCGCGCCCCACCGGCGCTTGGCGCGGAGAAAGAGCGGATGGATCGTCACGCCGAGCACGCCGGCCCACGCCAGCGGCATCAGGAACGGCTCGAGGATCCGGTAGGCGAGCCATCCGACGAGCAGCACGACGCCGTAGAACAGCAGGCGCGAAATCCGTTCGCGGTCGACGTCCGGCGGAGTCATGGTCACGTTCCCCGGCGAGCCCTACTGGACCCGGATGCGGCCGGAGAGCTTCATCAGGCCCGCCAGCGACGCGACCGCGGCGACGCCGAGGACGGTCCCGCGGCCGGCCTGTCCGTAGAGGAAGCTGCCGAGCGAGAAGAGGGCGCCCCAGACCGCCACGCAGCCGAGCATCATGCAGACGATGCCGACGGGGACATCCCAGCCGCGGTCGGTCACGAGCGACTCGCCGGACGATTCCGCCGCCGACACGACCTTCCGCCAGCCCGGGCCGCCGGGCTGGACCTTCCGGTAGAACGACCGCAGCGTCGCCGCGTGCACCGGCGGCGTCGCATAGGTCACGACGATCCAGCCGATCGTGGTCACCAGGATCCCGAGGACGAGCTTCCAGTCGCCGTAGCCCATGATCTTCAGCAGGCCCGCGTCGCGGAACGACTGCTCGATGCCGAGCCCCGGCGCCGCGAAGGCGAAGAAGCAGGCGACGGCAAACGAGATCAGCATCGCGGCGATCTCGCTCCACGCATTGATGCGCCACCAGAACCACCGGAGGATGTAGATCAGCCCCGTGCCCGCGCCGACCGCGAGCAGAAGGTCGAACGAGGCCTTCGCGTTCGTCATCGCCAGCGCGACGCCCCCGGAGAGCACCAGCAGCGCGAGCATCGTCGCGCGGCCGACCGCCACCAGTTCCTTCTCCGACGCCTGCGGCTTGAGGAAACGCTTGTAGAAGTCGTTGACGACATACGACGAGCCCCAGTTGAGGTGCGTCGCGATGGTCGACATGTAGGCCGCGATCAGCGAGGCGACGATGATGCCGATCAGCCCCTTCGGCATCTTCGCGATCATGCCGGGGTAGGCGATGTCGTTGCGGAGGAACTGGTCCTCGACCTTCGGGAACGCGGCGGCGAGGCTCCCGACGCCCTTGGCCTTCGCCTTGAGCATCCGGATCTCGGCGACCTGCTCCGGAGCGAGGTCCTTCTTCGCGCCCGCGTCGTACTTCGCGACCTGCGCCGCCATCTCCGGCGACGCGAGGCGCGCCTCGGCGGCGGCGCGGTCGGCGGCCGGGTCCGGCGCGAAGGCGACGAGCGAGACCAGGGCCACGAGGATCCACGGCCACGGGCGGACCGCGTAGTGCAGGAAGTTGAAGAGCAGCGTCGCGCCGATCGCGTGGCGCTCGTTCTTCGCCGAGAGCATCCGCTGCGCGACGTAGCCGCCGCCGCCCGGCTCGGCGCCCGGGTACCAGACGTTCCACCACTGCACCGCGATCGGGAGGATCAGCAGGCCGACCAGCGGGCTGTAGTCGCCGCCCTCCGGCGCCGCGGGGAAGAAGGACAGCTTGTCCGCCAGCGCCGGGTTCGAGACCAGCGCCGAGAGGCTGCCGACGCCGAATCCCTCGCCCTTGACCGCGAACACGGCCGCCGCGATCGCGCCGAACATGGCGACCGAGTACTGGTAGAAGTCCGCCCAGATCGAGCCGGTGAGCCCGCCCAGGGTCGCGTAGATCGCCACGCCGATCGACGCATAGACGAGCGTCTCGAGCGGTTTCAGGCCGAACATGACCTGGCCGATCTTGATCGCCGCAAGCGACACGGTCGCCATCACGAGCACGTTGAAGAGCACGCCGAGGTAGAGCGAGCGGAAGCCGCGCAGCACGGCGGCGGGCCGGCCGCTGTAGCGGATCTCGTAGAAGCCGAGGTCGGTGTCCAGCGCCGAGCGCCGCCACAGCTTCGCGTAGACGAAGACCGTCAGCATGCCGGTCAGCAGGAACGCCCACCACGCCCAGTTGCCGGCGACGCCGCCGGTGCGGACGATGTCGGTGACGAGGTTCGGGGTGTCGCACGAGAACGTGCAGGCGACCATCGAGACGCCCAGCAGCCACCAGGGCATCGTGCGGCCCGAGAGGAAGAAGTCCGCCGCGCTGCGGCTCGCGCGCCGCGCCGCGAGGGATCCGACGATCACGACCGAGATCAGGAACCCGATGATGATGGCGGTGTCCAGCGTGCTGATGTTCATGCGGGGGCCTCCGGACCGCGGGCCCGCAGGTCCGCGATCAGCCGGTTCATCCATTCCTCGTGGCGCTCGAACGACTCGACCATGGCGAACTGGCAGCGGCACCGGTCGGCGTTCTGCCCCGGCCGGTGCGTCTTGAAGTAGACGTCGCCCTGCAGGTAGTCGGCCAGGAACCGGATGCCGATCTCGAAGGTGATCAGGCGGGCGGAGAAGGCGAGATGGTCGAACTCGCCCGGGACGAGGAACGAGCCCGCGGAGGCGAGGTAGCCCCGCGCGAGGGCCTCGAACATCTCCGGCATCATGCGGACCTTCGCGAGGTCCCGCTCGTCCTCGGGCGTCGGCCGCGTCGCGGTGCGGCACATGTCGCCGAAATCGTAGAGCACCAGGCCGGGCATGACGGTGTCGAGGTCGATGACGCAGAGGCCCTCGCCGGTGGCGTCGTCGAGCATGACGTTGTTGAGCTTGGTGTCGTTGTGCGTGACGCGCTCGGGGATCGTGCCGGCGGCCTGGGCGCGGAGGAGCACGTCGACGACCGCCTCGCGGGCGAGGGCGAAGGCGATGGCGTCGCGGACGGTCGCGGCGCGGTTGTGGGCGTCGGCGTCGATCGCCGCGCGCAGCACGTCGAAGCGGCTGCGGGTGTGATGGAAGTTCGGGATCGTATCGGCGAGGCGCGGGGCGGGGAGGTCCGCCAGCCGGCCCTGGAACTCGCCGAACGCGCGGGCGGCCGCGCCGGCCTGGGCCGGGGTCTCGATCTGGTCGAAGGTGCGGGCGCCCTCGATGAAGAGGTAGACGCGCCAGGCGCCGCTCGGGTCGTCCAGCCACGCGGCGCCGTCGGCCGTCGGGACGAGCGTCAGGCCGCGGCGGGTGGCGTCGGCCGCGCCGCGCCGCCCGAGGTCGGCGGCGAGGTGGGCGGTGACGCGGCGGACGTTGTCCATCAGCGCCGCCGGGTCCCTGAAGATCGCGGTGTTGATCCTCTGCAGGATGTAGCGCACCGGCGCGCCGGCCTGGCGGACGGCGACGCAGTAGGTGTCGTTGATGTGGCCGCTGCCGTAGGGATCGATCGCGCCGACGTCGCCCGGGATGCGGAAGCGGCCGACGAGGCCGCGCAGCAGGGCGTCCGGGTGGCGGGCGGCGGCGCTCATCGGCTCAGGCCCAGAGCCTCTCCGGGTAGCGGCCCTCGCGGATCAGGCCGCGGATGCTCTCGACGACGCCGGGCTTGTCCTCGCGGTAGGTGACGCCGAACCACGCGCTCGTGGTGGGCAGGATCCGGCAGCGGGCGACGCCGCGGCGGATCATCCCCGTCATCGCGGTGGGGATGTAGAACTCCGCCTTCGGGTTCGCGGCGTTGTCGCGCAGGAAGACCTGGAACTCGGCGCGGATCTGGTCGAAGACCTGCGGGCGGAAGCCCCACATGTTCATCGAGACGGGCTCGTCGCCGGTCAGGTCGCGGAACGTGCCGTCGGCGTTGCGGTTGCGTGCCCGGCCGCCCGGGAGGGCCTCGATCGCGGTCAGCTCCTCGGCCAGCGTCAGGTAGCCGTCGGCGTCGGCGGTGCAGACGCCGCGCGCGACCGTGCCGTGCGCGGAGAGGGTGTTGCGCAGGCGGAAGCCGACGAGCGAGTACTCGTCCGGCCCGGGCGCCGCGGGGGCGGTCAGGAACTTCGCCAGCACGCGGTAGGCGTCCTCGCCGTAGAAGTCGTCGGCGTTGATCACGGCGAAGGGCTCGCGGACCTGGTCCGCGGCGCAGAGGACGGCGTGCGACGTGCCCCAGGGTTTCTTCCGCTCCGGCGGCAGCGCGAAGCCCGGCGGCAGCATGTCGAGCTCCTGGTAGGCGAGCGAGGCGTCGACGCGGCCCGCGTAGCGCGACAGGATCGCCTCGCGGAAGGCCTGCTCGATGTCGTGGCGGATGATGAAGACGACGCGGCCGAACCCGGCGCGCAGCGCGTCGAAGACCGAGTAGTCGAGCACCACCTCGCCGCCCGGCCCGACCGGGTCGATCTGCTTCAGCCCGCCGTACCGGCTTCCGATGCCCGCCGCCAGGACCACCAGGGTCGGAGAAACGCTCATGAGATCGGATTCCTTTCAGAAGATCCAAAACGTAGAAGAAGCCGGGGAATAAGGGAAGGCGGAAGAACAGCCGCTCCGCGGAATGGCTTCACGCATGGATCGTGCTTCGCCGCCGTCCAGGGGGTGGATGACCCGATGCTGGGGCCTTCCAGACCTTGGACATCCTCCTGACACCTGAAACCTGACACCTGACACCTCGGGCCTCACCGTCCCTCGCCGGATCCGATGTCCGGCAGGCTCGCGGCGGCGATGGCCTGCCCGTGTCGCTTGTCCTTCTCGTCCGGCGTGCGCAGGCGGACGGTCTCCGCGAGGGACGGGAACTCGGCCTTCAGCACGCGCGCCGCCTCGGCGAGGATCAGCTCCCCGCCGGGACCGGAGGTGACGCGGCCGAGGATCAGCAGGTTGCGCAGAGGGTAGAAGTCGGCGAAGCGGGCGACGGCGTAGCCGAAGCAGACGCCGATGGTCGCGTAGATGCGGCGCGCGCGGTCGTCGCCGGCGCTCATCAACCGCTGCACGTCGACGAGGCGCTCGGCGAAAGGCATCTCCTTCGCGTACTCGATTCCCGCCTTCGCGGCGAGGCGGGCGACGCCCTGCTGGCAGAAGTACTGGACCGCGCAGCCGACGTCGCCGGACCACTCGTCCGCCGGGGCGCCGGCGCGGTAGTCGACCGGCACGAAGGCCAGTTCGTTGAGCCAGGTCGTGATGTGGCCCTCGGCGTCGCACCAGCCGGCGGCGACGCTGGTGCCCATCGAGACGCCCAGCACCGCGTTGTCGTTCATCGACATGGATCCCGCCAGCGCCGTGACCTCGCCGTCGTTGGCGACCTCGAACGGAACGCCGTTCCATTCGCGCCGGAGAGTGTGGAAGAGGGGACGGATGTGCCGGTCGAAATCCTCGCGCGACACGCCGCGGAAGAGCGAGGCGACGCGCGGCTCGTTGTTCACGAAGACGCCGGCGGAGCTGCCGCCGATCGCGTCAATGCGCGGCAGGTGCGCGGCGGCGCGGCGCAGCGTGTCGCGGACGCCCTCGATGTGGTACTGCGGGTCCTTCTGGAAATAGGGATCCCACGCGACCTCCTCGGAGTGGACGACCCTTCCGTCGATCAGTGCGGCGCACTTGCGGTCGCTGCCGCCGAGGTCGAAGCCGATGCGGCAGCCGTCGAGGTGGCGGCCGAGGGCGACGACCGGGTCCCTTGCCGCCGGGAGGTCCGCGGCGGGGCAGGGGCGGACGGTGATCGGTTCGAGGAAGACGCGGCGGCCGACGAGGTCGACGTCGAACGCCCGCGCGCCGCCGTCGCTGTAGATCGCGGCGAGGTCCGCGGCCAGCGCGTCGCAACCGGCGACGAGGATGCGGGGCGCGCCCTTCATCCACAGCAGGAATTTCAGCGTGCGCTCGACGGCGTGCAGGTTCGTCGCGCGGTGCGCGCCCTCGTGCGGAAGGATCCGCATCGCGTGGCGGAAGCAGGTGCCGTCGGGCCGCACGAGCGCCAGATCGAGAAGGGGGCCGCCTGCCGCGCGCGCGGCCGCGTCGAACGCGCGGTGCCACAGCGCCGCGGGTACGTGGTCCGGGTCCAGCTCCGGAAGGACGGCCGGTCGAATCGCGATCCCATTCATGTCATCGCCCTCTCGAGGTTGACGGCTGCATGATAGGGGAATCGGCCTGTTTGTCAACGATGGAGACAAACGATCGATCGGGCGGTTCCCCTCCCTCCATTGTCCGGCGGCCTTGCGGAGCCGTCGGGGGGCGGACGTCGTCGCGGACCGGGATGCAGGGAGGCGAGGGCAACACCAGGTGGCGAGCAGGACGTGATCAGCGCGATCGAAACGGGCGGGCCGGAGCGTCAGCCGCGGCCACGGACCGGCGGAATGCGGTGGACGCCGTCGGCCACGGCGCACTGGGCGCGCCGGTGACAGTCGGCTCCGCAATATCGGACGCGAAAGTCGTGGGTAACACGGTCCAGGTGGTGTTCGACGAAATGGTGCTTCGCCGCGGCGAGGCCGATATCCCGCCCCTCGCGCTCGCTGAGGTACCACTTGTTCTCGTCGATCGCCCTCCGCAGATGCTCGCGCTGGTGGGCGAGGTAGTCGCGTAGGTTCTGGCAACCGGATGTGCTCATCGCTTGCGCACCCCAAACAGGCAAAAACCTAACCGTGGCGGATGCCAATGCAAGCCCCGATTGCATGACGGAGGCCGGAGTGCTCGCGAGGGGCTGGAGGTCAACGGGATACGGACGCGGATTTCCGGCCTTTCCGTGCCCCCGGGGGCGTGGGTCGGGCCTCGGCGTCAACCCAGCGCAGGAACGCGGGGTTTCCGCCGAGGATCGGAATTGCGACCACGCAAGGGCATTCGTAGGGATGGAGCCGCCGGAGCTCGGCGGCAAGTCGCGCGACGAGAGGTGCGCGGGTCTTCAGGATCATCGCGGTCTCGGCGCCGCTTTCGACGCGGCCCTTCCACCAGTAGACCGATTCGATGGCGGGCAGGAGGTTCGCGCAGGCGGCGAGGCGGGCCTCGACGACGTGGCGGGCGAGGCGGCGGGCGGTTGCGCGGTTCGGTGCGGTCACGTAGACGAGAACGGGTTTCATGCCGCCACGGTAGCCGACGACGGCCTGGCGTCGAGCCTTTTCCCTTGCGGTCCGTCCTGTGGTAGACTTGGCTTTGTCGGCGCGGTGCGCCGGCTGCCATCGAAAGGAGCACGGACATGGATCCGGAATCGTTCTCCACGCCTCCGCCCCTGCCGCCGCCTCCGTCGCGCGTTCCGCGGCGGGACCTCGGTCGGTCCGCCCCGACGGTGCCGGTCCGCGTGCCGTGGATCGCGCTGCTGCTGGTCGCCGTGCTGCTTTTCGGCCCGGTGTGGATCTGGTTCTTCTGGCGCATCGAGCCCGGGACCGGCCAGATCGCCGTGCTGATCCGAAAGACCGGCGAACCGTTGCCGTCGGGCGAGATCCTCGCGACGAAGGAGGGCCAGAAGGGCATCCAACTGGACGTGCTGCCCGAAGGCCGGCACTTTCGGAACCCGTACACGTGGAGCTGGGAGTACCACCGCGTGACGGAGATCCCCGCCGGCCAGCTCGGCGTGCAGACGCGGCTGTACGGCGCCAACCTCGAGGACGGGGCGATCGTTGCAGGGTCCGGCCAGAAGGGGATCCTGGCCGAGGTCCTGGGCCCGGGCACCTACCGCGTCAATCCCTACGCGGTGCTGGTGCAGCCGTTCGATGCGATCTCGATCCGGCCCGGCCACGTCGGCGTCGTCACCTCGCTCATCGGCAAGGACCCGGTCGCGGGCGGCGTCACCGGCACCAACCTCAACAGCCTCATGGTCGGGGACGGCGTGAAGGGTGTCGGGCCGCGCGTGCTCGACCCCGGCACGCACTACCTCAACCCGTACATGGTGAACGTCATCGAGGTGAACCTCCAGAGCCAGCGGTTCGAGATGAGCGGCGACGACGCGATCTCGTTCCTGACGGCCGATGGATTCAACGTCGAGGTCGAGGGCACGCTCGAGTTCGCGCTGATGCGCGAGCAGGCCGCGCTGCTGACGCACCGCATCGGCGACATGGACGACATCATCAAGAAGATCATCCTTCCGCGCGCCCGCGGCTTCAGCCGCATCGAGGGCAGCAAGCAGCCCGCGACCAGCTACATCATCGGTGAGACGCGGCAGAAGTTCCAGGACACGCTGGAGACCCACCTGCGCGAGCGATGCAAGGAGTGGGGGGTCTCGGTCAAGTCGGTCCTGGTGCGGAACATCAAGGTGCCGGATGAGATCGCCAGCATCATCCGCGAGCGCGAGATCGCCGTGCAGGACGCCAAGAAGTTCGAGCAGCAGATCGAACAGGCCAAGTCCAAGGCGGAGCTGACCAAGCAGGAGATGCTCGCCCAGCAGAACAAGGCCCGGGTCGAGGCCGAGACCGCCAAGCTGAAGGCCGTGATCGATGCCCAGCAGCAGCAGTCGGTGACGGTCACCAACGCGATCCGCGAGTTCGACGTCGCCAAACTCGACGTCGAGGCCGCGAAGTTCCAGGCCGCCGCCGTGCTGGCCGCCGCGAAGGGCGAGGGGCAGGTCATCCGGCTGGATAACGAAGCGCAGGCCTCGGTGATCAGCAACCAGGCCGCCGCGTTCAACGGGGGGATGGGCTTCGCCCGCTACACGTTCTACCAGCAGGTCGCCCCGCGCATCGGGAGCCTCCTGACCACCGACGATCCCAAGGGCCTCGGGGGGATCTTCCAACCGCTCCTGCCGGACGCGAAGGCGAAGACGAAGGAGGTGCGGCCGTGAAACCGATGATGCGCGCAGCCCTGGGATCCGTTGTGCTCGTCGCGGGCCTGTGGATCGTCTGGCAGTGGTTCTTCTGCCGCTTCTACGTCGGGCCCGACGAGATGGCCGTGATCACCGCCAAGGCGGGCGATCCGCTGCCGCCGGGGCAGATCCTGGCGAAGGAGGGTCAGAAGGGCATCCGGGAGGATGTTCTCGGCGAGGGACGCTACTTCCTCAATCCGTTTCTTTTCGAGCACAAGGTCGTGAGTGTCATCAGCATCCTGCCGGGCAAGGTTGGCGTGGTGACCTCCAAGGTCGGCGAGCCGCTGCCGCAGGGCGAGTTCCTGGCCGGCCCGGGCCAGAAGGGCGTCTGGCGGAGCGTGCTGGGACCGGGCAAGTACCGCCTCAACCCGTTCGGGTACGACGTCGAGGTCGTCGACGCGGTCAGCATCCCGATCGGCTACGTCGGCGTGCTGACGTCGCTGTCGGGCCGGCCGGCCCCGGAGGGTGCGTTCGCCGGCCCGGACGAGAAGGGGATCCGGAAGGACATCCTCCAGCCGGGCATCTACTACGCCAACCCGAAGCAGTACAAGATCGATGTGCTCGAGATCGGCGTGAACCAGGTTTCGCTGCTGGGCCGTTTCGGCGGCGAGGTGCTCACGAAGAACTTCCAGGTCGCCGAGGGCCAGCAACAGGGCGGGTTCAATGCGCTCGCCCAGAACATGCTGATCCAGCAGCAGGCCCAGCGGGAGGACTACGTCGAGAAGTCATCGATCTTCAAGGGATTGACCTCCTCCGCCCGCGCCCGGGCGCCGGCGCCCCCCGCGCAGCGGCCCGCGGGCCGGCAGACCCGTCAGCAGGATCTGGAGCAGTCGGTGCAGCAGGCCGCGCCCGCGGTGCAGGTCCAGAATACCTTCACGCTGAACCAGTTCGTCACGTTTCCGTCGCGGGACGGGTTCGAGGTGAGCCTCGACATGACGGTCGAGTTCGAACTGCTCCCGGAGAAGCTCTCGGGGATCTTCCGCGCGTACGGCGATCTGCCGGCCGTCGTGGAGAAGGCCCTGATGCCGCAGATCCTGTCCATCTCCCGGCTCAAGGGGTCGGCCTACAAGGTGACGGAGTTCATCGTGGGCGAGGGGCGCGAGAAGTTCCAGGTGGAACTCACCGAGGCCCTCGCCAAGGTGCTCGGCGACCGCGGAATCAGCGTGCACAACGCGCTGATCCGGCATGTCAACGTCCCGCCCGACATCCTGGCCCCGATCCGCGACGCGAGCATTGCGATCGAGCAGGACCTGACGAACAAGGAGAAGCAGAACACGGCGCGCAAGCAGGCGGAACTGAACACCGAGACGAGCATGATCGAGCAGCGTGGCGAGCAGGTCCGGCAGGAGACGCTGAAGCTCGCCGGCGAGATCCGCGCGGCGCAGGACCGAGAGGTCGCGCAGATCGGCGCCGAGGCCCGCAAGCAGGTCGCCGAGATCGAAAGCCGCACCGCCGCGCTGATGGCGGAGAAGACCGTCACGCTCGGCCAGGCCCAGGCCGATGCCGTGCGCATGGTCGAGGGCGAGAAGGCACGGGGCTACCAGATGAAAGCCGCGGCATTCGGCGACCCCGAGGCCTACACGATGTGGGAGTTCGCGGCCGGCCTGAGCCCCGATCTGCGGATCCAGGTGATCTACGCGGGACAGGGCACGCTGTGGACCGATCTGGAAAGGGCGTCCTTCGGCGAACTCGGCGGCGCCCAGATTCTCCAGGGCCGGCCGGCGAAGCCGACCCCCGCGATGCCTGCGCGGACCGTCCCGCCGCCCCCGGCGCCGCCGCCTCGGACATCCCAGCCGACGAAGTAGGCTCCAAGGCGGGGCTACGACCCCGCGGCCCGACAGTCACGAACCCGCCCGCGGGTCCGGCCGCCGGGCCCGCGGGGGGGCTATCCGTGCCTCCGGTTGCCTACATCCCGTAGACCGATCGCAGCTGCTCCTCGGTCGGCATGGAGCTGTAGTACTCGCCCCGCGGACCGATGTACTGCCCGCCCTCGGTCATGCGGAGCTGGACCGGGGTCTTGGAACCGTTGGAGTTGCTGATCCACACGGTCGTCATGAACTGCTGCTGCTGCAGGTAGTTCATCTGCTGCTGGGTCTCCAGCTGGCGGCCGTACTGCCGGCCCAGGGCGCCTCCGACCAGCGCGCCCGCCGCCGCGCCGAGCGCCCGGTCGTTCGGCCCGCCGCCCATGTTGTTGCCCAGGATCATGCCCAGCCCGGCGCCGATGCCGGCGCCCAGCGCGGTGGTCTGGTCCGCCTGGGTGGTCGTGCATCCGGTCGTCTGGAGGAGAAGGGCGGCGGCCGCCGCCAGTCCGAACAGCGTTCTTGTCATGGCAAGCCTTCCTTTCCCGGCGCGACAATTTCCGCCGCCGGCGCGCGTTTTCAAGTATACAGACGCGCAGACGCGGCGGATATTCAAAAGAAGCGCCGGCCCGTCGGAGGCCGGATGCGCGGGCGGGATGGAGAAAGGACAGGGTGACGCCGATGAAGACACGGTGGACCGCGATCCTGGTTGCGGCGATGGTGGGTCCGGTGCTGGCGGCGCCGCCGATGCCGGAGAAGGTCAGGGTGACCGCGACGAAGAAGACCGCCGCGTCGCGCAAGGGGCCGCAACAGAGCCTGCCCAATGTGTCGGGGCGCATCGAGGAGGACGAGGTCTTCTACCGGTTCGAACTCCAGCGGGTCGCCCTCGACGTGCCCGAGGACCTGCGGATCCAATACATGGTCGTGGTCGAAGGCGCCGGCGGACAGCTGCGGGCCGGCGCGGTGAAGGAGGAGGAGGTTGTCCTCGAGGGCCTGCGTCCCGTCGCCGTCGAGTCGGAGACCGTCACGCTCAGGAAGCTGGAGTGGAATCGCGCCGGCCTGGGCACGGGCGAACTCAAGGAGAAGCTGCACGGGTGGGCGGTTCGCGTGACGGACGGCAAGGGGGCGATCCTGGCCGAGCGGTTCCAGCCGAAGGATCTTGAGTCGCAGAGGGACCGTCTTCTCGAACAGTGGAGGAAGACCGGCGGCGAGCCTCCCGACCGCCCCCAGAGACCCATCGTGGTTGCGCCGGACAACCCGCCCCGCGTCGTGCCGGTGCGGCCGGCCGTGCGCCCGCGTCCGCGCCGGTAGGCGCCTCAGCGGTACTTGTCCACGATCGGGCGCAGCGCCTCGAGCGTGTCCGGCGGGATGGCCTTCCGCGGCGTGATCAGCGCGTGGCGGAGCGCGTCGCGGCAGCCGCAGGTGCGGGCGGGATCGACCGCGCCGATCGCGCGGGCCACGGCATCGCGCGCGAAGGCCGCGTTGGCGTGGAGATGGCCGACGATCTGCTCGACGGTCACGGCGGCGTGCTCGCGGTTCCAGGCGTCGTAGTCCGTCACGAGCGCGATCGTCGCGTAGCAGATCTCCGCCTCGCGGGCCAGCTTCGCCTCGGCGAGCGCCGTCATGCCGATCGCGTCAAACCCCAGCTTGTGGTGGAACTCGGATTCCGCGCGCGTCGAGAACGCCGGCCCTTCCATGTTCACGTAGGTGCCGCCGTCCTGCACCCGCCGGGCGGCGGGGGTCTCGGCGGCGGCGGTCTCGCGCGCGGCGGCGGCGAGGACCGCCCGCAGGGCCGGGCAGACCGGCTCGGCGAAGGCGATGTGGGCGACCGCGCCGCGGCCGAAGAACGTATGGCGGTCGGAGGCCTTCGTGCGGTCGAAGAACTGGTCCGGCACCACGATGTCGCGCGGGGCGAGGGCCGACTGCAGGCTGCCGACGGCCGAAACCGCGACGATCGCGTCGACCCCCAGGGCCTTGAAGCCCCACAGGTTCGCGCGGTGGTTCAGCTCGGAGGGGAGGATCCGGTGGTCCCGGCCGTGGCGTGCGAGGAAGTACACGTCGCGCCCGGAAACCCGGCCATGCACATAGGGATCGGACGGATCGCCGAACGGTGTCTGCATCCGCACCTCGCCCACCCGCTCCAGGCCCGGCAGCTCGTACAACCCCGTCCCGCCGATGATTCCGATGTTCATGTGTGGCTCCCGGGGAAGGACTTTGGCCCGATGGCGGCCTCCCTGGCAACAAGAATAGCCGCCGGCTGGCGGCGCGGCCCCGGGTGCGCTATAGGTTCGAAGCGCCCACGGGCCGGCCGGAGGGAGCCGACATGGATTTTAGATCGGAAGAGCACACGTCTGAACTCCAGTCACGTCCTTGAATCTCGGAT
>CAYODK010000083.1:0-21440 GCA_964402695.1 uncultured Verrucomicrobiota bacterium
GCGGCCGGGGGGCGTGGATCAGCGCCCCGACGTGGCCGAACCACCGCGGCCTCTTCGCGGCGGCGGGCTTCGAGGTGCGCGACTATCCCTACTTCGACCCGGCCTCATCCTCGCTGCGGCGCGATGCGTTCCTCGACGCGCTGCGCCAGGTGCCCGCCGGCGACGTCGTCGTCCTGCACGCCGGCTGCCACAACCCGACCGGCGTCGATCCCGACGCCGACGCCTGGCGCGAGATCGTCGCCATCGCCGCGGAGCGCGGCTGGCTTCCGTTCCTCGACTCGGCCTACCTCGGATTCGGCGATGGCGTCGACGAGGATGCCGCCCCGCTGCGCAGGATGCTCGACGCCGGCATCGAGTTCATGGCCGCGATCTCGTTCTCGAAGAACATGGGCCTCTACCGGGATCGCGTCGGCGCGCTGACCGTCGTCGCGAAGGACCCGAAGACCGCCGACACCGTCTTCAGCCGCATGAAGAAGACCATCCGCGTGCTCTATTCCAACCCGGCCGCCCACGGGCCGCTGGCGGCCGCGATGGTCCTGTCCGACCGCATGCTGCGAACCATGTGGGACGCCGAACTCGCGGCGATGCGTACGCGACTGCACGCCGTCCGCGCCGCGTTTGCCGACGGCCTCGCCGCGCGCGTGAAGGACCGCCGCTTCGACTTCATCCGCGCCCAGCGCGGCATGTTCTCCTTCACGGGCCTGACGTCCGCGCAGGTCGCGTTCCTGCGCGAGAAGAAGAGCATCTACATGACCGCCGACGGCCGCGCGAACGTGGTCGGCCTGCTGCCCGGCAACCTCGACCTCGTCTGCGACGCCATCGCCGAGTCGCTCCGCGCCGCCGGCTGACGCCCGGTCCGACTTCAACATCCAATACCCAACAGCCAACATCCAACAACCAACGGCGGCCCTCCGACCTCGGCCCCCGGACCTCGGTTCTCGGACCTCGGCCCCCCGGACCTCGGACCTCGGCTCTCGGACCTCGGACTTCGGCCGCTCCGACCTCCGACGTCCGACCTCTGTCTTCAGTCTCGCCGCGCCTGCGCGGCCCGCCGGAATTCCTCCAGCATCCGCGCCGCCGCATGGGCGACCGTGAAGCCCGCGCGCACCGCCTCGCGTCCGGCGCGGCCCATCTCGCGCAGGCGGTCCGGCGCGTCCAGCAGCGGGGCCAGCGCCGCGGCCAGCGCCTCGGGCGTCTGGGGCGAGTAGACGGCGCCCCCGCCGGTCATCGCGACGATCTCCGGGAACGCGCCGCGGTCGGGCTGGACCACCGGCACGCCGGCCGCGATCGACTCGAGAAGATTCAACCCGTAGCCATCCTCGATGCGGGAGGGAACGGCGAGCACGCTGACGGACCGGAAGAACTCGGCGCGCGCATCCGGCGCGTAGGCCTCGTCGATGGTTGAGTCCGCCGCGGCCCCGGCCTCGTCGAGGCGCCGGCGCTGGCGGTCGATGAAGGCCCGGTCGCGCGCGGTTGATCCGCCCGCCGCGCGCAGCCGCAGCCGGGCGAACCGCGGGTCGCGCCGGAGCCGAAGGAAGGCCGCGACGGTTTCGTCCAGCCCGAGGCCCTCGGCGAGCCGCGCGAAAAAACCCAGCACGGGCGGATCGTCGGGGACCGGCGCCGCCGCGGCGGGCACATCGACGCCCGGGTGCACGACGCCCACACGATCCGCCGCCAGGCGGAGTCGCGCGGCCATGCGTCCGGCGTAGGCCCGGCTGACGGCGACGAAGCGGTCGGCGTCGCGCGCGCGCTCGGCCAGCAGCGCCCAGACCGGCGCGGCCTCGGACTCCGGCATCGCGTCCATCCAGACGTCCTCGTCCTGCAGCGAGCACACCACCGCGCACCCGAGGTCGCGCCGCAGCCGCCGCGTGAGGCCGAGCAGGAGGGCGTTGGAGAGGTGGACCACGTCCGGGGCGCCGTCGGCGCGGAGCCAGTCGACAAGCCGGTCGAGCTCGGCCGCCTGCCGGCCGTCCTCGCCGCGCAGCATGGAGGCGGTCATCTCGCCGAGGCCGCGGGCATCGGTCGACCCCGCGCGGCGCGCCGCGAAGCGCAGGACCGGGCGCGCGTCCAACCATGGGAAGAACCGGCGTCCGCGGCGTCCGAACCCTGGAAACTTCTGCTCCAGCCAGACGTTCACCGCGCCGTAGAAGACCGGCGCGCGCCGGACGCCCGCGTCGGCGCCGGGGTCGACCGGCAGGTACATCGGCGCCAGCGTGACGTCCGCCCCCAGCGCCCGCAGCCCGCGTGCCATCGACAGGTCGCGGACGCAGTTCTGGCAGTAGAACGTATCCCCCGACCCCGGGACCAACGAGATGACCTTCATGGCCGGCACGATCTCCCGCGCGCCCAAGGCGCCCCGACACTCTAGCACAGCCTTCACCGGCGGCGCAGACGACATCCCGCGGACGCGCGGCCGGGCGCGGAGACTCCGCCGTCGTGGACTTCCGGCTCGCGATCCCCGCGATCTTCGCGTTCAATGTCGCCGTGATGTCCGCCGTGCCGGCCCGATTCGACGGAGAGGAGAAACCACGATGACCTCGAAGGGTTCGCGGAAGACGCTCGCCGGCGCGAAGGCGCGGGACGGCGGACGGAACGTCCCGGCCGGGACGGGGCCGTCGCGGCGGGATTTCCTGCGCGGGGTCGGTCTGGCGGGGCTGGCATTGTCCGGCTGGGGCACGGCTCGCGGCGCGGCCGCGGCGCCGGATGCGGACGATCCCGCCTGGGCCGGGTTCCGGGAGCCGCCGACGGCCTGCCGGCCGTTCGTGCGGTGGTGGTGGAACGGGAACAAGCTGGCCAAGGACGAGATCCTGCGCGAACTCGACGTGCTCAAGGCCGCCGGCATCGGCGGCGTGGAGATCAACTCGATCAAGTTCCCGGCGGAGAAGGACCCGCTGAACCTCCCGTCCCTCGAGTGGCTGGGCGACGAATGGTGCGGGATGGTCCGCACGGCCGTCGACGGCGCGCGGGAGCGCGGGCTGACGGCGGACATCATCGTCGGCTCCGGCTGGCCGTTCGGCGGCCGGTTCCTGCCGCGCGAACACCAGACCAAGATCCTCTCCGTCGGCCGGCGCCGGGTCGCGGGACCCGCGACCGTCACGCTGACCGAGCAGGAGATGGTCGATAGCGTCGACCTGACGCTGCACTCGAAGAACGACGCGATCTTCAAGACCGTGAAGTTCGCGCGTCTGACGCCCGCCGCTCTCGACCGTTTCGAGCCGGGCACGGACGTCACGGATCGTCTGCGCGACGGCCGGCTGACCGTCGACGTGCCCGCGGGGGACCACATCCTCCACTTCTTCGTCGTTCAGGAGGGATTCCAGGCGGTCATCAACGGCGCGCCCGGGTCCGACGGGCCGGTGCTGAACCACTTCAGCCGCGCGGCGACGGAGTTCTACCTGAACCACATGTCCGACGGCATGAAGGCCCGCCTGGGCGGCCTCGGGACGTGCTTCCGCGCCGTCTTCTGCGACAGCCTCGAGTTGGAGGGGGCGAACTGGAACGAGGACCTGCTTCCGGAGTTCCAGCGGCGCCGCGGCTACGACCTTCTGCCGTGGCTGTCGTACATGCTCCAGAAGACCGGGCACATGGGCGATGCCGTCGAGGAGGCCGTCACGGTGAAGGCCGGGCCGGAGCTGGAGGACGGGGTCCAGCGCGTCCGGTACGACTACTGGATCACGCTGATCGAGCTCTTCCGGGAGCGCTTCCTCGAGCCGTTCGTCGCGTGGTGCCGCGCCCAGGGCGTGCAGTCGCGCGTGCAGGCCTACGGCCACGGCTACGATCCCCTCGAGAGCAGCATGCTCGTCGACATTCCCGAGTGCGAGACGTGGCTGAACATGCACACCGGGACGCTGAAGTCGCACGGGGCGCACTCGATCAACAACAAGTTCACCGCCTCCGGCGCGCGGCTCGCGGGGAAGCGCCTCGTCAGCTGCGAGGAGATCACGAACACGCAGTACGTGTTCTTCACGCCGCTCGAGATGATCAAGATCGCCGGCGACGAGAGCAACCTGTCCGGCGTGACCCACTCGATCCTGCACGGCTTCAACTACTCCCCCCCGGCCGCGGAGTTCCCCGGCTGGGTGCGCTACGGGACCTGGTTCAACGAACGGAATCCGTGGTGGCCGCACGCGCGGACGTGGTTCGACTACAAGGCGCGCCTCTCGTGGCTGCTGCAGCAGGCGGAGCCGCAGGCGAACATCGCGATCCTGCACCCGCTCGCCGACCTGTGGAAGCGCTGGGGCATGCAGCGGGACCCCTTTCCGATGAAGTGGTACCCGCAGTACTCGCACCTGCTGTGGCGGGCGCTGCATCGCAACGGGCACAACTGCGACTACACGAGCGAGGCCATCCTGTGCCGGTCCGAGATGAAGGACGGCGCGGCGGTCTTCGGCCCGCGCCGCTACGACACGCTGATCCTGATGCTCGTCGACACGCTCCGCGCCGACACCGCGGCCGCGATCGAGCGCTTCGCCCGGTGCGGCGGCCGGATCCTCTTCATCGGGCGCGCGCCCTCCGTGGCGCCGGGACTGAAGGCCCGGGGCGGGCAGGATCGCGCCGTGGCCGAGACGATGCGGCGGATTCTCGCGGAGTTCCCGGACCGCTGCCGCGTCGTCCCCGAGCCGCCGGCGGGCGGGAACCTCGTCGAATGGTTCCGCGGGGTCCGCGACGGGTGCGGGCTCGTGCCGGACGTCCGGCTGGAGCCGGCCGGTCAGTTCCTCAGCCAGACGCGGCACCGGCTGGGGGGGCGCGAGGTCTTCTTTTTCGCCAACACCGGCCGCGAGCAGGCGGTCTCCGTGAAGGCGACGTTCCGCACGGGGGACGCGACGCCGTGGATCTGGGATCCCGAGACCGGCGAACGGCGCGTGCACCCGTGGCTCGGCGCGCGCAACGAGCTTCACCTGCGCCTCGCCCCGGCCGAGTCGCGCGTGATCGTGTTCGAACCGGCCCCGTCCGATCCGCCGCCGCCCGAGCCGTGGCCGGCGGAGGAGGGGGCCGTCGCGGTGGGCGGGCCGTGCAAGGTCGACCTGCACCACGTGGACGGGACGCGGCGCACCCTCGAACTGTCGGCCCCGGTCGACCTCGGCACCGTCGACGGTCTGGCCGGATTCGCGGGGCGGGCGGTGTACCGGATTGCGCTCCATCTGCCCCATGGAGGGCCGACCTCCGCGTCGGCCGCTCCCACGGCCCGGACGGAGCCGGGCCCTCCAGACCGTCGTGTCGCGGCGCGGTTCCTCGACCTTGGCACGGTGCGCGAGATTTCGGAGGTCGCCCTGGACGGCCGCCCGCTCGGCTGCCGCTGGTACGGCCGGCACGTCTACGCGCTGCCGGACGGCCTCGCGCCGGGCGCGCACGACCTCGAGGTGACCGTGACGACCGTCGCCGGCAACTACTGCAAGACGCTCGCGGGGAACGAAACCGCGCAGAAGTGGACGGCAAAGCTGCCGCAGCGGCCGATGGGCCTCCTGGGGCCGGTCCGCCTGCTGCGGGCGGGGTAGGGGCGGGAGCAGGGAGTGGGGACTCGGGAGACGTGAGATTCGGAATCGGAGCCGACAGGACGACCCATGCAACGGGCGGAGGGGCCATGACGATGCGGAGGATGGTCTGCGCGGCGGCGGTCGCGCTGGGAGCGGCGGTCGTGACGGGCGCCGGATCCGCGATGCCGCCGAACGTGCTGCTGATCATCAGCGACGACCAGGGCTACGGCGATTTCGGCTTCAACGGCAACCCGCGGGTGAGGACGCCCTCGCTCGACCGCCTGGCCTCGGAATCGGCCGTCTTCCGCAATTTCGTCGTCGCGCCGGCCTGCTCGCCGACGCGCGCGGCGCTCTGGACCGGGCGCGACCACCTGCTCACCGGCGTGTGGGGCGTGCCCCCGCGGGCGAACCTTCGGCCGGACGAGGTCCGCATGCCGGCGTTCTTCAAGGCGGCCGGCTACCGCACGTTGCACGTCGGCAAGCTCGACTGCGTGAAGGCCGGGACGAACGGTCCGTCGGACTTCGGATGGGACGAGTGGCTTGGCGGCGGGGGCTACGAGCACCGCGACCCGATGGTGTTCGAGCCGGGGAACAACCGGCGGGAAACCGGCTGGACGGTCGATCTGTGGACCGACCGCGTCCTCCGGTTCATCCGCGAGCGCCGCGACGGCCCGTGGTTCGCCAGCGTGGCCTACATCATCCCGCACCTGCCGTGGGTGTGCGACGAGAGGTTCTCGGCCCCGTTCGCGGCGCAGGGGTGCTCGTCGAACCTCGCCGCCTGCTATGGCGCGATCGCGCAGATGGACGGCGCCATCGGCCGGCTCCTCGACGCGCTGCGCGAGACGGGTCAGGCGGAGCGGACGATCGTTGCGTTTGTCAGCGACAACGGTGCGACCGGGCCGGAGACGAAGAATGGAACCGTGGACGGCTTCGTGCGGAGCGGAGACTGGGACCTGCGCAATGTCGCGCGGCTGCGCGGGCACAAGGCGACGGTCTGGGAGAACGGCATCCGCGTCCCGTTCCTGCTGCGTTGGCCGGGAACCATCCCGCCGGGCGAGCGGAAGCAGTTCGGTTGCGCGGAGGACATCCTGCCGACGATGCTCGACCTGGCGGCAATCCGCGACACGACCCGGAACCACCTGCCGTTCAGTGGCGTGAGCCTGCGGCCGGCGTTGAGCAACGCTGCGGAAGCCTCCGAGCGGCCGGCGGCCCTTCGCATGGCCATCGCCGGGGCGGGCGCGCCGCGCGGCGGCCTCGGCGGGCCGGCGAACCGGCGATTCGATGACCATCATCTCGCGTTGCGAGGGCCGCGTTTCAAGTACCACGCCCTCCCGGACGGCGGCTCGGCGCTCTACGATCTCGATGCCGATCCCGGCGAGACGACCGACGTGCGGGCGACGTTCCCCGACGTCGCCGCAAAGATGGCCGAGGAGTGCAAGTCGCGATGGGACGCGGTAATTGCGAGCGGCCGCGCGTTCGCGCCGCCGGAGGCCGACACGAAAGCGGCGCGGCAGGCCCCGCGCCCAGCGCCCCCTGCCACCGTGCCGCCGACGGCATCGATTCCGGCGGGGGCGATCGCCGAAGGCTTCGACGGTCCGCTCTCGACCAACTGGTTCTGGGGACTCGGCACGTGGACCGCGTCCAACGGCGTGCTGCGCGGCTTCGAGTCCGGCCCGCGCCGCCACGGGCCGGTCAGGATGCGCCGGTTGCCGATGCGCGACGGGGTGATCGAGTTCGAGTTCCGGCTGGTCGGCAAGGCCTCGTTTGCGGGCATCATCTTCAACGGCTCGCAGGAGCGGGGACACATCGTCCACCTTGTCATGGAGACGGATCGCATCCGCGTCCTTGCGCATCCATCCAAGGGCGAGACGGTCGAGGTGTTCAGGCAGCCCGCTATGCTCGCTGCCGGCGAATGGCATCGCGTCCGTGTCGAGCTCAAGGGCGCCGCCCTTTCGGCGACCGTCGATGGCGCGGCGGTCGAGGCGGGCCACGATTGCATCGCGGAAGAGAAGCAGACCTTCGGGCTCGGCGGGGATTCCGGCGGGCCGGAGGGCGAGGCGGCCGGGGCGCTGGAATTCCGAAACCTCAGGATGGTCGCAGTGCCGTCGCCGTAGAGTGTCGGGAGAGAGGAGAACACGTGATGAAAGCAGGACGAAGGAACGGAATCGTTGCCGGTCTCGCGCTGGCGGTCGCGGTGCGGATCGCAGGCGCCGCGGGCGAGGTGCGGATCGCGCCTCCGGCGGACGGATCGGACGCCGTGCCGCGACTGCGCGAGGCGCTTGCGAAATGCCGGGCCGAGGGCGCGGGCCGGCTCGTGCTGGCCCCGGGCGTCTGGAACCTCCATCCCGAACGCGCCGACGGCATGCACCGGTATGTCTCGAACCACGATCCCGGAACCAAGCGTGTGGCTATCCATCTGGACAGGGTCGCGGGGTTCGAGATCGAAGGCTCCGGTGCGACGCTGATGTGCCACGGCGTGATGACGCCGTTTGCGGTCGACCGGTCGACGAATATCGCGATCCGAAACCTGACGATCGACTGGGACAAGCCGTTCCACCTCGAGGGGACGGTCGTCGCCGTGGACGGCGACGCCTTCGAGGTCGAGATGCTGCCCGCGTCCGAGGTCGTCCTGCGCGACGGCCGGCTCTACGGCGGCATGGCGGAGCTGTTCTTCGGCGAACTACAGGACCCGGGCCAGGCGCGGCAGGACTTCCAGTGGAACTACTGGGTCGATCCGGCGACGAAGGCGGCCGCTGCGATCCAGCCGAGGCTGTCGATGTGGAACGCGAGGTTGAAGGTGTTCGCGGAGATCACCGAGACCGGGACCAACCGGTTCCGCTTCCGCAACGCGCACAACGTGCTCCCGACCCTGGGGTCGGTGATGGTCTGCAAGGGGATGAACCGGCCCAACCGCCTGTCCCCCGCGATCCATCTCTCGAGCGTCGACGGCGTGACGGTCGAGAATGTGACGATTCACCACGCGGGCGGCATGGGGGTCATTGCGGAGGACTGCACCGATCCCGTGCTGCGGAACGTCCGCGTGGCGCTCCGGCCGGGCGCGACGAGCCTGATCACGACCACGGCCGACGCGACGCACTTCGTCGGATGCCGGGGGAAGGTCACGGTCGAGGGATGCCTCTTCGAAAACATGCTCGACGACTCCTGCAATGTCCACGGCGTCTACGCCATCGCCGAGGGTCTTCTCGCGCCCGACCGCCTCGCGGTCAGTTTCAGCCACTTCGAGCAGCTCGGCACCGCCTTCGCGCGGCCGGGCGACCGGATGCGCCTGCTGCAGCGGGACACCCTGCTGCCGTACGCGGATTTCGGGATGAAGGCCATCGAGCGGATCAACGAGGATTACTACGTGCTGACGCTCGACCGGCCGGTCGCCGACCTGTACCGGACGAACAGCAGCGTCGAGAACGTCACGACACGGCCGGACTTCGACTACGTGAACAACACCGTGCGCAACAACCGCGCGCGCGGGATCCTCGTGACGTCGGGAGGTAAGGTGCGGATCGAGAACAACCGGTTCGAACGGCCGTCGATGATGGGCGTGCTGGTCGAGGGCGACAACAACTTCTGGTACGAGTCCGGCGGGGTGGAGGACGTCGTGATCCGCGGCAACCGGTTCGTCGGGCTGCACCCGTCCGCCCCGGTCTTCCGGTTGGCGCCGCTGCAGCCGAAGGAGAAGAACCTGCTCCAACCGCCGTACCACCGGAACATCCGGATCCTCGACAATACGATCGAGGCGGCGGGCCCGCTCGTGGTCGACGCCGGCCGGGTGGCGGGCCTCGAGTTCTCCGGGAACACCGTCGTCTTCGCCGCCGGGGTTGCGGAGGGACCCGCGGCGAAGCTGCGCGCGTGCGAGGGCGCGACGTTCCGGAACAACCGGTTCTCCCGCCCCGCGACGATCGCGTGCGAGCCGGCGGATACGGCGGTCACGCTGGAGGCGAACGCGAACCTGACGCGGAAGTAGGGGGCCCAGCCGGGGCGGATGCCTTCGGGCAGGGCTGGCAATCTGACCGGGCGGGCGTAGGCTGGACTTCATGAGAGGGACGAGAGCCTGCCTCCTCGTGGCCATCATGGCCGCGGCCCTGGGCGCGGCGAACGTGAGCGGCTTCGAGGGGTATGATCCGGCGGGGTTCCTGGACGACTTCGCGCGGGAGCGGGCGGAGGCGGTGGCGGAGACGGGCGGGTACCTCAGGCACCTCTTCCTCGGGCTCGTCCTCCTGACGATCGTCTCGCTCGCCGTGCTCTTCACGAAGGCGGTCGGAGGCCTGCTGCGCTCGATCCGTCGGGTCGGTTTCGGCGCGAAGGCCATGGACCTCGCCGCGATGCACGGCGCGGCGCACAACGGCGCGGAAGCCTACGCGCGGGCCGGCATGCACGGCCGGGCCGCGGCCCACCGCCGCAGGTACGGCGTGGAGGCCGGCCGGGGCATCCCCGTAGGATGGCTCCTCGCCCGGAACATCCTGTTCGTCCTCATCACCCTGACCGCGCTTGTGGCGACGACGCTGATGGTCGTCCAGTACGTGCTGATGGAGAATCTGCCGGGTTTCTGAGCCGGCCGGCGGCCTCCTAAGCCGGAACGATTCAGTTGGACCCAAGGCAGGACGTCACGGGCGGTGAAACGTTCCGGAAGACGGAAGTAAGAAACTCCAAACTCCAAGGAAGTGGGATGTCGAAAGGAGAAGAAGGGAACAAGGCCGGACGGCCTGAGGGCCCGGAACGGTCCATGAAAGGCGGGTACTTTTCGGGACGTTCCCTGATCCACACCCGAAGACCCTCCGACTTCCCTCCTTGACTGCTTGGTACTTTCCACTTCCTTGGAGTTTGGAGTTTCCCCACTTCCGGAGCGATGCCCATGGGTCTCCGTGTATCGCGGTCAACTGCATCGCTCCGGCTAAGGAACGGGGACCAGCAGCAGCGCGTCGACGACGACGTAGCCGTCGGTGCCCTCGTTGGAGACCTCGATCGTGGTCGCCGGGCCGGCGGCGAGATCGAAGATGCCGAGGGAATGGAGGAGGCCGTCGATGGCCGGCGCCTTCCGCTGGTTCACGCGGACCGTGCGCGGTCCCGTCGCGGTCCGGATCGTCACCGGGGTGTTCGAGGCGCGGTTGCCCAGTGTCGTGTAGGCGAGCCGGACCTCGTATCGCCCGGGCGCGGCGAGTTGCGGATGGAAGACCATCGTCTTCGACCCCTTCTCCGCGTCGCCGTCGTTGAGGTAGCCCAGGCCGATGAAGGGCGAGGAATGCGCCGAGGCCGTCCACCGGCCGGTCAACCCGGCCATCCCGTCGTCCAGAACGAGCGCGCCGTACTTCTTCGCCACGGCCTCGGGGTCGAGCCCCGCGCGCATGGCGGGCACGGCGGCGGCAGCCCGCGCGGCCTCCTCCGGCGTCTCCCATGGCCAGCGTTCGTCCGGCGTGGAGGGCAGGTCGCGCGTCGCGGCGACCCGGCGGGCGATCTCGAGGGTGCGCTCGGGCTCGTCATAGACGCGCACCTCGCAGATCCCGGCGGCGAGGGAGGGGACGATGCGCAGGCGGGCGGCCGACACGCGCTCGAGCGGGACGACATGCCGGCGATGGCGGGACCGGACGTCGGCCAGCGTTCGCCAGCCGTCGCCCTTCGGCGCCTCGATCCGGAAGCCGGCCGGGGCCAGTTCGCGCGTCTGGAACGTGACGTGGACGCAGTTGAACGTCCGCGGCGCGTCCCACGCGAGCTGCAGCCAGTGCGGGCCGGGCCGCGTCGCATCGGCGCGCCAGGCATGCCCCAGGCCGCCCGCCGCCCGCGCGTGGCCGTCGAGCACGTTGGCGGCGGCCATCCGCTCGCCGGAGGGCTCGACGGCCTCGCTCGACGCCGATGCCGTCGCGGTGCGGGCGACGTCGCGCGGATCGGTGTTGGGCAGGTCGATGATGTGCGCGCCGTCCTTGAGGATCTGCTGCTGGAGTTCCTCGACGTACGAGCGCCCGAGGTCGCGGGGGGAGATCCCGCGCGCGGCGCACATCGCGGCGGCGGTGCCGGCGGCCTGGCCCACGACGGCGCAGGTCATCATGACGCGCGTCGAGCCCATGCCGACGTGGCTGGCCGAGATGTTGCGGCCGGCCATCAGCAGGTTCGGCACGTTGGTCGAGTACAGGCTGCGGAACGGGATCGAATGGAGCAGGCCCTTGTGAGGATGGCGGGCGGGCTGTCCGCGGGTGAAAAAGCCGTCGGAGAAGTGGTCGTCCAGCCCCCAGCCGCCGAAGGCGACGCGGTCCGGGAACAACACCTGGCCGGCGATGTCGTTCTCGGTCAGGACGTGGTCGCCGATCAGCCGGCGGCTCTCGCGCATGCCGGCGACGACGCCGACCCACTCGAGGCGGTAGGGGACGGCCTGGTCGCGCAGTTTCGGGCACTCGTTCTTGATGTGTGACCAGATGCCGTAGATCAGGCGGAGGAGGTCGTCGCGGATCTCCTCCTTCTCCACGTAGGTGTTCTGCAGGCCGCCGAGTTCGATCATCCACTGCCAGCCCAGGGGCGGGTTCGGCGACGTCGGGTGGCGGCGCTCGGGGAAATGGTCGCACAGGGCGAACTCCATCGCCCACGGCGGCGTCACGAAGGGCTGCGGCGCGTCCGTCTTCCGCGAGACGAACTTGAGCGAGTTTCCCATCGTTGTCGCGTTGGCCTCCTCGGGCGCCATCGACTCGCCGTACATCGAGCGCGCCTCGCGGCCATGGCGGTGGACGGCGCCCGCCGCGACGCCCACGGCGCCGTCGCCGGTGCAGTCGACGAAGACCTTCGCGCCGAGGCGCGACCGCACGCCGGTACGCGTGCCGACGGCATGGACCTCGCGGATCGCGCCCGCGGTGTTCGTCGCGAGGCCGACGCCGGTCACGTGCGTCTCAAGGAAGAGCGAGAGGTCCGGGGTCGCATCCACGATGCGGCGGAGCCTGGCCGACCAGTGGCGGGTATCCGCGTCGCCCTGGATCCCAGCGAGCCCCGCCTCCTCGATGATGCCCGTGTCGCGCGGTTCGCGGCGGTCGCGCTGGCCGTGGGGCCAGACGCCGACCGGGGGCACGAGGATCTCCGTGCTGCCGTTGCCGCCGAGGACGGCGCGGTTCTGGACCAGGGCCGTGCGCGCGCCGGTGCGCGCGGAGGCGACCGCCGCCATGCAGCCGGCGAGCCCGCCGCCGACCACGACGACGTCGTAGTCGCCCGCGTCGCGGATCTCCGCGCCGATGCCGCCGTGGGCGAGCCGCAGGGCGTCAACCGCGGCGCGGTCGGCCGGCGGTGTCCATGCGGGGTCGTCGGACAGGACGATCACATCGCATCGCCCGTAGGTGCCCGTGAGATCGCGCAGGCGGAGTTCGACGGACCGTCCGAACTCGTGGACGCCGCCGTCCTCCCAGGTCCAGCCGTCGCGGCCCGACGCACCGAACTCGCGGCCCGCGTCGCGGCCGTCGACGAGGATCCGGAAGCGCCCCGGGTGATGCTCGGGAACCCAGTCGCGCGTGCGGACCCAGAGACGTCGGGGGCCCGGGGCGGGCAGTTCGATGCGGGTGACGGCGTCGGTCACGGGTGTGCCCAGGCCGTCCGCGAGCAGGTAAGCGGATCCCATCTGGTCGATGAACTGCGTGTCCATCGTCCATCCGCCGGGATTGTCGAACCGCTCGGCCTCGATCCATGCGAGCGACGAGGCGTGCAGCGGGATCGCTGCGGCGAGGACCAGGGCGGTTGCGAGGGGCGTCACGGACCGGGTCGTCTTCATGGGAGCATCCTAGCCGTGTCGCGCACGCTCCGGCAACCGGCGATCGCCGGGCGCCGGGTCCGGTCAGCGGCCGTCCGCCTGCGGTTCGAAGCGGACGACGATCCGCGTCGCGGTCACGCCCGGCAGGTGGACGGCGAGTTTGCGGAACCGGTTTGCGGCCTGCTTCTCCGGGTTCGGCGAGGTCGGCAGCGGTTGCGCCTTCCGGACGTCGAAGCGCGCGTCCGCGGGCTCCACCAGGGTCGCCGTCATCCGCCGGTCGTCGATCCGGAGCGTCGCGGTCCGGCCGTCGGGCGCGAGGTCGATGTCCGCCGGCGTGTGCGCGAACCACCAGAGGTCGGCGGGCGCGTCCGCGAGCACCTCGTCGGTGACTGTCACGCGGGAGCGGCCGGCCATCTCGAACGTGCGCACCGCGCGCCGGGCGTGCGGGGCATAGGCGGCGGAGAGGTCGACCACGGCCCGGCCGCCCCCGCCGGTGGTTTCGAAGGCGGTGATCGGCGCGACCGCCTTCATCGCCTGGTCCGGGCCGGGGCCGGGGTTGAGGACGAGCGTGTTGTGACCCTCGGCGCGGACCCGGTAGTAGGCGGCGCGCGGGTTGTGGTGCCGGTGCGACTGGTAGGTCTCGCCCTCCGTGCCGCTGTCGATGATCCACCGCCGGCCCAAGGCCTCGAGGATGAAGCTGCCGAGGTCGAGATGACGGTGGCCCGACAGGTTGCGGTTGTCGCCGGCCTGGATGGCCAGCACGAGGGCGTTCGTATCGTTCCAGCCGCTGCGCAGGCTCCCGCATTCCGCGACGCGGAAGTGGCGGCCCGACGGGAGCGGAGGCGCCGGGCGTGCGGAGGCCGCGGGGTCGTACCACAGCAGGTCCGCCACGCCGCCGCCCCGGCCGTCGTCCCGCAGCGCATCGAGCCGGAATCTCGTGAACTCGGGGCGCCCGTAGACGCGGCCCATCCAGAGATGCTGCGCGGCGGAAGCGCCCGTGGAGCCGCAGTCGGCGAAGTTGAAGGTGGTCCGGTCCGCGCCGGACATGTGGATCGGGTAGAGCCCGCTCGCCTCGAAGCCCGTCACCGTCCGGAGGCCGAAGTCGGTCCCGAGCGCCGTCTCCAGAGCGTCGAGCATCAGGACGTTGTAGCGCGAGCCGTAGTTCCAGTACGTCACGCCCTCGACGCCGCCGCCGTCCGGTGCGAAGTGCCGCATGGCGATGGGCACGCTGAGGGCCGCGTGACGGACGACCTGCGCGGCCAGCGCCGGCTCGACGTCGGCGATGGCCAGGGCGCCGAGGGTCAGGCCGCCGTTGCAGACTTGGTTCCAGTTGTTCCAGCCCGCGGCCCAGCCGCTGTTCTTGCCGTAGACCTTGAGCCCCGGCTTGAGGCCGAGCTCGACGATCGCCGTGCGAAGGGTCTGCCGCTGGGCGTCCGTCCACGCGTGGGAGAACCAGTCGTAGCCGAGTGCGAACCCGCAGGTCATCTCGGCCGTGTCGAGGAAGTGCGAGGGGTTCCAGTCCTTGAACCGCGCCGCCGCCTCGAGTTCCGCCCAGGCCCGCGCGGCGTGGCGGGCGTCGCCGTCGACGAGATACTGGAGGCCGAGCGACTCGACGCGGGACTTCAGTTCGCGGCTGACGGACAGCAGCCGCTTGCCGTCGGGGATGCGGTACTCCACGGGGCGCTTCGCCGCCGTCCTGGCCCCGGCGTCCTTCAGCTCGCCGTACCATGCCGCGCAGAGCGGGTCCGTCCGGATCTTCTCCCGCAGCCGCACGACCCCCTGCGTTCCCGGCACCAGCAGGAAGGGGCGATCCTGGCGCAGCGTGGAGAGGATCCGCTCCGCCGGCGGGACCGAGGGGGAGGCCGGATCGGCGCCGGCGGGGGCCGCAGCCCGTGCGCACGCTGCGATCATCCAGGTTGCCGCGAACAGTTCCGGCCGGCGGAGAGGAATCGTCATGGCCGCCATCCTGCACGCGGACGCCGCGGCGCGCAAGGGCGGCGATCCCTTTGACTTGCGGGCGCCCCGGGCCTAGCTTCACGTGCGTGCCTGAACCAGCCGTGGAGCTTCATCTCCCGCCCGCCGACCGCGATGCGCTGACGCGCGCGCTGTCGGGGGGATGCGCGCGTTTTGAGGCGCTGGCGTCGTCCGGACAGGCGTGCATCGCGTGGGTGCTGCACGGCCTTGCGAGGCGGACGGTCCTGTGGGTGACGGACGGGCCGCGCTCGCTGGACGCGCTTGTGCAGGATCTGGAAGCCCTGGCCCCCGAGGGGGCGGACCGCATCGGCGTCTTCCCGGCCCGCGATGCCGCCTCGGGGCCGGCCCGGGGGCGTGCGCCCGATGTCACGGGCGACCGGCTCGACGTGCTGCGCCGCTGCCGGTCGGACCCGCCGCCGCCGGTGATTGCGACCTGTGTCCAGGCGCTCCTGCAGCCGACCGTCGATGCGGACCGTGTCGATCGCGATGCCTTCGAGATGAAGGTCGGCGACGGCGGGGGGCCGTCGGCGCTGGTCTCGCGCATCGAGTCGGCCGGTTACGAGTTCGTGCCGCAGGTCGACGCCAAGGGGCAGGCCTCGCTGCGGGGCGGAATCGTCGACGTGTGGCCCCCGAACGCCGCGTGGCCCGCGCGCGTGGAATTCCTGGGGGAGGAGGTCGAGTCCATCCGCACGTTTGACCCGTGGGAGCAGCGCTCCCGGGAGCGGATCCCGTCGCTGGTCCTCGCCCCCGCCCGCGAGGAGGCCGGCGCCGCGGGGTTGACACTGCTTGACTACCTGCCCGCCGATGCCGTCCGCGTCTGGAACGAGCCCGCCCGCCTGCGCGAGCATGCCGAGGTCCACGAGCGGGCGGAAGGCGGGATTCGAACGCCGAACACCGAACACCGAACATCGAACATCGAAGGTCGGATTCAACATCCAACATCCAACACCCAACATCCAACAGCCAACCCGGAACCCGGAACCCGGAACGCGAAACCTGCGCCTGGCAACCTCCGAGCCTCCGAACGCCCTCCGTCACGAACCTGCGAACCTGGGAACCTGCGAACCTCCGAACCCCCATCCCTGCAAACCTGCGAACCTCCGTCCCCCCCTTCCTCCTACGACCGCCTCCGCGCGTCGCGGGGCGGGGCGGACCTCGAGTTCGTCTCGTTTGGCGAGTGCGACGAGGTCCCGGTGCGGTTGGGACTTCGGCCGGTCGAGCCGATGCCGGGCCTCTCCGACGGGTCACGGCGCGGGGCGCTGGTCGAGCCCGACGTGCTGGCCGCGCGGCGGGCGGAGCGCGTGCGCGAGCTGTCCGCGCGGGCCCGGCGGGGCGGCGCGGTCTGGTTCCTCTTCGCCACGGGGGGGGCGCGGGACCGGTTCCGCGAGCTGTACGCGGACGATCCGCACTGGCCGCCCGGAGCGCGGGTGCGCGTGGGCGCTCTGTCGGAGGGCTTCGAGCTGGAGGATGGGTCGCTGACGGTGGTGGCGGAGGGCGACCTGTTCCCGCGCCGTGCGGCCCGGGGGCGCTATGATCTCCATGCCCGGCGGCCCGGTCCGCGGCGCACCGAGGGCGAGCGGTTTCTCGACGCGGGCCAGATGGAGCCCGGCGAGCTGGTCGTCCACGTCGAGCACGGCGTCGGCCGCTACCTCGGCCTGCTCGAGATCGAGATCGGGGGCCGGTCCCAGGAGGCGCTCGCGGTCGAGTACGCCGAGAACGCGAAGCTCTACGTTCCGGTCGGCCAGGCGCACCTGCTCAGCCGCTACGTCGGCATCGGCGGCCGCCGCCCCGAGCTGCACAAGATCGGCGGGCGCCGCTGGAAGTCGGAGAAGGAGGCCGCGGAGAAGGCGATCCGCGACCTCGCGGGCAGCCTGCTCGAGACGCAGGCGCTGCGGCAGACTCGGCCCGGCCACGCGTTCGCGGCGGACGGCGCGTGGCAGCACGAGCTGGAGGCGGCGTTCCCGTACCATGAGACGGAGGACCAACTCCGCGCGATCGCCGACGTCAAGCGCGACATGGAGGCGCCGCGGCCGATGGACCGCCTCATCTGCGGCGACGTCGGCTACGGCAAGACCGAGGTCGCCATGCGCGCCGCGTTCAAGGCCGTCATGGACGGCCGCCAGGTCGCCGTGCTCGTCCCCACGACCGTCCTCGCCCAGCAGCACCACGACACCTTCTGCGAGCGCATGGCCGCCTTCCCCGTCACGGTCGACATGCTCAGCCGCTTCCGCACGCGCATGGAGCAGCGGCGCACGATCGAACGCCTGCGCGACGGGACGGTGGACATCGTGATCGGCACCCACCGGCTCGTGCAGCCGGACGTCGCCTTCCGCGATCTCGGCCTCGTCATCATCGACGAGGAGCAGCGGTTCGGTGTCGAGCACAAGGAGGCCCTGAAGCGACTGCGCAGCACGGTCGACGTGCTGACGATGACGGCGACGCCGATCCCGCGGACGCTGTACTTCGGCCTGACCGGGGCGCGGGACCTGAGCGTGATCCAGACGCCGCCGCAGGAGCGGCTGCCCGTCGAGACGATCGTGCGCCCGTGGGACGAGGCCCTCGTGCGCGACGCGATCCTGCGCGAACTCGACCGCGAGGGGCAGGTCTTCTTCCTGCACAACCGCGTCATGACGATCCTCGACCGGCTCGAGTCCCTGCGGCGGCTCGTCCCCGAGGCCCGGATCGAGGCCGGGCACGGGCAGATGAACGAGGGCGAGCTGGCCGACCTGATGCACCGGTTCACGGCCGGCGAGATCGACGTGCTGCTGTGCACGACGATCATCGAGAGCGGCGTCGACATCCCGCGCGTCAACACGATCCTGATCGAGCGCGCCGAGCGCTTCGGCATGGCCGACCTGTACCAGCTCCGCGGCCGCGTGGGGCGCTACAAGCACCAGGCCTACGCCTATCTCCTGCTGCCCCGCCACGGGCGCCTGCTCGACACCGCGCGCCAGCGGATCGGCGCTCTGCGCCGCCACTCCGGCCTGGGCGCGGGATTCCGGCTTGCGCTGCGCGACCTCGAGACCCGCGGGGCCGGCAACCTGCTCGGCGCCGAGCAGAGCGGCCACATCGCCGCGGTCGGCTTCGACCTCTACTGCCAGCTCCTGCGACGGACGGTGGCGCGCCTCAAGGGCGAGGCCTCCCCGGCGCCGGCGACCGCGCGCCTGGCGCTGGACTTCATCGACCTGAGCCCCGATCCGCTCGCCGCCGGCGGGGCGGCCGTGATCCCGACGGACTACGTCGAGGACGAGGTGCAGCGGCTTCATTTCTACCGGCGGCTGGCCGGGGCGTGCGCCGAGTCGGACGTGCGCGACCTGGCCGCCGAGTTCCGCGACCGCTTCGGTCCGCTGCCGGCCCCGCTCGACCGGCTGCTCCGCCTGGCGCGGCTCCGGATCGCCGCCTCGGCCCGGGGGATTGACTCCGTCGAGACGGACGGGGACCGCGCGATCCTCATGCGCCGCGGCGAGCCCGTCACGTCGGAGGGGCGCATTCCGCGTCTCCGGGCGAAGAGCACCGGCGGCAAGCTCGACGAACTGCTCAAGCTGGTCGCCGGGGCGTGAGAAGCGGCCGGTGAGCCCCGGGGGGCGCGATCACGTCCCCGGCCGCGCGACCCGGCCGAGGAACAGGACGACACCGGAGCCCCGGTCGCGCAGGGCGAAGAGGAAGGGACGGTCGGCCCGGAAGACGGCGGGCTCCTCGGCCACCGGCATGGCGGTCAGCCGCATCACCGCGGCGGTCGCGGCGGCGGCCTCCGTGCCTTTCTCGTTGACCTCGATGAAGGCCTTGTGGACGACGGCGCTGACGAAGAGGTCGCGCGTCCCCGTCATGCCCGAGAAGTCCGCGCGGCCCGGGTTGAACGCATCCCGCATGCCGAGGGCGATCAGGGGGTCGTTCAGGCCGAACTGCGCCTCGATCTTGAAGCGGGGCAGGGCGACATTGACCGTGCGCGGACGCAGGCGGCCGGCGACGGCGTCGAGGCCCTCCCGGGCGAGCCGGGTTTCGAGCGCGCCGAGCTGTCCGGCGGCGGGCAGCAGGACGACCATCGACACCTCGCGTCCCCTGTAGGGCAGTTCGCAGACCTGGAGGCCGGCCTCTTCGCGGTAGCCGAGACGCTCGAGATGCGCCTGCATGAGGTCGACCTCGATGGCGCGCCCGGGGGCGGCATGGAACGGCGCCTTCTCCGTCCGGTCCCCGGGGAACGGCGTCTGCCACGCGCCGTAGAAGTAGACGGCGTTCACGAGGACCATCCGCGTGTCCGGTCCGAGAAGGCCCGGCTGGATCAGGTCCTTGATCCGGTCGCGGGTCTTCTCCTCGACCCAGTCGTTGATGATCCCACGTTCCCGCTCGGCCTGGCCGGCGAAGTCGGCGGGAGCGAAGCCGGCGGCGAAGACGGATTCGACGTCTCTCGTGAAGGCGGGGAGCAGGGGATAGGACTTCTGGACCCAGACCCGGTTGGCGACCTCCAGGGTGACGTCCCCCTTCGCCCCCAGGGCATTCAGGCGCTTCTGCCGGGCCTGCAGACCCGCGTTCCGGGCGGCCCGGTCGGCCGCCAGCCCGAGCACCGCATTCATCTGCGATTCGGTATCCCCGGCGGCGCCTGCGGCGACCATCGACATGCACGAATGGACGCTGAAGGGCGAGACGACGAAGTTGCCTTCGACCGTCCCGGCCAGCCTGCCGAACAGCGCGCCGGCAAAGAGGGTGGCGTCCGCGGCCGGCGTGCCGGACGGATCGCCCCCGCCCCCCGCCGGGCGCGTCGCCGCCGAAGAAACATACGGGGTCGCGAAGATCAGTCCGGCACAGGCGGTCCGAAGGATGACGTTCATCGTGGAGTCTCCCCTATTCAGGAACTATACGCCCGTCACAGCTGTTGTCTTTCCGATTTCACCTCGCGTCGCCGGGCCTTGGATCAAAATATGGAGACGACCGCCCGATCTGAGTCGAAGGAAGTCAAGAAATACTTCTAGATGCTTTATTAGGAAGTGGTTACATTTGTTTATATAACAAAATACGTCCCCAAGGGAAGATTTCACTCAACAAAACGGCTTCCAATGTGTCAAAATGACAGCCTTTCAGGGACGTTTTGGTGGAGTGATTGGCGGGCTGGTCATCACGACATGGAAGCCGGCCGGCCAAGAGCATGCCATGTGCGGAAGTAGAGTAGGGACGGAGATCAGGACGGGTTTTGTCGGATGAACGCGGGAATCGGAGTCATCAACGAGCAGGTGCGGGAGCACGGTGCGCTGGTCGAGGCGTTGCGCGGCGAGATCGAGAAGGTCATTGTCGGGCAGCGTCATCTGATCGACCGGCTGATGATCGGGCTTCTTGCGGACGGCCACATCCTGCTGGAGGGGGTTCCGGGGCTGGCGAAGACGCTGGCGGTCCGGACGTTGGCCGGCGCGCTCAACACGAAGTTCCAGCGGATCCAGTTCACGCCGGACCTCCTGCCGGCCGACCTGATCGGAACGCAGATCTACAATCCGCGCGAGGCGACCTTCGCGATCCGCAAGGGGCCGGTCTTCGCCAACATCATCCTGGCGGACGAGATCAACCGGGCCCCGGCGAAGGTCCAGAGTGCGTTGCTCGAATCGATGCAGGAGCGGCAGGTGACGATCGGAGGCGAGACCTTCGCGCTGCCGGAGCCGTTCCTCGTGCTGGCCACCGAGAACCCGATCGAGCAGGAGGGGACCTACCCGCTGCCCGAGGCGCAGGTGGACCGGTTCATGCTGAAGGTCCTGGTCGGCTATCCGACGCGCGACGAGGAGCGGAAGATCCTCGACGCCGAGGCCCGCACGGCCCGCCGCCACGAGACGCGGGCGGTGGTGGAGCCGGAGGCCATCCTGGCCGCCCGGAAGGTGGTCGACGAGATCTACGTCGACGACAAGATCCGCGAGTACATTCTGGACCTCGTCTTCGCCACGCGGGATCCCAAGAAGCACAAGCTGGAGATCCGCGAGTACATCCGCTACGGCGCATCGCCCCGCGCGACCATCTTCCTGACGCTCGCCGCGCGCGCCCACGCCTTCCTGCATGGCCGCGGCTACGTGACGCCGCAGGACGTGAAGAGCATCGCGCCCGACGTGCTCCGGCACCGGGTGCTGCTCACCTATGAAGCCGAGGCCGAGGAGATCACGCCCGACACGCTGATCGCCCGGATCCTCAACGAACTCCCGGTTCCGTGACGGCCGGGGGGAGGACGACGTGAACGACATCCTGGACCTGCAGCGGGCGGCCGAGCGGTTCAACGCGCGCGTGAAGGATCT
>CAYODK010000084.1:0-21129 GCA_964402695.1 uncultured Verrucomicrobiota bacterium
TGCTCTTCCGATCTAGCTCGATCGCCTTCAGCACCGGCGCCAGCGTGCCGTCGCAGACCTCGCGGTAGAGGCGGTCGCTCATGAACTTCAGGTCGATGTTTGCCGCGTCCGTCACGCGCGCCAGCTCGCGCAGCGGCGGCTCGTTGACGTAGCCCGCGGTGACGAGCACGTTGCGCAGTCCCGCCTCCCGCGCCCGCGCCGAAGTGTCCAGCGTGTACTCGAAGTAGGCGAGGGGTTCGGTGTAGGTGTAGGCGATCGACGGGCAGCCCGCCCGCCGCGCCAGCGCGACGACGTCCTCCGGCGGCAGCGGCGCGACGTCGAGGTCCTCCGGGTTCGCCTGCGAGATCTCCCAGTTCTGGCAGTTCCGGCAGTGCAGGTTGCAGCCGGCGGTCGCGATCGAGAGGATCGGCGTGCCGGGCAGGAAGTGGAACAGCGGCTTCTTCTCGACCGGGTCGACGTGGACCGAGCACGGCAGGCCGTAGGTGAGCGCCGTGAGCTTCCCGTCGAGGTTCGCGCGGATGCGGCAGTCCCCGCGGCGCCCGGGGGCGAGTTCGCACATCCTCGGGCACAGCTCGCAGACCACGCTTCCGGCCGCGCTCACGAAGGCAGTCTACCCCCGCTTCCTCCACGATGCACGGAAGTCCGCCCCGTCTCCCCCGGCGCCGCCCGGGTCCGGTCGTATCCTGCGACCCTGTAACCATCGTTGCATTGAATATAAGATCCCCGAGTGGCGGACACGGACCGGAGGGGTCATGGCGACGAGGAACTACCGGGTCGGGGAGAGCGCGGTGCACGGGCGGGGGGTCTTCGCCGTGCGCGCGATCCGCGCGGGGGAGACGATCGGCTTCTTCCGCGGGCGCGCCGCGCGGCGGCCCCTGCGCGGGACGGACGGCCGCATCTACGCCGTCGGCCGCGAGGAGGGCGGGTTCCTCGTGCCCCGCCGGCCCGCGGGGCTCTGGTTCCTCAACCACTCGTGCGACGCGAACGCGGAGATCTGGCTGACGCCGCGCGGCGCCCGGCTGGTCGCGCTGCGCCGGATCCGCCGCGGCGAGGAGATCGCCTGCGACTACCGCCCTTCGCTTCACAACGGCCGCCTCCGGTGCCGCTGCGACGCGCGCGGATGTTCGGGCCGCATCTGACGCGCCCGGGGCGGGGTCGTTGGACAACGCCGGGATCTTCTGCAAGACTCGCGCGAAACCATGCCGGCGGGCGATCCATTCGATTTCTGGTACGCGGTCAGCAACACCGAGATCCTGATGCTGCCGCCGAGGCGTCTCGAGACGTTCGGCGCGACGGTCGTCGACTACCATCTGGTCAGCGAGCTGATGGACGAGGTCAACGGCGTGCGCGTGCGCGAGGGGCGCATCCAGGCCTTCCGCCCGGAGATCCTCACCCCGTCGGCCTACATGGAGTCGATCCTCGAGGGCTTCCAGGAGGAGGCCGCGGGGCGCTACGCGGAGTGGCTGCGCGCGAACGCGAAGGACCTGCTGATCCTCCGCTACGGGTTCCGGATCCGCAAGGAGGAGGTCCGCGAGCAGGTCATCCATGACGCCGTCGAGGCGGTGGTCGACCGCGTCCGCGCGGACCTGAACGCGAAGGCGAATCCGCTCGGCGCGCTCGTCCGTGGCGTCGACGAGCCCTGGGAGGTGTGCCTCGTCAAGCTGATGGTCGAGATGGTGCAGCGCTCCGGCCCGGAGCATGCGCGCGTCCTGCGCGAGGACCCGACCGGCGAGCGGCACGAGGTCGAGGCGGCCTTCCGCGCGGCGTCGAAGGACCGCGCGAAGATCGCGCCGCTGGCCGACCTGCTGCGGGCCCGCGGGCTGTTCAAGGACTACGAGGACCGCTTCTTCGCGCTGGTCCAGTCGCACAAGCGGGGCGGATGAACCCGGGGCCCGCCTCATCCGGGACGTCCGCCTGCGCCGCCTCCCCCGCGGCCTCCCCCGCCCGCCGTCGCGTGGCGATCGCCGCCTGCGCGGTCTTCGTCACGCTGCTGTGGGTGCCGGTCGCGCAGAAGGCCGCCGGCCTGTTCCCCGAGGTCGCGCTGGGCGGCGTCGAGGTGCCGGCGCCTTCGCCGCCGCGGACCCTGGCCGGCTGGTTCGCCGGGACGTTCCAGGACCGTTTCGAGGCGGCGTTCGTGCGCAAGACCGGCCTGCGCGGCTTCTGGATCCGGACGGCCAACCAGATCCGCTACTCGCTCTTCCGGCAGTCGACCGGGGTGCACGCGGATGATGTCGTCGTCGGGCGCGACGGGTGGTTCTTCATCCGCGGCTACGTGCGCGCCGCCGACCGCGCGAAGGTCTTCGAGGAGGCGAAGCTCGCCGAGGCCGCGCGCCAGCTCCGCGCCTTCCAGGACGAGATGGACCGTCGCGGCAAGGTCTTCCTGTTCGTCATCGCGCCGAACAAGGCCGAGATCTACGCCGAGTTCGTCCCGCCCTACCTCTTCGCGCCGGGCCGCGAGTCGCGACGCTCCGGCTACCAGCAGCTCCTGCCGCACCTCGAGCGCGAGGGCGTGCGGCTGCTCGACCTCCACGCCTGGTTCGCGGAGCATCGCGACGAAGGTCCGCATCCGCTGTTCTCGCGCGGCGGCATCCACTGGTCACACTACGGCGCGGCCGTCGCCGCCCGGCGGATCCTCGACCGGCTCGAGCCGCAGATGGGCGGACGGCCCCTCGCGAAGTTCCGCGTCGCCGGGGCCGTCGTCGACGACCGGCCGGCGGGGCTCGACGCCGACATCATCGACCTCATGAACGTCTGGAACCGGCGCGGCCTCGCCGGGCCCCAGGTGCACCCGGTCCTCGAGCCCGAGGCGCCCGCGGGCGCGCTGCGGCCGGACATCCTCTTCGTCGGCGACAGCTTCATCTTCGGCCTGACACCGCACCTCGAGGCGATGGACTGCTACCGCCGCCGCGACACGTTCTTCTACTTCAACCGGCGCCAGACGTGGCCCGACGGGACGGACGCGCCGCTCGACAAGGCCCGGCTCGACTGGGACCGCGATGTCTTCGGCCGCGACGCCGCCGTGATCGTCTACACGGCGATGTCGCTGCCCACCGTGAACCGCGGCTTCCTCACCGGCGCCCTCGCCCACGCCGCGCGCGCGCGCGGCACGGCGCCCGAACCGGGAGGCCGGAAGTAGGATGGTCTTCAGCTCCTACACCTTCCTGTTCGCCTTCCTGCCGCTGACGCTGCTGGCCTACGCCCTGTGCCCGCCGCGCCTCCGCAACTGGGTGGCGCTGGGGACGAGCCTCTTCTTCTACGCATGGGGCGCGCCGAAGTTCGTCTTCGTGCTGATCGGGGGGTGCGCGATCGACTTCGCGCTCGGCCGCTGGCTGCCGCCGGGGGCCGCGCCGCGCCGACGCCGGGTCGCGCTGGGGGTCTCGCTCGGCCTCAACGTCGCGACGCTGGCGTGGTTCAAGTACGCGAACTTCGCGGTCGAGAGCGTCAACGCGCTGCTGGCGGCGGCGGGGTGGGGGGCGGTGGCGTGGACGCAGGTCGCGCTGCCGATCGGGATCAGCTTCTTCACCTTCCAGAGGATGAGCTACCTGATCGACGTCCACCGCGGCCTCACGACGCCGGCGCGCGGGTTCCACGACTACCTGCTCTATGTGACGCTCTTCCCGCAGCTGATCGCCGGGCCGATCGTGCGCTACCACGACGTCGCGGAGCAGATCCGCAGCCGCGTCCACGATCCGGGGCGGTTCCTGGACGGCGTCTGGCGGTTCTGCCTGGGGCTTGGGAAGAAGGTGCTCATCGCAAACGTCATGGGCGCGGTGGCGGACCGTGTCTTCGCGATGCCCGCCGCCGGGCTGCCGGCGTCCGTCGCGTGGGCGGGCGTGGTGTGTTACGCGTTCCAGATCTACTTCGACTTCTCCGGCTACTCCGACATGGCGATCGGGCTCGGACGAATGCTGGGTTTCGAGTTCCTCGAGAACTTCGACCGGCCCTACACCTCGCGGACGATCACCGAATTCTGGCGGCGCTGGCACATTTCCCTGTCGAACTGGATGCGCGAGTACCTCTACGTCCCGCTCGGCGGCAACCGCGTCGGGCCGGCGCGCCAGATGGCCAACCTGTGGATCGTGTTCCTCGTGTCCGGCCTGTGGCACGGGGCGGCGTGGAACTTCGTCGTGTGGGGCGCGTACCACGGCCTGCTGCTGAGCCTGGAGAAGATCGCCGGCCGCGAACGGCTCGGGCGCGTGCCGCGCTGGATCGGGGTGCCGGCGACGTTCGTCCTCGTCTGCGGGAGCTGGGTGCTGTTCCGCGCGGAGTCGCTCGCCGCGGCGGGACGCCACCTTGCGTGCATGTTCGACGTCCGCCGCATCGGCCTCGTGCCGGCGCCGGTCGCGTGGCCCGACCTGCTCTCGCGCGAGGCCTGCACCGTTCTCGTCGTCGCAACGGCGGTGTGTTTCGTCCCCGCGGCGTTCCCGGCGTGGACCGCCCGCCTCGACGCCCGTGCCGCGCAGGCGGGGCCCGCCGGCCGCGCCCTTCGCTTCGCGGCGTCGCTGCTGCTGCTGTTTCTCTCCACCGCCGCGATCGTCGCGAGCGACTTCAATCCGTTCATCTACTTCCGGTTCTGAGCCCCCGCGCCGGCGCCTAACCCGCCGGCAGCACTTCGACGCTGCGGCGCCACGGGGATGCCGGGGGCAGCACGTCCGGAATCCTCGCGTCGAGCGTGGCCAGAACACCCTCGTGGCGGATTGCGATGCCGAGCAGGTGCAGGTCGCCGACCTGGCGGTGCCCGGTCAGCAGAGGGTCGAGACGCGCACAGAGGGCCGGAACATCAACATCGTCCTGCCAGAACCGATGATGGGGCAGGGCGGTCATCCGGGACAGAAGACCCATGGCCTCCAGCGGCGGGACGGCGTCGCGGATCACCGCCGGATTCGACGACAGCCTCACGAACCCCGCCTGCGTGACCGGACAGGTGGCCCATCCGCGCCGGCTGTTGCGCGAGAACCACGCATGGGCGGCCCGGTGGTGCACGTGATTCGGCCAGGCAAGGGCGATGAGAACGTTCAGATCCAACAGCGCCGGCTTCACGGCTCGTCGTCCGCCCGCTTCACGTCGTCGAGGGTGATCGGCGCCGCGCCGGAGCCGACAGGGAAGACGGGAAAGCCGTCGCGCACCGCGGCGGGCCGCGTGGTGCGCAGACCCTTGAGGGCAAGGTCGGAGATGACCCGTCCGATCGAGGTGTCGCGTTGCGCGGCCAGCGCCCGCGCGGCGCGGAAGAGGCCGTCATCCAGCGTCAGCGTCGTTCTCATGAGACCAATCTATGCGGGTCTTGAATGATGTCAAGATGCGAGGGCATCATGATGCCATCCGCCCCGGCGTGCATGCGGCGGGGCAGCCGCTATACTGGACCTGCGGGCGCGCGTCGCCCGGGGGAGATGAACGATGAGCCGATCGATCCGCCTGCTGGCCGTCGCGGCCGCCGCCGCGCTGGGCACCGCCGCCGCCGTCCGCGCCGAACCGCCGCCGGAGGGCTTCACCTCGCTCTTCAACGGGAAGGACCTCTCGGGCTGGGTTGTGCCCGAGGGCGACAACGGGCACTGGAAGGTCGTCGACGGTGTGATCGACTACGACGCGGAGAGCGAGTCGAAGAAGGACCGCCATCTGTGGACGGAGAAGGAGTACAAGGATTACACGGTGACCGTCGAGTGGCGGCTGAAGGAGACACCGTTCATCAACCCGCGCGTGCCCTACATCCTGCCCGACGGCACGCACGCGCGCGACATCGCGGGGAAGCCGATGGCAATGGCGCTGCCGGACTCCGACTCCGGCATCCTGACGCGCGGCTCGATGCGCCACCAGGTCAACATCTGGTGCTGGCCGATCGGCTCGGGCGAGATGTACGGCGTGCGGATGGACCCGAAGACGCCGCCTGAGGTTCGCGCCGGCGTCACGCCGCGCACGCAGGCGGACAACCCCGTCGGCCAGTGGAACCGCTTCGAGATCACGGTGCGCGGCAAGACGCTCACGGTCGTCCTCAACGGCAAGACCGTCATCCCGCCCGTCGAGATCGCCGACCTGCCCGACTCCGGCCGCATCGGCCTCCAACACCACGGCGGCAAGAAGGACGGCCAGTGGGTCAGCCCCCCCAGCCTGATCCAGTTCCGGAACATCGCGGTGAAGGAACTGTGACCGCCGGGCCGCAGGGCCCTCCCAACGGAACGGACGTTCGGGAAAGAGGGGCTTGTTTCACCTGCCCCTGTGGTAGAATCGACGCATGATTCAGCGAGTGGTGGAGAAGCGCGGGTTGACCGACTCCCCGGTGCGAGACGATCTGGCGTTCTGGCGGTCCCGTCCGCCGGAGGAACGGATTGCCGCCGTGGAGATTCTGCGACGACAGCACCATGGACGTACAGCCAGACTTCAGAGATCTGCTCGCGTTATTGAACGAGCACGGGGTTGACTACCTGATCGTCGGGGGCTATGCGCTGGCGTTTCACGGCGCACCCCGGTTCACGGGCGACATCGATATTCTCGTGCGGCCCGATTCCGACAACGCGCGTCGCGTTCTCGCTGCGTTGGCCGCCTTCGGATTCAGCTTTCCCAACCTCACGGCAGCGGACTTCGAGAACCCGGACCAGGTCGTTCAACTTGGCGTGCCCCCCGTCCGCATCGACATCATCACGTCGATCTCGGGTGTCGCGTGGGAAGAAGCGGAAGCCACGAGGGAACCGGGCACCTTTGGCGATGTCCCCGTTTCGTACATCGGACGGCAGGCCTACATCAAGAACAAGCGGGCCGCCGGTCGCAGGAAGGACCTGGCCGATATCGAAGCGCTGGGCGAGACCTGAACCGCCGGATCCGCCGCCGGCCCGAGTGGGTCAGGAAGACGAATCAACGGGAGGGGATCCCGGCGACGCCAGGAGGGTCCGCAGTCGACCCAGGGCTGCGTCAACCTCCCGGCCTGCCGCCCCGATGGCGTCGAGCAGCTCGGCGGGCGTCCGGGAATCCGCATCATCGGCCCGGTTGGGGTTGACCGCCTTGAGGTCGTACGCGGCGTTCTCGATGGCCTCGGCGCGCGCCTGTTGGTCGCGCGCCTCGCGTAACGCAGCCTTCCATTGCGCTTCGAGACGCGCGATCCCGGCCGGGACGCGCTTTGTCGCCTCGCGTTTGATGCGGAGGGTCTCCTCCAGCGATTCCGCCGCGCGGAATATCTCCACCGCTCGCTCCCGCAACGGCCGGGCGTCCGATAGCGCCCGCTGAACCCGCGCAACGATGTCCACCGTCCAGCTCTGCGGGCTGTCCGAACGAGTCGGGAGCAGCCGGAAGAACTCGTCGAAGTGCGCCCGGGTCAGGGGGCTCTTCTTGCCGACCTTGACGTCGGACATGTCGTAGTACCAGATCTTCCCGGTCTCGCGGCCCTTCGTGAAGAAAAGCAGGTTTGTCTTCACGCCGGCGCCGGCCGACGAGAAGACGCCGCCCGGGAGGCTGTCGCCCCGCTGCCAGTCGCGCGCAAACAGGGCCGGATCGATCAGCTCGAACCGGGTTTGTTGATCGTTGCGCGGCATGGGCGGGATCGTACCGGGCCGCAGACCGCGCTTCCAGCCGGATTCGCGCGCACTTCTGCGGCTGTCTCCACCCGGGCGAGATCAGGAAGGCAGCGGCGGTGCGAATCGAGAATGCCGGGGCTTTCGGCACGCCGCGCCGGCGCGGTGCCCGCCCTGTGCCCGGGGAACACCACGGCCGTGCCGGTGGGCTGGCTGCAGGGTCCTTCCTGACACCCGAAACCCGACGCCGGAACGCTCCGGCTTGATCGGGGCATACAAGGTTTGTATATTGAAGGGCATCGGAGTGCGGACCATGAGCAACATCACGGTGAACATCTCGTTTCAGGACGGCCTTCTGCACGATATCGACCGGGCAGCCAAGGCGGAGTCGCGAAGCCGTTCGGAACTTCTCCGGGAAGCGGCTCGGGCCTACATTCAACGGAAGGAGCGTTGGGCGGACATCTTCCGTCTTGGGCGCGAAACGGCTCGCGCCCGCGGCCTGTCGATCGACGATGTTGCAGGGGAGATCGCCGGTCATCGGAAGGCAAGGGCCGCGCCCCGATGAACCCGCGTCGGGTCGTGCTCGACTCCAACGTCGTCATTTCTGCATTTCTGTTCGGAGGATCTCCGCGACGTGTCATCGAGTCCCTCCTGGACGGCCGGTCACTGGGGTTTGTTACCTCCGAGATCCTCGACGAGATCCGGGACGTGCTCCGGCGTCCGAAGTTCGGGCTGGTCCCGGGACAGGCCCTGGCCGTGGCGGAGGAGTTCCGGGCACTCTGCGAAGTTGTGATCCCGGGTGACATCGTCCACGTGGTCCGGGACGACCCGGACGACAACCGGATTCTCGAATGCGCGCTGGCCGCGGAAGCGCAGTTCATCGTCTCCGGGGACGCACATCTTCTCGATCTCGTCCGATGGAAGGGCATATCCATTTTGTCGCCCGCCGACTACATGAAGCGACTCGATGGAGGGTAGCCGCAGCTACGGCGCGGCGATCAGCATGCGGGAGCCGAACGGGTCGAGGGCGACCTCGAGGGACGCGGGCAGGGCATCCCACTTCGCTTCGACGGACTTGTCGGCGCGGTGGAGGGCGGCGGGGCGGCTGCGTTCAGGCGGCGCGATCGTCGCGCGCTGCGGTTCCGGTGTCGCGTTGACGAGGATCGTGCCGGTTCGGCCGTCGGGCGCGGCGAAGCGTCCGGCGACGACCGCGGGCAGCCCCGGGACGGCGCGGCGCTCGCGCGGCGCCCCGGGCCTTGCGACTCCGTCTCGTTTCGGCTCGTACCACTCGTCACGCGCCCCGCACGTCACCGTGGGCGGCGGGAGTGTTTCGCCGAGGACCAGGAATTCCGGGAACGAGCCGAACGGCTCGCAGAAGGCGAAGAACGCGCGGGCCATCTGCGCCTTGCGGGCGTCCTTCGTCTCCAGCGGCACATCGCTGACGAAGGGGCAGGGGATCAGGCCGCGCGCGAGGTTGTGCGCGAGCGCCTGGCAACGCAGGCCGGCCGACGGCGCCGCGCCCTGCGGGCCCTGGCCCTGCACGACCGCGGCGCCGATCGCGGTGACGTACTCGTGGTAGAGGTACGAGAAGAGCCCGACGGCCCGGCCGCCGTGCACGCCGTGGTCGACGACGCCGAACTGGCGGCTCCAGTAGGTCGCCATCTCCGGGATGATCATCTCGCCGCAGTTCTCGACGAGGAAGCCGATCTCGGGCTCGATCGCGCGGCCCTTCGCGCGGATCTCCCCGCACAGGTCGCGGAAGCCGGTCCACATCCACGAGCCGTAGCCCGGCGGATGGCCGTGGCCGGTCGCGTAGCATGGCGCGCTCTGCCCGCCGCCGATCTCCTGGTCGAAGCTGATCAGCGGTGTGCCGAGCGCGGCGGTCGAAAGAAAGATGTCGCGCATCGTCGCGCTCGCCTCGGCGCTGCCGTGGCAGAGCTTGGCGGAAACGCCGCGCCAGTCGCCATGCGTGCCGACCTTGTCGTAGGCATCGACGAGCCAGGGCGTTCCGTCTGGGCGGTGCACCACCATCGCCTTGCGACGCTCGAAGTCGGCCGTGTCGTCGAACGCCGGTCCGCTGGAGGTCCGGGCGCGGCGGATGACCCACCAGTAGCCCGAGGTCAGCATCACGGCGCGGTCGCCCTGCGCCCTGAGCGCGGCGTTGGCCTTGCGCCAGGCGTTGTCGGACGGACGGGCCGGCAGGTAGTGGATCCCCGCCCACGTGCCGCGGTTCTCCCAGCCGTACGGGACGGCGATCATGTGGGGGACCTTCGCGCGCGCACGGTACTCGGCGACGAGCCCGGGCAGCTTCTCCAGTCCCGGGCCGAGCGCGCCGTTGTAGCCGTCCGGTCCGCCGATCCCGAACACGACGCCCGCCGCGCCGTCCTTGAGAAACTGCGGCACATCCTCGCGCGCGGTCAGCGTGCGCGCGCACCACGGCTGCGTCCGCGCCCAGCGCTTGTAGAGGGCCGCGGCGGCGCGCCAGTCGCCGGTGAACACGCCAAGCGCCGTGTCGTAGGGCGTTCCGCCGTCGCCGGGCAGTTCGGGCCGCCGGTGCTCGACGGACAACTCGATGAACCGGCTCTTCGCCATGCGCGCCTCGAAGTGCTTGCAGTGTCCCTCCGCATCGAGCGTCGCAACCAACAAACCCGCGGCGGAGTCGTACAGGGCCGCCATCTGGACCGCCGCATCGCCGGGATGCGAACCGTGGCACGATCGGTCCGCCGCGCCGGGCGCGTCGATCTCGATGCCGTCGGTGTGGCTGTGCGGGAACAGGAGTCGGTCGTCGGCCGCGTCGCCGCCGAGCGCGGCGGGGGAGGCGAAGCCGGGATAGCGGATCCGCGCGACCGCCATGTCCGTCGGATTCTCCACCGCGAGGCGGAAGCGGACCAGGCCGTCGGCGCCGGCCGTGGCGGTGGCGCGGACGATCAGGCCCGTGACGGGGCCTGCGCGGAACGTGGCGCGGAGGGCGCCGCCGGAGGAACGATCCCACTCGACGCGCGCGAAGTCGTCGGCCGAGATCTCCAGCGACTCGCCCCTCTGCCAGCGCGTCAGCCCCAGGCGAAACAGCGGACGCGGTTGCCGTTCATCGGAGAAGGCGCGGCCGGAGGGCCGGTGCACGATGTGCCGCAGCGCGCCGTTCGCGCGGTCGAACGCGACGGCGAGGTCGCCCGCGACCACGCCGATGTGGGGGCCGGACTCGAAGAGGCCGTTTGTTGCGTCGGCCGGCAGGACGAGCGGCGCGGCGCGTCGGCCGGCCGTCGCGATGCGGTCGTCCGGCGTCGCCGCACGCAGGGCGATGTCGTCGAAGAGGAAGGTCGCGGTGGACGGTGTCTTCGGCGAGGTCCAGGCGCCGACGGCGAAGCCGGTGATCGCAAGCTCCGGTGCGGGGCCGGCGACGGTCCAGGCGGGTTCCTGTGTTCCATCCGCCCAGGCCTTTGCCGCGACGGTGTCACCGTCGAGGGCCATGCGGACGCGCACCCAGCGGCCGGTCGCCGAAGGAGCCGCAACCTCGCCGATCGACGTGGACTGTCCGTTGCCGCGCCAGACGAAGAGCCGCAGCTTGCCGGATCCCAGCGTGGCGGCGAGGAAGCCGTCGCGCGTCAGGGCGTAGAGATAGGCGAGGGGCTCGGCGCCGGTGGATGCCTGCAAGAGGACGCGCGCTTCGGCCACGAAGGCCTTCGGCACCGTGCCCGGGATGCCGACGCGCGTATGATGGGGCCTGTCCGCGGCGATGCGCAGCGCGCGGTTCGTCGGGGCCGCGGGCTCGGCGGCGATGTCCCTGGCCCACGCAGGGGCGTCCGCATCAAAGGTCCACGTGCCGGCACCGGCCGTTGCGGTCGCGACCGCAACGGCGCCGCCGATCGCCAGGAACCGTTTCATGGCCTTCCTCCTCGGATCCCTTCCGGATCGGGTGGATCGGACCGATCAGGCGAATCGGACGGGTCGGTCCCTTCGTGGTGTTTGTGCTTTTTCACGGCTCCAGCAGCGGAATGGCAAGGCCGGCGAACTCGCGGTCGTCCGGCGGCCGGCCGTGCTGCCGCAGGAACTCGGCCGCGCGCCCCCCGGCGGCCGCGAGGAAACGGCGGTGCAGCTCGAAGCAGGGCGTGCGCGCGCCCGACGGGTCGACGAGGCAGAAATGCCGGTCGGGCTCGTTGTTGTACATCTGCCAGAACAGGACAAACCGGCACCCCCAGCGGAGGGCGTTGGCCATCACGGCGCGAACCCGCGGCTCCTGTTCGGCGGGCGCAAGGCGGCCGAAGCCATACTCGCCGATGAAAACCCGCCGGCCGGGGATGACGGCGGCCTTGTTCGTGGGAAGGTGCGCCTCGATGAAGTCCAGCGTGCGGGCGAATTCGGCGGACGGCAGATCCAGGCCGTCGTACGCGGACCACGACACGAAATCGAGATTGGTGACGAAGGGCAGGACGGCATTGACCACGCGCTGGTTGCGGTCCGGTGGATTCTTCATCGCGTCGCGCACGCGGTTGACCTCGGCGTAGTGGTAGACCTCGACGCCCGCGTGGGGCGTGGCGCGCCGCGCGTCGTCGACGGCCCGCTGCCGCGCGTTGAGCCAGTCGCGCATGCCCTGGATGCGGGCCGCGGGCGGGTTGGTCCCCGTCGCGTTCTTCGTGCCGTAGCCCGGCAGCAGGTGCCAGTCGCCCTCCCAGTGGCCGAGGTAGAAGGCCTTCCCGGTGCCGGCGTAGTTCGTCAGCAGGTGGCGCGTGAGATCGAACATCTGGGTGTAATCGTCGGCGCGCTCCGCTTCGGACAGGCCGTCGGTCCAGCGTGTCTCGCGGCCGTGCGGGAAGGAATAGGCCCAGACGAGCACGTGGCGGAACGGCATGTCGAGCACCCGGCGGACCGACGGTTCGTCCCGCGCCAGCGTCACGAGGCTGGTCACGCCCGGCGCGAACGGCGGCGTGCGCGGGCTGCTGCGCGGCGCGAGGCGGAACTTGAGGATGTCGCTGCCCATCGACTGGATCTGTTCCGCGATCTCGACCAGCGGCGGATTCGTGGTGAACGCGTAGAGACCCTCGAAGGCCTGGGTGCCGAGACGCAGGTTCACCGCGGCCGGTTCGCCGCCGTGACCGGCCCCGGCGCCGGCCAACCCCAGGAACACCAGTGTGGCAAGCCTGCGCACCATGCCCCGCCCTCTCGCATCCGCGATCGAAGTGTCAACAGGAACGACCGTCGTGCGGTCGCATTCTGCAACGGCGACTGTAGCCGCGACCGGTGGTCGCGGCAATGCGTTCCATGTGCACGGTCTGCCGCGACCATCCCGCTTCGCGCTGCGCGCTACGCAGGACGAGCCGGTCGCAGCTGCAGCCGCCCCATGGAGCGGCCTCGCGCCCGGCAGCCGGTTGGGGCGTGCAGAGGGGCGCGGGCCTGCGTATCATGCGGGCCGCGACTCAACCACGGGGAGGACCGGGCGATGACGTCAACGAGCGGGCGGATCGGGCGGCGGGAGTTCCTCGGAACGGCGGCGATGGCGGCGGCGGCCGCGGCCGTGCGCGGCCCGCGTGCGGCGGACGCGCCGCGGCCGAACATCCTGTGGATCACCAGCGAGGACACGTCGCCCTGGTTCGGCTTCTGCGGCGACGCCTACGCGACCACGCCGAACCTCGACCGGCTCGCGCGGCAGGGCGTCCACTACACGAAGGCCTTCGCCACGGCGCCGGTCTGCTCGCCCGCCCGCTTCTGCCTCATCACCGGTTTCCATGCCAACGCGATGGGGGCGCAGCACCTTCGCGGCGAGTTTCCCGTGCCGGACTGGGTGCACGGCCTGCCCGCCCGCCTCCGCGAGGCCGGCTACCACTGCACGAACAACGTGAAGACCGACTACAACTGCGCCGCCGAGAAGCGGCTGGTCGGGGAGTCGTGGAATGCGTGCAGCGGCAAGGCCCACTGGCGCTCCCGGGCGCCGGGCCAGCCGTTCTTCGCCATCTTCAACCTGATGCAGACCCACCAATCCTGGACAGGGGTCACCGACGATCCCACGTACGAGAAGCAAATCGGCGCCATCCTGAAGCCGGAGGAGCGCCACGATCCCGCGAAGGCCCCCGTGCCGCCGTACTACCCCGACACGCCGGTCGTGCGGAAGGGCATGGCGCGCGTGTACGACTGCATCACGGCCATGGACAAGCTGGCCGGCCGGATTCTCGACGAACTGGAGAAGGACGGGCTGGCGGAGGACACGATCGTCTTCTTCTACCCGGATCATGGCCAGGGCATTCCGCGGGGCAAGCGCACCCCGTACGACACCGGACTCCACGTGCCGCTCGTCATCCGGTTCCCGGAGAAGTTCAAGGCCCTTGCGCCCTCCGGTCCGGGCACGACCTGCGACCGTCTCGTCAGTTTCGTCGACTTCCACGCCACGGCGCTCAGCCTCGCCGGCGTGCCGCAGCCGGAGCGCACCCAGGCCCGGCCGTTCCTCGGCCCGGCGGCGGGCGCCCCGCGCGAGTACGTGTACGCCGCGCGCGACCGTGTCGACGAGGCGCTGGACACCAGCCGGTCCGTTCGTGATGGTCGGTTCCACTACATCCGCAACTACATGCCGCACCTCTCGTGGAACGCGCCCGAGGGCTATTCCGACCAGTCGGAACTCCGGCAGGAGATCACGCGCGTCGCCGCGGCCGGCGGGTTGAACGGGGCGCAGCTCTCGTACGCCGGTCCCGCGAAGCCCGCTGAGGCGCTGTTCGACACCGTCGCGGACCCGTGGGAGCTGACGAACCTCGCCGGCGACCCGGCGCATGCAGCGACCCTGCGGCGGATGCGCGCCGCGAACCAGGACTGGCTCCTGCAGATCCGCGACACCGGCTTCTTCCCGGAGTGGCGGATGGCGCAACTGGCCGCCACCGGAACGACCCCGTGGGACGCGGCGCGCGACGAAAAGCTCTACCCGCTCCAGCGGATTCTCGAGACGGCCGAGCTTGTCGGCCGGGCGGACACCGCGGCGGAGTGTGCGAAGCGGCTCGCGGACCCCGACCCGTCCGTCCGCTGGTGGGCGGCGATCGGCTTGCGTGCGGCGGGCGCGGAGGCGGCGGCGCACCGCGCGGCGCTCGAGGCGGCGTTGAAGGACGGGGCTCCGCCGGTGCGCATCGAGGCCGCGGGCTGCCTCGCGGCGTGGGGCGACGCGCCGGCGGCGTTTGCCGTCCTGGCCGCCGCGCTGCGCAGCGCCGATCCGCACGAATCCCTGCATGCCGCGCGCACCCTGCAATTGCTGGGTCCGAAGGCGCGTCCGGCGCTGGCCGCGATGAAGGAGGCGCTCGCCGCGGCGAAGGAAGCCGGGAACCACGCGATGTACATGCGGTTCAGCCTCAAGCCGGCCGTCGCCGCGCTGGAGACGTAGACGACGCGCCGCATGCGCGGTCTTCCCACAAGCCGTCGGGTCGGGTAGGCTCGGCACGGACGGGGACGACAGCCCCCGCCAGCCAAGGAGGACGGACATGAGCACCAGCAGGTTCCTTTCGCGCCGGCCCTGCATGCGGATCGCCATCGGCCTGTGGTCCCTGGGCCTCTGGGTGGCCGGCGCCCGCGGCCAGGATGCAGCCACGCTGGTCCGGGATGCCGGCCAGGCCTATCGCACGGCGGAGCGCGCCTTCTTCGGCGGGAAGATCGCCGAGGCGGGCGCGGCGCTTGCGGAGACGCAGGCGCTGGTCGACAAGGCGCTGGCCCTTGCGCCGAACGACGCGCAGGCCGCGGCCTTGAAAACCAGGGTCCAGCGGCTCGCGCAACAGATCGAGAGGAAGTCCGGTGCCGCGGCGCCAGCATCCGCCGCGTCATCGGCCGCCGCCCCGGGCGCCGGCGCGCCGGCCGCGCTGCCCTCCGGCGCCGTGCAACTGCTGAGGGAGATCAACCAGCGTCTCGACCGGGTTGACCGCACGCTCGACGACTCCCTCGCCACTCCGAACATGACGGACCGCGACAAGTCGGCCCGCGCGCATTTCGAGGAGGCGCAGTCCGCGATGGCGACGCTGGAGGAGCGCCACGGGGCGCGCATCGCGCCGGACAACCCGGAGGTGAAAGCCTGCCGCGATCGCATCGCGAAGACCGACGCGCAGATCGCCGCGTTCGTCGCCCGCATGGCCGACCGGGCCGCCGCGGCGACCGCGGCGGCCGCAGCCGCGGAGACCGCCTCGGCGGGCTGGCTCGTGAAGCTGCGTCCCTACGTCATCCCGCCGCATCAGGCCGGCCACGACAAGACGCGCTACCTGGTCCCGAGCGCGACGATGGATCAGGCCGAGATGAACGACCGGGTCCGGATCTTCGCGGAGGCCTCGCAGGCGCTGAAGGAGTTCCGCGCCGCCGGCGTCACCGCGAAGACGGAGGGCCTGTCCACCGTCGAGAAGCAGCTGGATTCCGCCCTCGCCGCATTCCGCGATTCGATGAAATCGTACGGCGCCCGGGAACTCGACGAGATCCGCGCGAAGCTCGATCATGCCGGGAAGTTCATCGGCGAGCAGCAGCAGAAGAGCGCCGCAAACCAGGCGTTTATCACGATCGACAAGGACATCCTCCCCGACCTCCGCCGCGCCATCGGCCGCGTGGCCATCTTCCTCGCGGCCGACGATCCGCAGCCCGCGGATCTCCTCAACCGGCTGGCCGGGCTGGAGAAGGACGACGCCGCACTGCGGCAGAAGCGCGTGGCCGACACGCGCGTCGCGCCCGGGAAGTACGCCGGCCCGGACAAGGACGATATCGTCGCGCAGGCGGCGGCCATCGTCGCGAAGGACCACGCGGATGCCCGCATCCTCCGCACGAGCGTCCTTTCGGCGGACTGGAAGGAGGAGGCGGTGCTGGAGTTCACGGACACGACCCGCAGCGCCATCCGTCACCGCGTGACCCGCAGCGTGACCGTCGAGGTCGCCGCGAAGAAGGCCGGCGGCGTGTCCCTCCACACGCTCGACGTCAGCAAGGACCGGCGAACGGACGGATCCTGGGGCGGCCTCCACGGCCACATCATGTTCACGCGGCCGATCCTCGAGGAGAACGTGTCGAAGTAACCCGCAGGCCGGCCGCGCCGAACGCGGCCTACTTCCGAATGCCGCCCGCCTCCGGCCTCGCCTTCGCCGCCGCGTCCTGGAAGGCTCTGCGGATGTCCGACGCGTCGGCGTTCGGCAGTTTCGCGCGCTGGATCATGAGGACGTAGATGCGCCCCGACGCCGGGTCGGCCCACGCCTGCGTGCCGTAGGCGCCGCCGTGGCCGAACGAGCCGGCCGAGAGCGCGGCCGTGACGCCCTGCGGTTCGCGCACCACGCCGCAGGCGAATCCGAAGGACATGCCGTCGACGAATCCGGTCTTGAGGTCGCCGGTCTGCGTCCGCGTCATCTGCGCGACGGCCTCGGCCGAAAGAATGCGCCGGCCGCCCCACTCGCCGCCGCGGAGCAGCATCTGCAGGAAACGCGCATAGTCGGGGGCGGTGGAGAACAACCCGCCCGCCGGAAAGGCCGTGCGCTTCGTGTCGTCCAACTCGCCCTGGAGGAAATAGATCGGGACGGGCTCGAGCCCGGCATCGCCGCGGGGGCCGTAGGACGTGGCGAGCCTCGCCTTCAGGCCGCCCGCGGGCCAGAACGTCGTCTCGTTCATGCCCAGCGGCTCCAGCAGGCGTTCGCGGAGGAACTGCGCGTAGGGCCTGCCGGAGACGATCTCGACGATCCGGCCGAGCGTGTTGATGCCGCCGTTGCTGTACTCCCACTTGCTGCCGGGCTCGAACTTGAGGGGTTTGGCCGCGCAGGCGGCGGACAGATCCGCCAGCGTCGCGTCGGGACGCGCGGGCGGAACCGTCTCCAGCCCGGACGTGTGGGTCAGCAGGTGCCGGATCCGCAGGTCGGCCACGGTGGTCGCGCCCTTCACGCGGATGCCCTTGAACTCCGGAAGGTGCTTCGCGACGGGGTCGTCGACGGCGAGCTTTCCCTCGTCCTGCAGCATCAGGATCAGCGCGCCGGTCGTCGGCTTCGTCATCGACGCGATCCAGAAGAGACTGTTCGTGCGCATCGGCGCATGCGAGGCCATGTCGGCCTCGCCGACGGCGTCGAGCGCCAGCACGCGGTCGCGGTCCGCGACCAGCGTCACGGCGCCGGCGATGACGCCGCGGTCCACGAATTCCTGCACGGACGCCGGCACGGCCTCCATCCCGGCCCACGCCGTCCCGGCGGACATCGCGCCTGCGGCCGCCATCCATATCCATCGTTTCACGGGCTTCCTCCTCATTCCGCCGTCACGGACAGGTTTCGGATCTCGCCGCGGAACCGCCCGGCGGTCCCGTAGTCGACGACCGGGATCCTGGTGTCGCATCCGACGCAGAAGTCCTCGACCGGCTGGTTCGGGATCGGTCCCGGGGCCCTGCCCTTCGCGACGACCCGGCCGTTGACCGACACCGTCATCGCGCCGTCCGCCGCGAGGCGCGCCTCGACACGGAACGCCCCGGCCGGCGCCTCGGACGCCGTGACGGTCACCACCTTCGCCTTCTGCCGGACCGTGAACGCCGGCTTCCCCGCGGCGAGATGCAGCGCATAGCCGACCGAGGCGCCGCCGTGGGCGACGAGGGGGCCGCTTGCCCCTTTGGGGTCAACCTCGCACAGGATCGCGAAGGCCCGGCCGCCGACCTGCGGCGCCTTCTCCGCGGGCAGCGTGTCGCCGGCTTTCAGGGCGGACACGTCGACGGACTTCGATGGCGCGGGCCCGGCGGGTTGCGCGCCGGGCAGCCAGAGGCCGGGGTTCGCCTGCACGCGGCCGGGCTCGCGCACGCCCGGGCCGGTGCCGGTGATGCCGAGGTCGGCGTCCATGCGCGCGGCGAGATCCTGCAGCCGCTTCACGACCCCGGGGTGCTTCGCCGCGACGTCGGTCCGCTCGCCGATGTCCTCGTCGAGGTTGTAGAGCACGGGCGCGAACGGGTCGGGCGCCGGCTTCGACCTCAGGCCCATGCCCTCGTTCTGGCGGGCGATCGCCAGCTTCCACGGTCCGGCGCGGACGGCCTGCAGGGAGGTGCCGGCGAAGTAGAAGTGCGCCTCGCGCGGCGATTCCTTCGAAGCGCCGAACAGCAGCGGGGAGATGTCGCGTCCGTCGATCGGGCGGTCGGCCGGCACCGTGCCGCCGGCGAGCGCGACGAAGGTCGGCAGCAGGTCGATGTTGCCCGCGACGGCGTCGCACGATGCGCCCGCCGGAACGCGGCCGGGCCACCAGGCGACGGTCGGCACGCGGACGCCGCCCTCGAAGGTCCCGCCCTTGCCGCCCCGCAGCGGGAGGGCGCTTCCGCCGTCGCTGCCCTTGGACAGCCACGGCCCGTTGTCGCTGCTGAAGACGACGAGCGTCCTCCCGGCGAGTCCCAGCTCGCGCAGCGTGTCGAGCACGCGCCCGACGCTCCAGTCGACCTCCCCGACCCAGTCGCCGAAGCGGCCGTTGGCGGATTTGCCGGCGAACGCCGCGCCTGGATGAATCGGAGTATGGACGGCCGTGTGGGGGAAGTAGAGGAAGAAGGGACCGTCCTTCTTCTCCCGGATGAAGGCGACGGCTTCGTCGGTGTAGCGCTCCGTCACGCGCTTCTGGCCGGCGTCGTCGAGCACCTCGATGACGGTCGTGTCGCGGACCAGCGGCAGCGGCGGGCGGTTGCCGCGGCGCTCTCCGCCGCCCATGTCGTTGGAATAGGGGATCCCGAAATAGCGGTCGAAGCCGTGGCGGGTCGGCAGGAAATCGGGATGGTCGCCGACGTGCCACTTGCCGATGCACATCGTCGCGTAGCCCCGCGCCTTGAGGAGTTCGGCGATCGTGTGGTCCTGCGGGTTGAGACCGACGGCCGCGCACGGGCCGATCACCGTCGGCAGCGACACGCGCTTCGCGTAACAGCCGGTCAGCACCTGCGCGCGCGACGGCGTGCATACCGGGGCGGCGTAGAAACTGGTCAGCCGCAATCCCTCGTTCGCCATCCGGTCGAGGTTCGGGGTCCGGTTCGAAACCGAACCGAACGGTCCGATGTCGCCGTAGCCGAGGTCGTCGATGAAGATGAAGACGAGGTTCGGCGGCCGCGCGTCCGCCGCGCGTGCGGCATCCATCCCCGTGGCGATCCCGGACGCCAGCACCGCCATCCCCAGCCATGACCGAGCGCGCATTCCGTGCTCCTTTCGTTGCCTCCCCGGGTCCTTTCCAAAGCCGCCGCCCCCGGAGGGCCTCTCTGCCCGTCTCCCCGCCCCGCCGATCGTACATTGAATGTCACGGTCGTTGCAAAGTCTGTAAGATCGAAGGCCGATGAACACGACACTCCGCGCCTTGGCGACCCTTGTCGGGTTCGCCGCCGCCGCAGCGGCCGCCGATCCGCTGGCCGACCGTGCGGCGCGCCACCGCGCCGAACTGCGCGACTCGATCCTGCCGTACTGGTTCGACACCGCGCAGGACGCGGCGCACGGAGGATACCGGCTGGCGGACGCCGGGAACGGTCCGGGGCCGGCCAAGGAGAAGATGGTCGTCACCCAGGCCCGCATGGTCTGGACCTTCTCCCTGGCGCACCGCCTCGGCTACTCCGATCCGAAGCGGAACTACCTCGCGGCCGCCGCGCAGGGATACCGCTTCCTGTCGGACCGCTTCTTCGACCGCGAACTCGGCGGCTGCTTCTGGACCACCGAGCCCGACGGACGCCCGCGCAATCCGCGCAAGATGATGTACGGCCACGCCTTCGTGCTCTACGCGCTGGTCGAGTTCCATCGCGCGGGGGGCGGCCGCGAGCCGCTGGATCGCGCCCTCGACCTGTTCCGCGTGATCCGGACACGCGCGCACGATCCGAAGCACGGCGGATGGACGGAGCACTTCGAACGCGACTGGATCCCGCTGCCGCTCCGCTCGCCCGATGGCCAGCCCGAGGTCGCCGGCCTCAAGAGCGCCAACACCCATCTGCACCTGATGGAGGCGTTCACCGAGCTGTTCCGCGCCACGGGCGATCCGGCGGTGAAGGCGGCGCTGGAGGAATCGCTGCGGATCAACAAGGAGTGGTTCTACCCGCGCGAGCCGGGACGCTCGTGCTTCCACCGGAATCCCGACTGGACGCCCGTGACGGACCCGCGCAGCGCAGGGCTCTCGTACGGCCACAACGTCGAGTTCGGATGGCTGATGGTCGAGGCCGAACGGGCGCTCGGCCTTGCGCCGTCCTGGGATCACTTCCGCGCGCACGTCGACCATGCCCTCGCGCACGGGTGGGACGCCGCCCGCGGCGGGCTCCATCACCGCGGCGCCGGCGATGCGCCCGCGGACGACCTCCGGAAGGTGTGGTGGGTCCAGGCGGAGATGATGGCTGCGCTGACCGAGCTTCTCGTCCACCGCCGCGAAGCCGCGCTGGAGGATGCGCTGGTCGGGTTGAACGGCTTCATCGACCGCCACATGGCGGACCCGAAGGACCGCGTCTGGGTCGACTCGGTCCATGCGGACGGTTCCCCGCTGCGGCCGGACAAGGCGCACAACTGGAAGGCGAACTACCACGATGTCCGCGCGATCGCGAAGTTCATCGAGGCCTTCGCGCCCCGCTGAAAGAGAACCGGCGGGGGGGCTTTGGGGCCCGCCCCGCCGGGTGTCGGTCTTCCAAGGCTTGGAACTTGCGAACCTCCGAACCTTGGAACCTGTGAACCGTCCTACTTGTCGAACGCGGCGT